>JBEGTX010000072.1:0-3464 GCA_041179165.1 Pseudomonadota bacterium | reverse complement strand
CACCTCCACCTCCACCTCCACCTCCACCTCCGCCCGCCGGTACGTGGACGCAGATCGCCACCGAGGGCCAGTCTTTTGCCGTCACCGGCACGCAGACCGTGCGATTCGGCGCCGGCTCGAGCTGGGTGCAGCGCTCGGTCACCACGACCGGCGCTTGCACGGTCGCCTTTTTTGGCTCTGACCCAGCGCCCACAGTGTCGAACGTTTGCCAGGTGCTGCAGCCGGTCGTGAATCCGCCGGTGACGGGCATTCGCTGGCGCGGCGTGAGTCTGGCCGGTGCCGAGTTCGGGCCGCAGCAGTTGCCGGGCACGCACGGCACCGACTACATCTACCCCTCGGTCGCGAGCGTGAGCTACTTCAAGGCCAAGGGCATGAACACGGTGCGGCTGCCGTTCCTGTGGGAGCGCCTGCAGCCTTCGCTGAACCAGCCCTTCGATGCCGCTGAACTGTCGCGTCTGAGCGGTTTCGTGCGGCAGGTCACGGCCACGGGCGTGACGGTGGTGCTCGACCCGCACAACTACGCCCGCTACCGCGGCAACCTGGTGGGGTCCGGTGCGGTGCCCGTGTCGGCCTTCGCGGACTTCTGGCGCCGTCTGGCGCTGGAGTTCAAGTCCGACAGCAAGGTGGTGTTCGGGCTGATGAACGAGCCGCATGACATGCCGACCGAGCAGTGGCTGCTCGGCGCCAATGCCGCCATCGCGGCCATTCGCAATGCCGGCGCCACCAACGTGCTGACCGTGCCGGGCAACGCCTGGACGGGCGCCCACAGCTGGAACCAGAGCTGGTACGGCCAATCCAACGCGTCGGTGATGCAGGGCATCGTCGACCCGGCCAAGAACCTGGTGATCGAAGTGCACCAGTACCTCGATGCCGATTCATCCGGCACCAGCCCCAACTGTGTGAGCGCACAGATCGGGCCTCAGCGTCTGGCTGAATTCACTGCCTGGGCGCGAAGCAAGGGCTATCGCGCGTTCCTGGGTGAATTCGGCGCAGCGTCGAACGACACCTGCAACCAGGCGGTCGCCAACACGCTCACCTATCTGCAGTCGAATACCGACGTGTGGGCCGGCTGGAGCTGGTGGGCTGCCGGACCATGGTGGGGTTCCTACATGTACTCGATCGAACCATCGGGTACGCAGGACAAGCCGCAGATGAGCGTGTTGCGGCCCTATCTGCAATGACGCGGCTGTGACGGCGGGGGCCAGGCTCTTGAGGCGCGGGCCGGCCCCATGTTTGCGTATTGCCGGTGCAGGCATCTGAAGGGAGAATTGCGTTTTTTGCGCATGGAACCATGATGAACGCTAAGCGCATTGCCTGGAGCGCGTTGCTTTGCACGGGGCTTCTGCTCGCCGCTGTATGGGGAGCCGGCGAAGCGCTGAGCCGCCCGGCCGTCCAGGCGATGGGTGCGCCACCGTCTTCGCTGCAGGTGTCCCCTGTGCGCATGGTCTCCCCCGGCGGCATGGTGTCTGGCTGGATGGGCCAAGGAAAGCCAGGACACGGTGCCGTGCTGCTGCTTCACGGTGTGCGCGGTCATCGCATGGACATGGTCGAGCGCGCCAGGATGTTGCAGGCCGCGGGATATGCCGTGCTGCTGATCGACTTGCCCGCTCATGGCGAAAGCACCGGCGAGCGGATCACCTTCGGGGCTCGCGAAGCCGAGGGTGTTCGTGTTGCCATGGCCTACCTGCGGCAGCACGTTCCTGGCGAGCGTGTGGGTGTCATCGGCAAATCATTGGGCGCTGCCTCGGTGGTATTGGCCCATACCTCGCCTCCGCCCGATGCCGTGGTGCTCGAATCCATGTACCCGACGATCGACGAAGCCGTCGCCAACCGCTTGACACGCCGCCTCAGTTCGGCAGGCGGTCTGCTCGCGCCTCTGCTGCTCTGGCAGTTGCCGCTTCGCGCGGATGTCTCGTCTGACGATCTCCGGCCGATCAGGCACATGGCCTCGTTGAACGCGCCGGTTTTCGTCATGTCGGGTGCCAATGACGACCACACCACGATCGCCGAAAGCCAGCGCATCTTCGAAGCCGCCCGCGAGCCCAAGTTCTTCTGGGCTGTGGAGGGGGCCGCCCACATCGACCTGCACAACCATCGGCCTCAGGCCTACGCAGACCGGGTGATGCCGTTTCTCGAGATGTTTCTGCGGACGGGATCGTGAGAGCTCTCAGGGGCCGGTGCATCACTCGATGAGCCGCTCGATCAAGCCCCCCTAGGACACAAAGCGATACATCCGGCCAACGGTCCACTCCCTTCGACACGGGACAATTCTGGTCCTTGATTGGGTTGCCGTGCATGGATCGGCTGGCGTCGCTGCTGTCATCAGCGGTGCCGTGCTTTGAAAGCAAGCCGCTGCTCGTGCTGCCATCTCAAGCTCTGCGTGTTCACAACAAAGGGGACGGGCCCGTGTGCCAAGTTCCTCAGGGAGAGGTTTCGATGTTCGATGTTGTCCACGGCCGCGCATGCGTCGGCCGGCAACGTGCCTGCGCGAAGCGCGGGCCATGCGCTGAGGCGCACGCCCGCAGGGCAAGGCGCTCTCGGTCTGAAGCCATGCGCCGATTGCGCTAAGCCGGCACGTCTTCGTCAGAGCCCTCGCGCTCTGCCACTTTCAGACCCATTTTTGGCCCGTGCCGCTGCGTCGGCGCGGGGAACAATTCCTTTTTCCTTTTCATTTTGCAATCAGCAGGACCTTCCATGTCTCGTCAACTCAAGCTCGCCTCATTGACCGCCTTGTTCGCTTTGGCGGCCTGCGGAGGCGGTGGAGGCGGTGATCAAGTCGCCGCACCCGCACCCGCGCCCGGCGCGTCCCAGCCAACGGCTCCGGCTCCGCAGCCCTCAGGCAATGCCGTCGAACGTGTGCTCGTCGAGGGCGTGCATGTGCTGTGGGGTTTCGGTGTCACGATCAACAACGTGACGCAAACCTTCATCAGCCGCCAGACGCTGGTGGGCGGCGCGACGCAGAGCGTCAAGATCGCCGGGACCATCGCATCACCCGAGACGCCTCCCACGCTGCTGGACGCCGTCACGAGCAGCCAACTGAAGTACCTGCGTTCTGGAACCCTGGCGTCTTGCGGGCCAGTTCTTTCGTTCGCGGGAAGCACGACCTCCGCCACCTTGGCGTGTACTGCAGCCCCATCGATCCCGCTGTGGACGGTTAGTCTGGTGAGCGAAGATGTGTCGGGCACGCTCGTGGCAACTCATGTGCGCAACTCGGCGGGGGCCGTGGCGGGCGGCTCGAACGTCAATGCCAGCACCGTGTTTGCAGCGGGCTCGGTCGCCTACGTCGCCAATTTCATCGCACGTGAAGAACTGATTGTGGTGAACACGGGCAACTTCGTGGCGGGCACGACCAACCTGGTCGGGCGCGGCTGGTGCCAGAACACCGGCAGCGCGGGCTACCTGTTGGGCGTGATGCCGCTCAGCAACAACACGGTGGCGCTGTACGAGGTCGCGGGCACGAGCTG
>JBEGTX010000071.1:0-4306 GCA_041179165.1 Pseudomonadota bacterium | reverse complement strand
CGCTGATGGAAGAACTCAAGAAGGACTTCCCGCAGGACGTGGACTACGCCATCGTCTACGACCCCACGCAGTTCGTGCGCGATTCGATCAAGGCCGTGGTGAAGACGCTGTTCGAGGCCGTGGCCCTCGTGGTGCTCGTGGTCATCGTGTTCCTGCAGACCTGGCGTGCGTCCATCATTCCGCTGCTGGCGGTGCCGGTGTCTGTCGTGGGCACCTTCGGGCTGATGCTGGCCTTCGGCTTCTCGATCAACACGCTGTCGCTGTTCGGGCTGGTGCTGGCCATCGGCATCGTGGTCGACGACGCCATCGTGGTGGTCGAGAACGTGGAGCGCAACATCGCAGCGGGCCTGAGCCCGCGGGCCGCCACGCTGCAGGCGATGAAAGAAGTGTCCGGCCCCATCATCGCCATCGCGCTGGTGCTGTGCGCCGTGTTCGTGCCCATCGCCTTCGTGTCGGGCCTGACGGGCCAGTTCTACCGCCAGTTCGCACTCACCATTGCAATCTCCACGGTGATCTCGGCCTTCAACTCGCTGACGCTGTCGCCCGCTTTGGCGGCCGTGCTGCTCAAACCACACGACGCGCCGAAAGACGCCCTCTCACGCGGCATGGACCGTGTGTTCGGCGGCTTCTTCAAGCGCTTCAACCGCTTCTTCGACCGCTCCTCCCACAGCTACCAGGGTGGCGTGAAGCGGGTGCTCGGCCACAAGACGGCCACGCTCGGCGTGTACCTCGTGCTGGTGGTGCTGGCCGTGGTGATGTTCCGCATCGTGCCCTCGGGCTTCGTTCCGGCGCAGGACAAGCAGTATCTGGTGGGCTTTGCACAGCTGCCCGATGCGGCCTCGCTCGACCGCACAGAAAGCGTGATCCGCCGCATGACCGACATCGCCAAAACGGTGCCGGGTGTGAAGAGCTCGGTGGCGTTTCCCGGTCTGTCGATCCACGGCTTCATGAATGCGCCGAACTCGGGCATCGTGTTCTACACGCTGGACGACTTCGACAAACGCAAGGACGCCTCGCTGTCGAGCGGTGCCATCGCGGCCGAGGTGAACAAGCGCCTGGGTGCCATTCAAGATGCCTTCATCATGGTGTTCCCGCCACCGCCGGTGGACGGCCTGGGCACCATCGGCGGCTTCAAGCTCTACATCGAAGACCGCGCCAACCTCGGCCCCGATGCGCTCTACCAGGCCGTGCAGGCCTTGCAGATGAAGGCCTGGCAAACGCCTGAGCTGGCGGGCGTGTTCTCGGGCTACCAGATCAACGTGCCGCAGCTCGATGCGCGGGTGGACCGCACCAAGGCCAAGCAGCTGGGTGTGCCGCTGTCGGACATCTTCGACACGCTGCAGATCAACCTCGGCTCGCTGTACGTGAACGACTTCAACAAGTTCGGCCGCACCTACCAGGTGATCGCCCAGGCCGACGCGGCGTTTCGCTCCGATGCGGCATCGATCTCGCAGTTCAAGGTGCGCACGGCCCGTCAGGACATGGTGCCCTTGGGCAGCCTGATGAACGTGACCAACACCTACGGCCCCGACCGCGTAGAGCGCTACAACTCCTACATGGCGGCCGACTTCAACGGTGGCCCCGCGCCGGGCGTGTCGAGCGGGCAAGCGCAGGCGGTGATGGAAAAACTGGCCAACGAGACGCTGCCGCGTGGCGTGAGCTTCGAGTGGACCGGCCTCACCTTCCAGGAGATCCTGGCTGGCAACACCATGATGGTCGTGTTCCCCTTGTGCCTGCTGCTGGTGTTCCTGGTGCTGGCCGCACAGTACGAGAGCTGGACGCTGCCGCTCGCTGTGGTGCTGATCGTGCCGGCGTCCATCCTGTCGGCGCTCACTGGCGTGTGGCTCACCAACGGCGACAACAACATCTTCACGCAGATTGCGCTCTTTGTGCTGGTAGGGCTGGCGTCGAAGAACGCCATCCTGATCGTGGAGTTCGCCCGCGACCTGGAGCACCAGGGCCGGGGCATCGTCGAAGCCGCCATCGAGGCCTGCCACCTGCGTCTGCGCCCGATCCTGATGACGTCGTTCGCGTTCATCATGGGTGTGGTGCCGCTGGTGCTGTCGTCCGGTGCGGGCTCGGAGATGCGCCATGCCATGGGTGTGGCGGTGTTCGCCGGCATGCTGGGCGTGACCTTGTTCGGTCTTTTCCTGACGCCCGTCTTCTATGTGCTGCTGCGCAAGCTGGCGGTGTTCCTCGACAAGCGTGGTGAGGCGCCCGTCGCGCCCCTGCCCATTGAAGCCTGAGGTCTTGATGATGACAACACGCTCCTCCCTTTCGGCGCCTCGTTCGGCCACTCGTTCGGCCTCTCATTCGACGCTCGTGCTGACCCCGCTCGTGATGGCCCTGTGGCTCGCCGGCTGCGCCACCACCCCCGCCGCCTCGGTGGCTCCGGTCGTCCCTGCGGCCTACGCCACCACCGCGGCACCGGTCGAAGGCAGCTGGCAGCCGGCGCGTCCGGCTGAAGCCAGCGGACGCGGCACTTGGTGGACGAGCTTTGCCGATCCGCAGCTCGATGGGCTGCAAGCCCGCGCGTTGCAGGCCAACCCCAGCCTGGCCTCGGCCGCCGCCCGCGTGCAGGCCGCGCGCAGCGTGTTGCGGGGCGCCGAGTCGGCGCGCTGGCCTCAGCTGAATGTGCAGACGGGTGCGGCACGTTCGCGTGCTGCGCCGGCATCGCTGGGTTTGCCCGAAGGCACTTCAACCCCGATCAGCACACTGCTGCAGGCGGGTCTGGGTGCGAGCTACGAGGTGGACCTGTTCAACCGCGTGGGTGGGACCATCAACGCGGCCCAAGCCGATGCCGGCCGCGTCGATGCCAACTACCGCTCGGTGCTGCTGGCTTTGCAAGGGGACGTGGCCCAAACCTACTTCGCCCTGCGCACGCTCGACGCGGAGATCGCCCAGCTCGATGCCACGGTCGGACTGCGCAGTGAAAACGCGCGCCTGATCGACAAGCGCTTCCAGGCGGGCGATGTGGCCGAGTTCGACCAGGCCCGCGCCCGCACCGAGCTCGCCACCGTGCAAGCCGAAGCGGTGGCCTTGCGCGCCCAACGCGCGCGGCTGGACCACGGCCTCGCGCTGCTGCTCGGTGAATCGCCCAGCAGCTTCACGCTCGCGCCTTCGCCCCTGACCGACAGCGTCACCGTGCCGCTGGTGCCGCCGGGCCTGCCGTCCGAGCTGCTCGAACGCCGGCCCGATGTGGCTGGCGCGCAGCTGGCCGTGCAGGCCGCCAGTGCCCGGGTGGGCGTGGCACGGGCCGCGTGGTTCCCGGCGCTCACGCTCACCGCCAATGGGGGCTACGCCTCATCGCAGCTCGAAGACTTGTTCAAGTGGAGCAGCCGCGCGTGGCTCGCGAGCGTGGTGCTGTCGCTTCCCCTCATCGATGGCGGGCGCAACCGCGCCGCGGTGGAGGGCGCAGAGGCGCAACTCGAGGGTGTGGCCGCCGACTACCGCACGGTGGTACTGAGCGCCTTCGCCGATGTCGAGAACCAGTTGAGCGACTTGCGCAGCGTGCAGGAGCAGGTGGTGTTCACCGACCGCGCCGTGGCCTCGGCGAGGCGCGCCGCGCAGCTGGCCGACAAGCGCTACCGCGCGGGCGAAGACAGCTACTTCCAGCTCATCGACACTCAGCGCAACCTGCTGAGCATCGAACGCCAGTCGGTGAAGCTGCGCGGGCAGTGGGCGAGCAGCACCGTCGGGTTGATCCGCGCGCTCGGGGGAAGCTGGGACCGCCCTGCCTTGCCCGTCACGCCGTGACAAGTTGATACGGTTTCCGAGCACGAAGCCGGGGATTGAAAGGGGTTTGCAGCACGACCACGCGGCAAGCCCCTTATCATGAAGGTCACGACAGGCGGTCCATCTGACGCGTCGCGCGCCCCCAGTTTGTCTTTACCTACGTCTTTGTTTTCGAGGAATGTTTCATGACCCTCTTGCCCCTTCGCCGCGCCCAGCCCCTGGTCGCCCTGTGTGCCGCCGCTTTCATGCTCGCTGGCTGCAACACCACCCCCAAGTCTGAAGCGCCTTCTACCGGTGGCACAGGCACCAGCACCAGCACCAGCACGACCAAGCCTGCCGCCAAGCCGGCAGCGGCTCCAACCGAGAAAACCGCTGAAGGTGAGATCGTCGGCACGCCGGCCCCCAACAGCAAGTTCACGCAGCTCAAGTTCGGCATGGGCATGAAGCAGGTCACCGACATCATCGGCCAGCCCACCGACCAAGGCGCCTACATCACCGGCAAGGCGTTCATTCCGTTCTACTTCGGCGGTGACCGCTACCGCCACGAACTGGCCTACAAGGGCCAGGGCCG
>JBEGTX010000070.1:0-60392 GCA_041179165.1 Pseudomonadota bacterium | reverse complement strand
TCCCCGCAGGGGCGACGCTCACAGGCCGCAGTCCTTTGGGTTACCTTGGGGACGCCAAAGGTGACTCGCCTGCCGGGGCGAAATCCCGGCGCGGCAGTGCCATGAACAAACCAGTTTGCGTTCAGCCCAAACGACTGCAGGATGATGGCGTCGAGCGGCGAGGCGCAGCCCCGTCAGCCCCCAATCAGAGACTTCATCAACCTCAACACAATCCCCGGCCGGGACTGAACATCAGCAATCAACTGCTGCACCAACGCCGTCATCGTCAACATCAACACCGCCGTCGATGCCCAGGTCTTGATCGACATCGACAAGGCAAACACGTTGAGCTGCTGCGCAAAACGGTTGACGAGCCCGAGGATGCCGTCGATGGCAAAGAGCACCACCAGCGTGGGAGCTGCAATCAACAGGCACAGCAGCATCAACCGGCCGAACTCGGCTTCGAAGATCGTCACGCCCGCACGCACCAGCATCGGCTGAGCGGACATCACAGGCCACAGGATGTAGCTGTCGAGCAAGGTGCCCACGAGCAACAGCAGCCCGCCCGAAAACATGAACACGAAGTTGGCAAGCCGGCCCAGGAAAGCCCCCGTCAGCGGGGTCTGCTGGCCCGACAAGGGGTCGGTGACCTGCGCCGTCGTGGCACCGATCTTGGTGTCGATGATGGCACCCGCCGCTTCGAAAGCCCACAGCACCGAGCCGAACAGAAAGCCCATGGCCCCGCCGATGAAGGCTTCCTTCGCGAACATCATCAGCCAGTTGATCTGGGCAATGGCCGCCGCTGTGGCCGGTGGCTGAATCGACAACGCGAGCACGCCGAACGACACGTAGATGGCGTTGCGCACCGTCGCCGGAATGAGGTCGCCACTGAACAGCGGCAGCATCAGAAAGGCCACGGCGATGCGCGTGGTCGACAACCCGAGCAGCAGCGCCTGGTCCGACAAGGACCCGAGCAGGGAGAGCGTTTCCATCAGCAGCGAAGGTCAGCAGTACACATCAGCCATACAGATCAGCAGCACAGCGCATCGGAGCGCGCCATCAACGGCGCACCATCCCCGCGAAGCCCGAGAAGATGCGGTCGCTGAAGTTCATCAGCGTGCCGCCCAGCAGCGACGCCGTCAGCAGAATGACGACTGTGATCACCACGAACTTGACGGCGTATTGGAAGGTCTGCTCCTGCAGCTGCGTGGCCGCCTGGATGAACGCAATGATGAGCCCGACCACGGCGGCGGCCGCGACGGCAGGCGCCGAGAGCAGCAGCACCAGCCACAGGGCCTGCTGCGTGAGTTGCATGGCTTCGGTGTTGAACATGGTTGGGTCTGCCGCGGGTCAGTGGTAAGTCAGTGGTAAGTCAAAACAAGGCCATGGGTCAGCTTGACCCAGCCATCGATGAGCACGAACAGCAGCAGCTTGAACGGCAAGGACACCGTGGTCGGCGACAGCATCATCATGCCCATGGCCATCAGGATGTTCGACACGATGAGGTCGATGACCAGGAAGGGCAGGAAGATCAGGAAACCGATCTGAAAGGCCACCGACAACTCGGTCACGGTGAAGGCAGGCACGATGACGATGAAGTCGCGGTCGGTGAGCGCCGCGGCCTTGTCAGGAGGCAGGCTCTTCTGCGCGGTCTTCAAGAAGAACGCGCGCTCACGGGGCTGCGCGTGTTTGACCAGAAAGTCGCGCAGCGGCTCTTTGGCTGCATCGGCTGCGGCCATCAGGCTCGTGGTGCTGCTGCCGATGTTCGACATGCCAGACGCGCGGTCGGCCATCTGCTGACCGACCGGGTACATCACATACACCGACAGCACCAGCGCCAAGCCGTTGAGCACCACGTTCGGCGGCACCTGCTGCAGGCCGAGCGCATTGCGCAACAGGCTCAACACCACGACGATCTTGGTGAACGAGGTCACCATGACTGCAGCGTAGGGCGCCAGGGCCAACAGCACCACGGTGATGAGGGCAGACGACGGAGAAAACTGATTCAGATCCATGGCGGAGTCGGGACGCAAAAGCAACGCAGAAAGAAGGTGACTGGCCCGGCGGGGCGCCGCAGGGCAGCACCAGCAGCCTGGGCGAGCCGCGGCGCCACCGGCGCTTGTCACAGAGAAATGTCGGGCTCCAGGATGCTGACTTCGGGCTCGGCCTCGGGCATCAGCAGTGTGTCGAGTCGCACCGCAAACCCCGAACCCACCGGAATCAACTGGCCGGCCGCCAGCGGCTGGCCTTTCAGCATGGCCGACCCGACCAGCATCACGGCCCCCGGCGACAGCAGCTGCGGTGCTTCAAGCGTCGGCGCCTTGTTGGCACCCCAGCCCAGCAAGTGCGGCAGTTTCACCTCCACCGTCTGGGTGAAGCGAACGGTGACCTGGTCTCGAGAGCCAGGGCTGGCGCTGTGGCCCGCCGCCGACACGCACAGGCGGCCGCGGTGTTCGAACAGGCGCGCGCCGAAGGCGCTCCCTTTGCCGCTCACGGGATCGAGCCGTCCGCCCCAGGTGGTGGCAAACGAGGCGGGCAACACGACCAAGGCACCGACCTCAAGGGCCTGCACGTCCGCGAGCGTGAACGCAAGCGAGTCCAGCACCAGGTCACAGACCAGGCTGTGCCAGCTCCAACCCGCGAGTGTCTCGGGCAGCGCCGTGGGCATGCCGGCGAGCATGGCCAACGGCAGGTACACGTCGACATCGAGGGCGGGGTGGGTCAGCACGGCATGGCGGTTGAACAAGCTCGGCTCGGCCTTGTCGCTCAGCTTGAGCTGCGGGATCAGCCCACACCCCAGCCAGTCTTCAAGCAGCGGCAGCCAGGCCTCCGCTGCACCCAGCGCCTGAGCGGCATCGAGCACCACACGGCCCTGCGGCAGTTCGGTCGTGAGCTGGCGCGCGGGCAGGCTCAATCCCACCACGCTGTCGGGCATGCGGGCGCTGAAGACATGGCGCGAGCCCGGCACGCGGGGCTGGCCTGCGGTTTCTGCGGCGTGGGACTTCATGACACCTTGCCCGTGACCATCAAGCGGGTGAGGTCAATGACCGAGCGCGCCTGCAGCTTGACCATTGCGTTCTTGCGGTGCAACTCCACCGTCTTGATGCTGATGCCCAGCAGGTCAGCAATCACCTTGTTCAGCTTGCCCTTCACGACCCAGTCGATGACCTCGCGCTCGCGCGCGGTGAGCTTGGCCATGCGCTGTACAAAAGCGTCTTCTGCGGGCGAGGATTCGGTGCGTACCGGCTCGGCGGGTGCCGCGGCGGGCTTGATGGTGGGCGGCGCAAACGCAAGCGCCAACGCGGACTCGAGCGCTTCATCGGCAAACGGCTTTTCGATGAAGGTGACTGCGCCCTTGCGCATGGCCTCCACCGCGAGCGGCACATCGCCGTGGCCCGTCATGTAGATCACCGGCAGGTTCACGCCGCGGCTGCGCAGCGCCTCATGCACCTCGAGGCCGGACATCTCGGGCATGCGCACGTCGAGCAGCAGGCAGGCATCGGCACACGGTTGGCTCAGCGCATCGAGCGCCTCGCGCGGATTGCCGAAGCTGCGCACGGCAAACCCCGCTCCCTTGAGCCACCACTCGGCAGACTGAAGAAACTCGACGTTGTCGTCGACGATGTACACGGTGCGTGAAGTGAGCGTGGGGGTGTCAAGCATGGGTCGCCTCAGGAGGTGCGATCAGGGGAAGCGCTGCGTGGAACGACGTGCCGAGCGTGTCGTTGCGGGTGAACCAGAGCCTGCCCTGGTGGAGCTCGACGAACGAGCGGCAGATGTTGAGCCCGATGCCCGTGCCGGTGGGCTTGCTCGACACGAACGGAACGAACAAGGTTTTCTCAGCCTGCTCGCTGATGCCCGAGCCGCTGTCGCACACGGTGACTTCGAGCTGCGGGCCGTCGATGCGGGCGCGAAGCCCCAGGCGACGCTGGTCCATCGGGTTGCCTCGCATGGCATCGATGGCATTGCGCATCAGGTTCACGAAGAGCTGCTGCAGCATGACCTCGTCGGCCATCGTCCAGAGCCCCTGTGCGGGCAGATCGAGCTCGACCTGCACCGACTCGCGTTCGGTTTCCCAGTCGAGCAGGCTCACGCAACCGGTCAGCAAGGCCACGACATCGACCGGCACGCGCTTGGGCGTATGGGAGTGGGTGTACTCGCGGATGCGGGCAATGACCCGCGAGGCAAACAGCACCTGCTCGGTGGCACGCTGCAAAGCCTGCAGCAGCCCGGCTTGGTCGTCTGGGGTGAACGTGTTCATGGCCTGGCGCTGCAGGCGCATCACCGAGCCACGCAGCAGGTTGGCCGCGGCACCGATGGGCTGGTTGATTTCATGGGCGAGCGTGGTGGCCATCTCGCCGATGGACAGAAGGCGCGAGGTGAACAGCAGCTGCTCGCGGTCTTCGAGGTGGCGCTGCGTGGCCTGGGCCAGTGCGGCGCGGTCGCTCAGGCGCAGCACCACCAGGCCCCCATCGAGCAGGCTCAGTGTGGCATCGAGCGAACGTTCACCGCAGTGGACCAGCACCGTGCGCGGCGCGCCAGCCGGCCCGACGGATTGCAACTCGATGAGCGCGGCCTGGAGTCCACCCAGGCGGGCGCACAACTGCTCACGCGTGACATCGGCCCCGCCCACCAAGGCGTCGAAGGACGCAGCCCGCCACAGCACCTCACCGCTGTCGAGCTGGAATGCGGCGGCGCTGACGTCCAGCGCCTGCAGGGTTTGCAAAGGCCATGCGGCACCGGCGCTCGCCACGGGCTTGTGGCGAACCGTGGCCCTGCGTTGGGGCGGGGTGGACACCAGAGAATCAAGCTGCATGAAACACCCCGGCACCCGGGGCCTGTTGAACGGACAACACCAGCGGCGCACGCGCCACCACCAGACGCAGACTCCATTGCGCATCGAGCGAAGCCCACAAGCGGTTGCCGTCGCGCACCCGCAGGCAAGCCTGCGACCACGCGGTCATCGGCATGGCCTGCGCGCCAAGGGAAATGGCCACCTCGCGCGCATCGTGTTGCGCGTCGACCGGCACCAGCTGGCGTACATGGCCTTGCGCTTGCGACTTGACCAAATGCGTTTCGAACCAGGCCGCCCCCCCTGCGGCCTGCGACCACAGCAGCTCGCCCACGAAGCGCCACGCCCGGCCGCCCCCGAGGGTTGGACACAGCACGTCGACATGGGCCGCGCAGCGCAGGCTGCCAGACGACACCGACACGGGCGTCGCAATCACCACGCGGCGCTGGCGCTTGAGTTCATCGAGCGCGACTTGCACCTCGGGCCGCTCGGCATGGCGGGCGTGCAACGCGGCGACGATCTGCTGATAGAGCAACGGGTCACTGGTCAACGCGGCGGTGGACGCTTGGGCTTCGGGCGCCACCTCCAGGCCGCTCTCCGCCGCGCCTGACGCGGCGATGGCGGGCGCCGTCGGCAGGTCAGGCGTCATCGCGTCATCGGCATCGTCGGGTTGGGCGTGGGCCTGCTCATCCGCGGCGTCGTCGGTGTCGCCCCCTGACTGCTGGCGTTGGCGCCGGAGGGCGTCGTCCAGGGGGTCGTGGGCGTGGTCGTTCGTGCGCAGCCGTGCCGACGGCGTGTGCAGCAGTGACGCGACCGCGGTGGTGAGCATCGCTTCACGCGCCAGGGGTGTGGCCAGTGGCTCTGCCCGCACCGACGGCGCTGGGGCCGACGCATTCTTCTCTTTCGCCAATGCGGCTGCGGGTGAGGCGTCGCGCTCGGCACCGCGGTGGCGCTCGGTGGCGATGTCGTGCCGCGGAGCGGCCTCGGCCATGTGCTGCAGCGTCTGCGGCCCCTCGTTGGGTGGCCGCTCGGGCATCACCTCTGCAGTGGCGGCCGGCAGCGCCGGCGGCGCAAAGGCCAGCGCCGACACATGGCCCAGCGTCTCGCTCAACGACGCGCCGAGCTGCGCCTGCAATGGCGTCATCTCCAGGCTGTCCAGCAAGGTCTGGCCGACGCTCGCGGGCATGTCGCTCGCGAGGCCGTTGGCCTCGCCAGTCCGGCTGCTCATCCTGTCGGACACCGAGACGTCGGCGTGCAGCGCGCCCAAGCGCGCATCACCACGCACACCAGCGCTGTCAGCGTGCCCGCCTGGCAACAGGGCTTGCATCACTTGGGAGATCGAGTGGAGGCTCATGAAGACAACTGCAATGGGAATGAGGGCGGCGCAGCGCGCGCTCAGTCGCGTCGCTGTTCGCTGGGATCGCGCTCTTGCACGCGCACATGGGCCGTCACCCGGTCAGGGAGGCGACGCTGAAGCTGCGGCAGATGGCGGTCAAGCAGCGAAGCATGTTGCACCGAGGTGCCGATGGCCACCGTGAGCCCGCCCTGGGGTGTGGCGTTCACCTCCACGTGCGAGACCGCGGATCCACCGAGCACCTCGAAGCGGCCCAGCTCATCGGCCTGAACATGGGGCAGGGCGAGGTGGGCGAACAGGTTGGCCTGCTGCACGGGCGCCGGTTGGAACTGAGGGGCCGGAACGGGAATGTCGGCAGCCGCGGCGCTCAGCGTCACCGGCTGCGCAGGGTCGCGCTGGAGGGTGGGCACCACGTCGGCACCCAAGGGGCCGCGTTCGTCCTTCAGGTCCCGAAAGACGGCCCCGGGCAACACGCGGCCCTCGGCCTGAGGCACGATGCCCTGGGTCGATCCGGACCCAGCGGCGGTGTCCTCCTCGGTGTCTTCATCGTCCGACATCAGCTTCTCGAATGCACGGCGCTGGGCGTCGTTGGCTTTCACGGGGGGGCGGCCGTCGTTGCGCATGTCGGTGCGCATTTCATTGCGGTGGGCAGATGCCGACGCCAAGGATGAGGCCGAAGGGGGACGCGTGTCGACTGAAGTGTTGTTCATGACGTCTTGGCTGAAGGTGGGGACACTTGCACGGCGAGCGGGGCCGAGCGGCCCAGTTCATCGGCTTCGTTGTCGGTCTGAATGTCGGACTTGAGCACCAGCGCACGGCGGCTGCGCACCAGGGCTTCTTCGACGCCGTCGCGGCGCGACTGCTCACGCATCCAGGCCTGGCGTTTCTCGCGCAGCAGCGCCTGGCTCGATTCGAGATCGTGCTCGTCGTCCATCAACGCGTACTCGTTGCGCTCCAGCGCGTCGTTGAGCTTTTCGCGGAAGGCGGTGAAGCAGGCGACCAGCCGCGGGATGTCGCTGGCGCCCTGGCCGACGGTGTACGACGCAAGCTGCCGCACGTTCTGGCGGCCTTCCTGAATCTTGACGAGGCGCTGCTGGACCGCGGCGGCCGCCTTGTCGCACTCGACACGCTGCATCTGCACCGCGGTTTGCGCTGCGTCCACACGCACCTTGCGCAGGCGCAGCAGCTGCGCCAGTTCTTTGGGGGGGCCCGTGCCCTGGTCGGAAGAGCGCATGGGGTCAGGTCGCCAGCGCGCCGAGTTGGTCGAGCGTGGTGGTCAGCGCCGAGGTCTCGTCCGACTGCTGGCGCAGCAAGGCGTTGATGGCAGCCTGTTTGGCAATCGCCTCATCGGCCAGCGGATCGCTGCCGGCCCGGTATTCACCCACTTGCAGCAAGAATTTGATCTCGGCGTGTTTGGCCATCAACGCCCGCACATGGCCTGCGGCCTGGCGGTGCGCGGGCGAGGCCACCCGCGTGAAGGTGCGGCTCACACTGCCGAGCACGTCGATGGCCGGGTAGTGGTTGGCCTGGCCGAGCTGGCGTGACAGCACCAGGTGGCCGTCAAGAATGGAGCGGACTTCTTCGGCCACCGGATCGGCGCTGTCTTCGTCTTCGAGCAGCACCGTGTAGAACGCCGTGATGCTGCCCACGCCGTCGTTGCCCACGCGCTCGAACAAGCGCGGCAATTCGGCAAACACCGACGGGGGGAAACCGCGGCGCACCGGAGGCTCTCCGATCGACAGGCCGATCTCGCGCAGCGCGCGGGCGTAGCGGGTGACGGAGTCCATCAGCAGCAACACGCGTGCACCCTGGGCGCGAAAGCCTTCGGCAATGGCTGTGGCGGCATGTGCTGCGCGCACCCGCTCCATGGCCGGACGGTCGGAGGTGGAGACCACCAGCACCGATTTCGCCATGCCGTCTTCGCCCAGGCTGTCTTCGATGAACTCACGGACTTCGCGGCCGCGTTCGCCGATGAGGGCAATGACCGTGACATCGGCCTGGGCCTGTTTGGCCAGCATGCCGAGCAAGGTGGACTTGCCGCCACCGGCCGCCGCGAACACGCCGAGCCGCTGGCCCACGCCCACCGTGAGCAGGCCGTCGATGGCACGCACGCCGGTGGCGAATGTCTCGTCGATGGGGGGCCGCGACAACGCGCCCGGTGCCTCGGCGTGCAGTGGCTGCGGCACGAGGCCGGCCGGCAAGGGCTTGCCGTCGATGGGTTGGCCAAAGCTGTTGAGCACGCGGCCCTTGAGCCCGTCACCGAACAGCACGCTGCTGCCTTGATTCAAGACCTCGACCTCGGAATTCAGCGCCACCCCATGCAGCGGCGCCAGGGGCACGAGCAGCGTGTGGCCGTCAGAGAAACCCACCACTTCGGCACCGATGGTGCTGCCGGTGTCGGGGTCGACGATGTGGCATTGCTGTCCGATGCGCGCATGAATGCCGCTCACGCGCAACATGGTGCCGAAGGCCTGCACCACGCGGCCGCGCTGGCTCACCGTGCGCGCCTTCTGCAAGGTCAGCAGAGTCTGGCGCAGGTGGCCGTCGATGTCGGCCGTGGACAGGCCTGCTGGCGCGCCGGGGTTGAGGAGGTCCATGGTCGATCGGCGCTCAGACGATTTCGAGGTCAAGCACGGGCTTCACGCCGAGTGCCTTGCCGATGGCCGCGAGCTGGGTGTCCAGGCTCACGACGTTCTGGCCTTGCACGCTCTCGATCACGCAGTCGAACGGGTTGAGCGTTTCGTCGACCCGCACCTCGGCCGCCAAGTCCATGGCGGCCAGGTGACGCCGTGTGGCTTCGAGCACTTCGGGCGACACACGCACCCGCGTGGCACGCTCGGGAAGCAGCTCGATCACGGCCTGCTCGATCAGCGCAGGCACCACCTGGTGTGCGCCGAGCGACGCCGAGAGCTTGCTCACCACGGCCATGGCCAGCGTGCTCACCGCCTCACGCGCGGCCACCTGCTGGGCCTGGAGGTTTTGCGCCATGCGTCCGACGGACTCGGCCACGGCCGCTGCGGCAGCCCGCTCGGCCTCGCGCTTGCCTTGGGCCAACCCTTCTTCTTGAGCGGCATTGAGCGTGCTCGTCACGCGGGCGCGCTCGTGCTCGAGCAGCGAGGTGAGTGCCTGCGCGCAGTGCACGGCGGACACGAACGATCCCACCTCGGCCGCAGGAATCACCAGGCGGTTGGTGGCAATCTGCAGCGATCGGCGACCATGCAACACGGTGTAGGCACTCATGCAGCCATCTCCTTGGGGCTTGGGAATTCCGCGTGGGGTGTGTCGAGAATGTGGCGAGCCAGGCTGACCATGCGCACGGCCAGCGAGGCCGGCAACAGACCGGACTCTTCGACCGGGAACGACAGCACGCGCGCCAGACTGAGCTGCAACATCGGCTCCGACACGCAGGTGATGAGCAGGGCCGCACCCCAGGCATACAAGGTGGCGCGTTCGCCGTTTTCATCGGTCGGCCACACGGGGCCGTGAGCGGGCAGGCCTGGCACAGCGAGCACGCGGTCGAGCGCCTGCGCGCCGATCAGGGCGCGCACCCGCAGCAGCGGGCCGGCATCCAGGCACACGCGAAGCGCGGGCGCGGCGAAAAGCGCGCCCGTGAGCAGGGCCAAGCGCTCGAGTTCGGCGGGTGTCCCCATCGCCCACCCGGGCAGCGACGACAAGGTGTTCCAGGTGAACGCAGGAAGCTCCGGCTCGTCGGACCAGATGCTGTCGAGCCAGGCGCCCACCTGAACGGCCTGGGCACGCGAGTGGCGCGCCTCGGCCGGGTTCAACGCGGGCAGCAGCGCGAGCGTGACTTCAGCGGTCATGCGGCCCCCGTGCGGTGTCGCGCCCCGTGTCGATCAACGCGAGTTCGCTGCTGGCAGGCGTGCGGCGACGCAGCCCCCACATCACCGCGCCTGCGAGCACGGCCACGCCACCCGCACCGGCAGCCAATGTGAGTGGCGTGTTGAGGCTTTCAGCGGCGCTGTTGCCCATGCCGGCGGGCGCCATGTGGGGCGCCGCCGTGGCATGGGTGCCGGACTCCGACGGAAACAAGGCGACGGTGACGTTTTCGTACGGCATGCCTTCGACCCCGTTCACCACCAGCGCCTTCATCTGGCCGATCTGCGAACTCAGGTCGCGGCCCGCGCGGTATTTGATGAACACCGAGGCCGAGGCCGGCTTGGGTTTGTCGGAGAGCGGGTCTTTCTCGGGCACGGCCAAGTGAACACGGGCCACCACCACGCCGTCGATGGTCTGCAAGGTGTTGGCCAGTTCTTGCGACAAGGCGTAGGTCAGGCGCGCACGCTCTTCCATCGGCGAGGACACGAAGCCCTCTTTCTTGAACATCTGCCCGACGTTGTCGAAGGCGCCGCGCGGATAGCCGTTGGCGTGCAACAGATCGATGGCGCGTCCGAACGACTCTTGCTGCGAGGTGATGGCGAACATGCCGGCTTCGCGCGCTTCTTTTTTGGCGTCGATGCCAGCGCCCTGCAGCAGCGCGACCATCTCGTTGGCCTGGCGCTCGGAAAGCTGGCCGTACAGCTCCTGGCGGTTGCATCCCGCCAGGGCCATGACGAGCAGCAGCGGCACGCCGAAACGTGTTCCCCAGGCCTTCGCGGTCTTCAACAACATCGGGAACCTCAGACTCAAGACTGTTGGCGGAAGAGCTGCTGCAAGCCGTCGGACGCCCGGTTGGCAACGTTGGACGTGAGCTGGCAATGGAACATGAATTCCTGGCAGCGGACCGACAGCATCACCATCTCACCGGGCGACATGGTGTTGTCGGTGGCCATGGCACCGCGGGCCAGCTCGGCGATGGAAGCCGCTTCGTTGTTCACGAACTCGAGCGGACGCGCCACCGCTTGCATGGCTTGCGACACTTCCTTGACCGGCTGCGTTTCGAGGCGGGTCTGCGAGGTTTGCATGGCGTGTTCGAACCGACCGAGGTCGGTGAACGAGACGCCGTAGCCGGCCTGCAGGCCGCCGGACGCCGGCCCGGTGACGGGCGGCATCAGGGTGGAGACATCGATGGTCATCAGTGGACTCCTGAAGGGTCAGACCCGGATCAACCTTTGCGGGCCATCGTTTCGAGCGCGGAGCCGACGCTGGTCAGCGCGGTGTGCGAGCTGTTCGACAGGAAGCCCATCTTCAGCGACTCGGCGGTGAGCTGAGTGACGGTGGCAGGCTGATCATCACCACCGGAAATCTTGCCGGCGATGGTCTGGATCTTGTCGGCCTGTTGATCGAGGGCCTGGCCCCACGCTTCGGCCATGGCTTCGAACCAGTTGGACTTGTCGGACTTGCCCGAGGTGGGGGTGGCGGCGAGGACGGACAGGTTGTTGATGGGTTGGCTCATGTGAATCTCCCTGGTGTGTCGGTTGAAAAACGAACGGTCAATAAAGTAGTCAATGCAGCAGTGGTCAATGCAACTGCGATCAGAACTTCAAGGGCGACAACTTGCCGTCCTTTTCGAGCATGACTTCGGCGTCGGACACCGAGGCCAGGCGGTGGCCGCTGGGCAGCAGCGCACCGACGAAATAGCGGGTGCCATCGACGGTCACCACGTAGCCGTTTTCACCCGGCACGATGGAAGCCACACGCTTGCCCGGGTCGTCCATCACAGGGGTGGGCTCGGCCACCACGGGAGGCGGCTCGTTCACGACCTTGAGTTGTTTGAGGCCGGACACGTCCTGGCGCACGGCGGCTTCGATGCGCTCGAGGCGGGCCGTGTCGGCGGAGGCGGTGTGCACCTGCACCGTGCCCACGTCGCCCAACGAGGCCGGCACGGGGGCATCGGCCATCACGCCATTCATGCGGTAGACATCGCGGACGGCATTGGAGATCTGCTCGCCGACCATCACCTGCATGGTGGCATCGATGCGGAACTCGGCGAGGCTGCGGTCCAGGCGGGCGCGGTCGGCCAACGTGAGCAGATTGCCGCGCAGGTTGAGCCGGTCGTCGGTGCCACGCGTGGCGCTCAATCCGCGGAACTCGGGCGCCAGCAGCAGGCGGTCGAGACGCTGCGCCTCGGTCTCCACGCCCACGCGCGCCGGTGTGGCCACCGACACGAAGGCCAGCAGACCGAAGGCCACCACGGCCAGCATGCCGCCCCCGAGCGCCAGCCACGTCTCCGGACGGCGCTTCGGTGCGGCAGGCGGCACCACCGGCAGAGCCGGGGTGCGCACCACCGGTGCCGCAGCCGGCTCCACATGAACCTGGCCGGCGCGCGGCGCCGCGGCTGCAACGGCCAACACGTGGTCCCACCGCGGGCTGTCGGGCTCACCCACGGCCATCACGGTGTCGCCGATACGGACTGGCACGAAATTCGGCCAGTCGAGGGTGCACGGCGCATGAAGGATCTGACCGGCCATGTCGGCGCTGCCCACCAGCAACTCGATGCGCACGTCGTTCTCACGCACGTGCAGACGCAGGCGCTGCTCGGCCACATGCGGGTCGCGCAGCACCACCTGGCACCCGCTCGCGGACAGGCTGCCCACGTCGATGGTGACACCCGGCGTGAGTGCAATGCCGGCCCCGGTCTGGGGGCCGGCCAACACCCGCAACTCATACAACGGCGCGCTCATGGTCAACGTGCTCCCTGAGGTGCCGACACGGTGCGGCGTGGCGTCGGCGCCGGACCACCCGGGCACCAGTTGGGCACACACGGACCACCGTCGATGTTGAGCCGCTCTGGCTCGGGCGCTTTGGCCGGTCGGGTGGCAGGACGGGGAATGGGCTGCGAAGGCACCGGGGCCGGGCCGGCCACCACCACGTTCACGTCACCGCGCGGACACCATGTGGGCGTGCACTTGGGAGCGACCTGGATCTCGGCATCAGGCACGACAGGCACAACGGGCGCATTGGCGCTCAATGCAAACGGAGCACGGTTGGAGCGAGGCGCAGCAGGCGGCGCTTCATCGTGAGACGCCGCGGCAAAGACCAGCGTTTCGTCGGGTGTTGGGGCAGCGGCCACCACCGGAGCAGGTGCCGCAGCGCGTGGGGCGGGTGCGGCCAACACGGCACGGCGATCAGGGACGGGGGCTGGGGCAGGCGCTTGATTGGGCGCTTGATACGGCGCCGGGGCCAAAGCTGGCGCAGCAGCGCGCACCGGCGCGGTCGGCACAGGTGCAGGAGCAAGCCCAGAGGCCGGACGAAGCGGTGCGGCCTGGCCCTGGCGTTCCGCGGGGACCGGTGCGACAGGCAGCGGCGCTGGACCCATCGCCGCCGAACGGCGCGCCGACAGGCGGGGCGAGATCAGGAACATGCGCTCGATGCGTGCACCGCTGTCACGCTGGGTCTTGAACAGCCGACCGAGCAAGGGGATGTCACCGAGGAAAGGCACCTTGTCGACACCCGAGCCGGACGACTCACGCGTCAAGCCGCCGATCAGCAGGCTCTCGCCTTCATAGATGAGGGCCTGCGTGTTGATGGACGAGCGCGACACCACGGGAATGGCATCCACACGTTCATTGGACAGCGAGCCGTCTTCGAGGTTCACGAGCAGCTTGATGCGCACGCCCTGGGTGTCCTTGAACACGTGGGGCGTGACGCGCAGCGAGGTGCCGGCGGACACGTTGAAGAGGTCGACCTCGTCGCGACCCGCAACGCGCACATAGAACGTGGTGCTGCTGTCGAAGATGGCTTCCACGTTGGAGAGCGTCACCACTTGGGGGCTCGAGACCACACGCGCTGCGCCTTCGGACTGCATGGCGCTGATGCGGGCCACGAACTGGCTTGCATCGCCCAGCACCGCGGACACGACACCACCCAGCGCGGATGGGGTGATGGCCGAGCCGACAATGCTGCCACCGGGCTGCAGCAAGGTGTCGGACTGGGTGCCGTTGCCGAACAGCACCGAGCTCTTGCCGATGTTGCCGCGCCAGTTCACACCCAGTTCGCGAAGGCGGTCGGTGTTGATGTCGATGATGGTGGCTTCGATTTCGAGCGACTGCGGCTCGACGTCGAGCGAGGCAATCAGCTGTTCATAGAAGGGCAGGCGCTCCGGCGCGTCACGCACGATCACGGCGTTGAGCCGGGTGTCGGCCTCGATGCGAACTTGCTGCAGATCGCCCAGCACCAAGGGTGCACCGCCCCCGCCCGCATAACCGCCGCCATAGTTGCCGCCGCCCGCATTGCCGCCGTAAGCTGCCATCAGCACATCGGCCGTGCCGGGACGGTTGTCGCTGTCCGACATGCCGAGCACCGGCTGGGTGCGGCCCATGCCCTGGCCCTTGAGTTTGGGCTGGGTGGGGCGCTGCTGTTGCTCTTGCGCGGCCAGGCTGGCCTGGCTGCGTGGCGACGAGGTCACGAGCGAGCGGATGGTGGTGGCCACGCCGGGCACCATGACCTGGCGGCCGCCGAAGTTCACCGTCACGTCCTGCGCCCATGCATAGCGCAGGTAGAACACCTTGAAGCCCATGGGCGGCTGCACGGCCTGGCTGACCTGGCTCGCACGGGTGAGTTCTTCTACCTGCTCGATGAAGCGGCGCGTGCCGCTGGCGATGATGGCGCCATCGGTGGTGCGGCGCACGGTGTTGCGGTTGTCGGCCAGGCGCATGTCGGCTGCTGCACGCAGGACCTTGTCGGCCACGGCCGGTGTGGTGGGCAGTGTGCGCGCCACCATTTCCCCGGCGGTGTACACGTGCATCACGGCGCCGTCGTAGTACATGGTCAGACCGAAGGCCCGCGAAATGCTGCGGGTGATGCTTTCGGCCTCGCCATTGAAGGTGCCGTTCACGGCGCCTTTGACCGAGGGCGACACCGACACCGGCAGGTCGATCAGCCCGAAGAGGTCTTGCAGAAATGCGGCGATGGGCTGCTCGCGTGCGACCAGTTGGATGCGCCGGTCGCCATAGGGCACGGGGGCAGCCAGCGCCGTGGTCGATGCCACGGCCGCGGCGCACAGCAGCGCTGCCACGCGAATGCCACGACCCAGCGCAGGGCCGGGCTGCTTGAACATGGACAGACAGTCAATGAAATTCATCAGGTTTCTCGGTAAGAAATCAGGTCGCAGTCGAGCGGGGACGGGCCCGCTCAGGCGGCCTCGAGCAGCGGGGTGCCGGGGGTACCGACACGGTCTGCGACATCGAGCTTGAGTGAAGGCATGAGCTCGTGATACGACAGCACGGGCACGTCGAAACAATCGATTTCGATCAGCTTGCGCACATGGCGGCGCAGGTCGACCGTGGTGACGATGGCGGCCACCCCATGGGTGTTCACGCTGGCCGCAAGGCTGTCGATGATCTGGCGCGCGGCGGTCGGGTCGATGGCCAGCTGTTGCACGCCGCCGCTCACCCGCAACGACTGGCGCAGCATCTCTTCGAGGTCAGGCATCAACAAGGTGGCGCGCAGCGTGCCTTGAGGCGCGTAGCGGTAGCTGATGTGGCGCTTGAGCGAGATGCGCGCAAATTCAGAGAGCGTGAAGACGTCCTTCTCACGCTGGCCGGCTTCGGCCAGGGCTTCGAGCATGTCGCGCACATGGCGGATGGGCACTTCTTCTTCGACAAGTCGGCGCAGGATGTCGGCCAGGCGCTGCATCGGAATGGCGCGCAGCACTTCCTTCACGGCCTCGGGGTACTCGACGGCTGCACGGGTCAGCAGGCTGCTGGTCTCTTGAATGCCGATGAACAGTGAGGTGTGGCGGCGCAGGGCCTGCTTGGCCGCTTCAGCCAGTTCGGCACCGATGTTCTGTGCCGGCACGCTGCCCTCGGCAATGGGCACCTCGAAGGCGAGCAGGCGCCAGCCCTGTGCGACGCCCTGGCCGAGCGCTGGCGCCTGGGCGTGGATGTTGATGCGGGGCAGGGCCAGACCGAGCGACAACTGGAAGTACTCGAGCACGCCTTCCAGCTCGCGCGTGAGCTCGGCGCCGTTGTCATCACCCAAGGCCAACGTCGGCACCTCGATCAGCAGCGCCACAGCGGGCTGGGCGGGGGGCAGGGCCGTGGCGGTAACGCCCGGCGCAGCTTCCTTGCGCTTCATCACGGTGCCGAAGGCGGGGCCGGATGCTTTTTCCAGACGGGCGCGCAGCACCGGCGTCAGCAAAGCGCCGCCCCCCACCAGCACGAGACCCAGGAACACGAACACCATCGACGGAAAGCCGGGCATCAGCGCCAGCAGCCAGCAGATGCCGCCGGCCACCAGCAGCACACGCGGCTTGGCGGTGAACTGCTTGCGCATCGCGTCACCCAGGTGCTTGTCTTGCGAGTCGCTGGTGCGGGTGACGATGAGGCCGGCGGCCATGGCGGCCAGCAGCGCAGGAATCTGCGACACCATGCCGTCGCCGATGGTCAGCACCGAGTACTTGACCATGGCATGGCTGATGTCCATGCCCTTCTGCAAGGTGCCCACGGCCAGGCCGCCCAGCAGGTTGATCACGATGATCACGATGCCGGCGATGGCGTCGCCCTTGACGAACTTCATCGCGCCGTCGAGGTTGCCGTGCAGCTTGCTCTCCAACTCGAGTTCACGGCGCTTGCGGCGTGCTTCGTCCTTGTCGATGAGGCCCGAACGCAGGTCGGAGTCGATCGACAGCTGCTTGCCGGGCATGGCATCGAGCGAGAACCGCGCAGCCACTTCGGCCACGCGCTCGGCGCCCTTGGCAATCACGATGAACTGCACCACGGTGATGATCATGAAGACCACCAGGCCGACGATGAGGTTGCCCCCGGCCACCGTCTTGCCGAAGGTGTCGATGATGTGCCCGGCGTCGCCGTGTAGCAGGATCATGCGGGTGGTGGCAATGGCCAGCGACAGCCGGAACAGCGTGCTGATGAGCAGCACGCTCGGGAACACCGAGAACTCGAGCGGCGAGCCGATGTAGATCGCCATCAGCAGCAGCATCACGCCCATGGCCAGGTTGATGGCCACCAGCATGTCGATCAGGAAGATCGGCAGCGGCAGCACCATCAGCGCGATGATGGCGATCACCCCGGCCACCAGCAGCAGGTCGCTGTAGCGGGTGAAGGCGCCTTCGCGGACGACCGAAGCCGACTGGAAATACTTCGAGAGGTTCATGGGTCAGGCTTACAGCGCGAGCCGGCTCACAGGCAGGGTGGCGTCGCGCGCGTCGAGCAGCAGGCGGTAGTGCGCCATGACATCGCGCACATAGCCTTGCGTTTCTTTGTACGGCGGCACCTTGCGGCCGTACTTTTCGACCGCGCCTTCACCGGCGTTGTAGGCCGCGATGATCAGCACCAGGTTGTTGTCGAAGCGCTTTTGCAGCACCTTCAGGTAGGCCGAGCTCACCTTCAGGCTGATGCGCGGGTCGCGCAGTTCGGAGTGCGGCGACGTGACACCGAAACGGCGTGCCGTGGCAGGCATGACCTGCATCAGGCCCACGGCACCAGCGTGCGATACCACGTCCGGGTTGTGGCGCGACTCGACGTGGGCAATGGCGTGCAGCAGCAGCGGGTCGATTCGGTATTCCTCGGCCACCTTGCTGATCTGCGGCACCAGCGCCAGAGCCCGCGAGGCGGACTCGCGGCTCATGTTCTTCGGCAGGCGGGTTTTCCCGTAGGTGTTGGGCGGTGTGGCCTTCAGTGGGGAAGCGGCCTGAGGCACCAACGGGGGGACATGGACAGCGATGGCCGTGGCATCGAGGCCGCCGTTCTCGTACAGCCAGAGTTGCTGAGCGTGGGTGGCGCTGTCGGCCGGCGCCGTGGCCTGAACAATGGAGGCAGGCTCCTTGACCTCAACGTTCTTGGCACAGTAAATAGAAGCAAGCGCAAACTTGCTGGAGTTCTCGGGGGACTGAATCTGATGTTGCGCCGCCCCGGGGCCGCAGGCCAGTGCCAATGGGCTCAGCACCAGAGCAACCACGCCTGCGCTGACGCTGCGGCGCCAGGCGGGGCTTGTCTTCTTCGAACTTGGGCGACCAGACATGGAAACTCCGGGTGAAAAAATGCCAACAACCGCACACTTCGGCGTGATGTGGCTGCATGTTGCCGGGGAGTGGTGTCACGGTCATACCCCACTTAAGTGGGGTTTGTATCTTTGTGTTACGCCGCTTGCGGCGAGAAAAGTCAAGCTGCAATAAGGAGCGCCAGCCCCGTATTTGTAAGCACTGGTTACGCTTCAAACTAGGGGGGCTCATTCGGGGTGATCACTTTCGGGCACTTTTCGCTCAAGCTGGTGCCCTGGCACCGTGGTTTTCCCGGATGCCGCCCCTTCCGACGACCGAAATCTGACCCATGGCTGACAAAAACGACGGCGGCGACAAGACCGAGAAACCGACGCAAAAGCGCTTGAACGACGCCCGCAAGAAGGGCGACGTTCCGAAGAGCAAGGAGATCACCAGCACCATGACGCTGCTGGTCTGGCTGGGCCTGGGCGTGGCCGCCCTGCCGCTGGCCGCTCAGCGGCTGGCCTCGCTCACGCTGCAGGTCATCGACAGCATGCAGCAGCCGTTCAGCTTTGCGGCGCCAGCCATGGGCTGGTTGGCGGTGGAAGTGCTGCTGTGGATCACCGCGGTGTTGCTGGTGCCGGTCATCCTGGTCGGCCTGCTCACCGAGTTCTTGCAGGCTGGACCGGTGTTCACCACCGAGAAGGTCAAGCCCAAGCTGGAGAACATGAACCCGGTGGCGGGCATCCAGAAGATGTTCAGCATGGACAACCTGATGGAAGTGGCCAAGGCCGGGGTCAAGACGGCCATGCTCTTTTTCATCGGCTGGCTGGTCATCAAGTCGCTGATGCCGCAGATCGCGTTGCTGTCTTCGTCGGAGCCCGGCAGCATCGGCACCGCACTGTGGCAGGTGTCGTTCAAACTGCTGGCCTGGACGCTGGCGGTGTTCGTGATGGTGAGCGTGCTCGACATCGTCTGGCAACGCCACAGCTTCACGAAGAAGAACCGCATGAGCATGCGAGACATCCGTCAGGAGCACAAGGAAAGCGACGGCGATCCGCACATCAAGGGCCAGCGCAAGCAGATGCACCAGGAGTGGTCTCAGCGCAATGCCACCAACGCCGCGGCCAGCGCCAACGTGCTGGTGGTAAACCCCACGCACGTGGCCATCGCCATCGAGTACGACAAGGACAACTGCCCCGTGCCCACGCTGTCGGCCAAGGGCGAAGACGACCTGGCGCTCGCCATGCGCGAGGCGGCGCAGAAGGCCGGTGTGCCGGTGGTGCGTAACATCCCGCTCGCCCGCGACATGCTGGCGCGCGCCGAAGTCGGCGAAATCATCCCGCAGGACCTGTTCGAGGTCATGGCCGAGGTGATCCTCTGGGCCAAGCAGGTGCGTGAAGACGTGGCCGCCCATGTCGACCCGCTGCAAACCCCGCTGGCCGATGACCCCAACCGGCCGAAGAAGATGCGCCGGCCGCCTCCGGGCGAGGACTTGACGGCGTACCCCGAAGACTTTCGGCACCCGGAACCGGTGCCACCAGCGCCGGCCGTTGCGCCATGAGCGCATCGGCCGCACTGAGCCTCGCGTCAGGAACCTAGGGGCGGCGGCAGTAGGCAGTGGTGAGGGCGGTCGCTAAGGTCCGCGTGTCCTGCCCTCCGACGAAAGCCCGCACCATGTCCAGCACCATCGCCTCGTCCATCCAGACCACGCCGTCCTTCGAGCGGGCCGCCGATGTCGCGTCCGATGTGTCCGCGGGCCAGGCGACAGGTGTGTCCTCCGGCTCCGAGTCCAGTACCTCTTCGCAAGACGTGCCAGACCGTCCGGCTGGCGAAGCCCTGAGCGAACTGGCCCGCAGCCCGCTGCCCGACTGGGCCGGCCTCGCACGCACCAACCCATTGCTCGACTTCTCGCTGATCGGCTTCGGCGCGCCGACGGCGACATTGCTCCCCGGCTTCGCCCCGTCGTTCACTGCCGCCAACGCAGCGACGCCAGACCGCGGCATCACCGAGGCGCAGTACGCGAGCGTCGCCAAGTCCCTGGGCGTCGACGTGGCGGCCATCAAGGCCGTGGCCAAAGTCGAATCGGCCGGTGGCGGCTTCTTGCCTTCAGGCCGCGCCAAGATCCTTTTCGAGGCCCACATCTTCCACGACAAGACGGGCGGGCAGTTCGATAAGAAGCACCCGAACCTCTCGAGCAAGACCTGGGACAAATCGCTCTACGGCAAAGGCGGCGAGCACCAATGGACACGCTTCGACGCAGCGTCCAAGCTCGATGCCACGGCCGCGATGGAATCCGCCTCATGGGGCCGCTTCCAGATCATGGGGTTCAACTTCAAGGCGGCCGGTTTCACCGATGTGACGTCGTTCGTGCAAGCGATGCAGAAGGACGAAGGTGCCCAGCTGGCCGCATTCGGTGAGCTCATCAAGTCGCGGCCCTCGCTGCTGACGGCGCTGCGCAACCACGACTGGGCGGACTTCGCCGAGGGCTACAACGGGAAGGCTTACAAGAAAAACGACTACGACACCAAGCTGGCCGCTGCCCACGCCGCCTTCTCCAAGTGAGCGGACGCAACATGCAAAATCGCAGCGCATGAACACTCGCTTTTCCCGCTCACACCCCATCCGCGCCGCAGCTTGTCTGTCCCGCAGCCTGTTCGGCGCATTGTTCACCACCCTGGTTCTGGCAGTGAACTCCGCTTCCGCCGCTGAGCGCCCCCGCAACACCTCATCTGTGCAGCGCCTGCCGCGGCCCGCCTTCGACGCCCTTGCAGCCAAGGCTGAAGCCAAGCTGCGCGAAAGGGTAAAGGAGCCGATGTTCATCGAGTTCGACCGCGCGCAGAGCTTTCGCTTCGGGCCAGCGGCCGATTCCACCCAGCTCCTTTCGCTCTCATGGACCCCACGCAACGGCGGCGGCACCCACTGCGTCATCCACCTCGCGCGCGGCAAACAGCTGCTGGCCGTGGATGTGCTCGAACCCGACCTCGACATGCCCTGGACGTGTGACGATCCCCCGGCAGTCAAGATCGTCGACGTCGACGGCGATGGCTGCCTCGACGTGCTGGCCATCTACCCCTTCCGCCCTCCCTCGAACGAACGCTTCCCGTTGCCGATCGTGCTCACCTGCACCCTCGACGGCAAAAACCATCAGCTCGACGTCGAGCGAACCAACTGGCTGCGCACGCCCACGGGCAAGCACCCGACCGACACCTTGGCCCAGGCACTGCGCTCACTCGATCGCTTCCGCGCCGTGCCGACGCACTGAGCGAATGGGCGTGTCTCCTATCGTCGACCCGAGCTAGGGCAGGCGACAGGCTGCGCTTCGCGCCTCCACATGGTCTGATCTCCGGTACAGGCAGCCTCGCACACCCGCGGGCCTGCCGCCGATTTCCGAGAGGTCACGTCCGCCATGTCCAGCATCCAAGCCAACCAATGCTCGTTCTCCGACTACGCCGAACTGCCGTCCTACGACGATGACGTCGCCGTGGCAGAGACTGAAGTCGAGGCCGACCGCGCCGACTGGGGCCCGGCAGCCGATGCCGAGGTGTCGCACGACATCGACACCAACGACACGGTCCCGCGCAACTGGGAAAGTGCTCCGGAATTTCAGCCCGTCTCGGAATCCACATTCCCGGACTCCCCGTTCTCGCCCATCGCCGCCGCCACGACGGGCGCCATGGGCCGCGAAGCCACGGTGCAAAGTCTCATGGGCCGCGCCTATGAAGCGGGCCACATCGCCCCGCAAGAGCCGTTCAGCGGCTCGCTGTTCCGCAGTGTCGGTCAGACCGCTTTCGAGCCCACGATCTTCGATCACACGTACAGCAACCCGGGCCGCTACAACGCGACCAGCGAACGCCTGCTCTACGGCTCGCCCGACCTGAAGTCGGCCGCGCTCGAGGCTGCCGCCTATGCCGACGGACCCGAGCCGCTGGCCAACCGCAGCATGCTCGAAGCACGCTTCACCGCCACGCCCGATGCCGAGGGCCGCGGCGGTGTGGCGAACCTGCGCGCGGGGCTGGCTGAGGTGGGCCTGCCCGTCGAGGCGCTCATCGATCCCAAGGGGATCAAGGCTCCGGGCCTGCTGTACCAGCTGACGGGCGAACACCCGTACACCCTCGGCCAGCAGGCCGGCAAGGGCGCTGCAGACGCAGGGGCGAGCGGCATGCGTGCACCGGCCGCCACCGGCGCGGGCGACCAGATCAACGTCATCACCCGCAACGCCAACGCCTCGCAGCTGACGCCCGAGCAGCTCGTGCGCTACGACGCCAACGGACGCGGCACCACCCAGCCTTCGGCTGCCCACGTGAACCCCATGCCGGTCGACCCGAGCGTGGCCGCAGACGGTCCGCTCAGCCGCCCGGCCGGTGGCGCGGCGGCGAACCAGACGACAGTCAAGCTCAGCGCTGAGCCGCTGACACGCGCACTCCAGCAAGCCAACGGCGCGACCGAAGGCTACCCGCGCGCCAACTCCGGACGCTATGGCGCCGTGGGCGGTGCCGCCATCTCGCTCGGCAGCGACGCGCTCGCCGCCGTGCGAGGCGAGCAGGTCGACCTCGCTTCATCCGCCCAAGCCGCCGGCACCAATGCCACGATCGGCTACGGCGCGGCGCGTGCGGCCGACACGCTCACGCCACGCATCGGCTTGCGTGGGGCAGGGGGCGCGGTGGCCGGGGTCATCGAAGGGGCCATCTCCACCGGCACCAACGCGCAAGCCTACCGCCGCGGTGAAGTGAGCGCCGCACGCGCCACCGCCAACATCGCTGTCGACACCGGCACTGCCGTGGGCGCAGGCGCAGCGGGCGCGGCCATCGGCGCCGCCGTAGGCTCGGTCGTTCCTGTCGCCGGCACGGCCGTCGGCGCAGTCGTGGGCTTCGCAGCCGGCGCCGGCACCTATGCCGTCGTGAAGTTCGTGGGCGAACGCTCCGGCGCCATCAACGCCGCGAAAGACCGCCTCACCCAGACCTTTGCCAGCGCCGAGAAGCCGCTCGGCGCGGCCCTCACCAAGGTGGGCCAAGGCCTCGACACCGTCAGCGCCAAGGCCAGCCAGGCATGGAGCGCGGTGAAGTTCTGGTGAGCCAGAAAAGCGGGGCACGCACAAGCCCTGCGCCCTCAGGGTCTTGTGCGTCGCTTCGGATGTGACACTGCCAACGAAGGCATGATGCCGCGACACCGGTCGGTACATGCCGGACCACCTCTTCTGCCGCAGCGCCCTTTGGCGTGCATTGCGGCGTTGCCTTTTCCATTCGTCCGCTCTCAGCCTCACCCCATGCTGAAAAAACTCTGGATGGCGCTGTTCGAGCAGCCCTCACTGCACCCCTGGGATGAACCGCGTGTCGTCTGGGGCCACGAACTGGAGTACCCCGCCTTGCGTTCGCGCCTCGACGTGGTCGAAGTGTCGGCCGAGTTCCTGCAGCAGATCCAGGCCTTCAATGTGATGCGCGACCGGCATACCGGCCAGCTCTGGGACACCATCTTTCTCGACGAGTCGTCAGCCCGCCAGCACGGGCTGCGGCCTCACGGCACGCGCTGAGCCCTTGGCTCACGCATCATCGCGGCCCCTCTCGTTGACGCTTCTCTGACCTGTGCAGTCGCTCCCCATGCTGAACAAACTCTGGATGGCGCTGCTTGATCGCTGGGACCCCAAACCCTGGGACAAGCCCCGGCTGGTGTGGGGCAATGAGCCCGAGTACGCCGTCCTGCGATCGCGGCTCGATGTGGTCGACACGCCGCTCGAATCCCTGAGCGCGATCCCCGCCCTCGATCTTCTGCGAGACCGCCACACCGGCCAGCGCTGGATCACCGTCATCGTGGACGACAGCCCCATGCCGCTGTGCGGGCTGCAGCCGCACGACACGCCCTGACCAGCGTCTCCTCGGCAGCCGGTTCGCTCAGGGCCGATCCACGCCACCCACACAACTCCTTACAAGGGCACTCTCTTTAGGGGGAAGGCGCGCTGAGCCTCGCCCCTGAAAATGGCCAGTTGTGAATTGAGCAGCACCCCATGGACACTTTCGGCAGTCAACTCTTGAGCACCTTGCTCGCCCTGGTCTTCGTCTCGGCCCTGGCCTGGGTCAGCATCGCGTTGCTCAAACGCCTGCAGCAAGGCCGCATCCGCGGCGGCGCGGGCAGGCCGGTGGGCGAACTGCGCTTCATTCGCGCGCTGCCCGTGGGTGCCAAAGAGCGCGTGGTCGTCATGCAGTACCGCGACGAAGAGTGGGTGCTGGGCGTCACCGCCGGCGGCATCAGTCTGCTCTCGCGCCAGGCCGTGCCGGCGGCAGAAGCCGAGTTGCCGCTTCCGAGCGTGGCCGAGTAATTGCACGTCGCCGCAACAACCCATCTGGGGCGCACCCTAGCTATCGCACGCACCAGCTTACGAATGAGGTTCCCGAGGATTCAAATCGATCCTGTCGACGCAGCAAAGCAAGTGTCAACGCGGCGGATGAGTTGCAGGGAGGAACCGGCAACGTCAGAGCCTCCAACCACATCGAAACCAATCTTCAGGAGAGAACCATGGGCTTCTTCATCGGCAACCACATCAACACCCTTCAGAACCAAGCCGCAGCCAATGCAGCCGCTACGCAAACCAGCGCCCAGATCACGGCTGAACTCGGCGGCGGCGCGGGCGCTGCCGCGATCGGCAACTGTGTCGGCAACCTCGTTCGCCAGAACCTCGGCAACGCCATCAACCAAGCGGTCACCATCCTGAACCAGCAATACGGCATGCCCGCATTCCTGGCCAACGACATCCGCGCTCTGGTGTCTGACGCCCTCAAGGGCCTGCACGTCAACACCGATCCGAACGTGCAACAGCTGGTCCAAGGCCAAGCCGGCGCGTCCATCGAAGGCTTCACGCAAGGTCTGGTCAAGCTGATCGTCGACTTCGTGCGCAACAAGCTGTCGCCTGGCAGCGTGCCTGCTCCCGCCCCAGCACCGGCTCCAACGCCTGCACCGACCACTGGCGGTACCACTCCTGCGCCAGCACCTGCTCCCGCACCTGCTCCTGCCCCATCGACCGGCAGCAGCATCACCGCCAGCGGCGGCAGCTGGATGCAAGCCATCGCTGAAGCCATGGGTACGGCACTCGGCAAGAAGGCTTCCGACTTGGTCCGCCTGAGCAAGGAAATCGCCGACCACGCCGGCGGCGACACGGCCACGGGCGGCGCCAATGCAGGCCAGACCACCACGGGCGGCGCCAACAACGGTGGGACGAAGACGACCGACGAGCAGGCCAAGTCCGCTGCAGAAACCCAGCTGCTCAACACGCGCTTCCAAGCGGCTGGTCAAGAGTTCAACTTGCTGCAGACGACGTTCTCGACAGCCATCAAGACCATCGGTGAAGGCATGGCTTCGGTTGCACGCAAGCAGTAATCGCGTTACACACCCAACCCGGAAGGCGCCTCGCGCGGCCTTCCGGGTTTTTTCTATTTCCGTTTCGCAAGGACCAGCCACGCATGAGAGTCATTCACCACTTTGCTGCGATCGCCGCGCTTCCGCTTCTCATGTTGGCCAGCTGCGGCGGCGGGGGCGGTACGGATGTGTCTGCGCCAGGATCTGGCCCCGATCTGCCGGCGGGGCAAGTCAATACCTATGGCAACACCAATCTGCCCGGACGCTTTCTGATCCCGGCCTCGTCAGGGCCAGCCACCGTCTATGACTTGCGCACGGGACTGCCCTCGCAGCCCCCTTCATCCCCCTCGTTGGGCAATGCGTGGTACGGATCCTCCAACAACTCCACCGTGCTTCGCGTTTCCGCCGCAGCCAATTCCACCGAGAACTTCGACAACGTGCGCACGAGTGATTGGGCGAAAACCAACTCGGGCATCAATGTCCGCGGGGAAACTCGCTGGCCCAAACTGTCGCCGGACGGCCGCTATGTGGTGTCGTTCTGGAGAGATGTCAACGAATCCTATTACAACCGACTGTCTGTCTTCGACACCACCAACAGTGTGATCGTCAAGCGTGGGTCGGTGATGGACGGGCAGAGCATCCTCTCGAGCCCAGTCGGTTGGCTTCCGGATGGCCGCTACGTTTTTCTGTCCGGCCGTCAACTCTACGTGTCGTCGCCTACGGCCCAGGTCGACACGCTGATTGCCACGCTGAACCTGCCCGACAACAGTGTCACCCAGAACGGCGAATTCACATCAAGGGCGGTTCACCTCGCTGTCAGCCCTGACGGAACAAAAATCGCTTTCAATTGGGCAACGGCGCGAGCGGCTGCCACCGACAACCTGATCTGGGTCGTCAATGTCGACGGCAGCAATCTGCACAAATTGACCATTCCCCCGAACGCCGGTTCGGCCGTTGCGTCAAATTTCTCGAACCCAACCTGGTCCCCCGACAGCAAATGGATCGCCGGCGTCAACTTCATGAGTGGCGCTACCGGCGCGCCCATTTTCCCGCCTGATCAATCCTTCCCGGGCGTCCCTGGCGGCATCATCGGGGGGCTGGGCTGCGAGAAGAACGCTGTGTTCGTTCTACCCGCAGATGCGGCCAACGTCCCGGTCTCGTGGCCGGCATACGACCCCAATTACAGCGTCAAGGTGCGCAACGCATCTGGCACGGGTGGGGCTTGGGTTTCCTCCTGCACGTCGCTCATCTGGCTGCCCTGATCGCGGCTCCTCGAAGTTTCTAGCCCAGCGTGACTGCCATCACGCACCGTCACACTGACACGGTCCGCGCGTTTCGACAAACCCGGGATGCCCTGGCGCGCGTGATCACTTCTTGCAGCGTGACGAGATCGCCCCGTTTTCATCGGGCATTCATGACCGCGAGCGTTGGCAATGCGCGCACATCCCACGCGCGTCCGGACAAACCGCCGGGTCGAAGTGTTCACGAACGTAATTCATTGAATCAATCCTGATGAACGTGCGCAATTGGCGGCGCGCACTCATAGAATCGCGCCGGCCTTTTAAGGGAGGCCGCTTCATCAATAACAGGATTCAATGTCATGAACAAGATTGCTCTCATCGTTGCAGCCAGTGCTGCGATCTTTTCTTCGGCCTCGTTTGCGCAAGGCTATGTGGGCGGCGCGCTGGCGCGCACGGCACTCGACCTCGACTGCGATGGCACTGTCTCTTGCGAAGAATCGGCCACCGGCTTCAAGCTGTTCGGTGGCTACGCCTTCGGGAACGGCTTTGCTGTCGAAGGCTCGTACATCAGCTTCGGCACGCAGAACGTGCGTGCCCTCAACTCGGTTGATTTCAAGGCCCACTCCTTCGGCATTGGGGCAGCGTACCGCTACAACTTCACACCGAAGTGGCAAGCCGCCGCACGCCTGGGTCTGGCCCGCAACACGTTCAAGACGTCCGACGTCGCGGGCACCGAAAGCGAGTCGAAGATCCAACCGACTTTTGGCATTGGCGGGAGCTACAAGGTGCTTCCGAAACTGAGCATCGATGCCAGCCTGGACTTCACCCGCTTCAAGTTCGACGGTGAAACCCGTGCGGCCAGCCTCTTGGGCGTGGGCGCAACCTTCTCCTTCTGAGCATGCCGCGTTGCACGGGCCGCCGTGTCTGAACAGCTCACCGGCCCATGCCACGCTGAACACCCGCCTTGGCGGGTGTTTTCGTTTCTGGGCGGCAGAGAGACGGGCCCGCTCGCCTCTCTGCCGCCCAGGCTCCTAGGGCCGACCCCAGCTGGGGCACGGCCCAGATGCGCGAGCGATGGCATTCCGATCCAATGGCTTCATAAATCAACCATCGTGTCAGGGAGTCCATCACATGCTGCAAACGAATCAGGCCATCGGCGCTGTCACGCTCGATACGCCGCCACTGCTCGACGGCAACCTGGCGGTCGGCGCCGCGCCGGAGCACGTCAATCCCCTGCTGTGGAAGCTGGCCAGCACTGCTGAGCGCGAAGTGCTCCGATCGGGCAACACGCCCACGCAGACCGCCACCACCACCGCCGCACCCAGCGCTCTGCCCCGCGCCCAAGCGCCCGCAGCGGCACCCCGCGCCGCAGCCGCCGCGCCCGCTGCTGCGACGTCGCAGGCCTCGTCTGCCGACCAGGCTGCACTCGTCAAGGTCACCGACCAATTCCGCGCACGCTTCGCCGACGCCGCCAAGGATCCTACCAAGTTCGAGGCCCTGCTGACCAAGGCCTTCGGCGACAAATACGACAAAGCTGCCGCAGAAGGCCTGCGCCAGCAAGCCCTGCGCAACGACTTCAGCTGGATGCCGAAGATCGAGGTCGTGAGCAGCGCTCAGATGGCCGACCAGTCCGGCACACAAGGCGAGGGCGTGGCCCTGGGCGCCTATGCCAAGGCATCCGACACCATCTACCTGAGCCGCGAGCTGCTGCACACCGATCCAGCGAAAGCCGAGCGCATCCTCACCGAAGAGGTGGGCCATGCACTCGACGCGCGCATCAACACCACCGACGCCTTGGGCGACGAAGGCGACATCTTCAGCGCTCTGCTGCACGGCGACAACGTCACCGATGCGCAATTGCAGGAAATGCGCGCCGACAACGACCACGGCACGGTCACGATCAACGGGAAGACCGTTGATGTGGAGTACGGTCTTTTCAAGAAGATCAAGAAGGCCTTCAAGTCGGTCGCGAACGCTGTGGTCAACACCGTCAAGGCGGGCGTGAAGGTGGCCGTCGGTTTCGCCACATTCAATCCGAGCATGGTGAAAGAAGGTTTCACGGAAGGTTTCAATGCTGTCAAGACGGCAGTGAGCGAAGCCTGGAAGGACCTGAAGGATGAATTCAAGAAGGTCATGAACAGCAAATGGCTGGGCATCGTTCTGACCATCTGCCGCTACATCCCGATTCCCATCGTGGCACTCGTGGCCAACATCGTTTCCGCGGTGAAGGCCGCCTACACGGTGTACCAGGGCATCAAGTACAAGTCGATCGGTGCCGTGCTGAGCGGCGTGGCCGGCCTGGCCGGTGGCGCCGCCAACTTTGCAGGAAGCCTGGGCGCAACAGCGAGCACCGTGTCCAGCATCCAGTCCTTTGCAGATGGTGCTCAGAAGGTCAGCATGGCCTACAACGCCGCGTCGGCCAAGAGCTTCGGCCAGGCTGCTTCGCTGGTCGCCCAAGTCGTCGGAGCCCCCGCCTCAGTCGTGCAAGCCGCCAACACGGTGGCCACTGTCGAGAAAGTCGTGAAGGCCGTCGAGACCAAGGACTACGCCGGTGCCGTGGCTGGCGTGGCCACGTTCGCGGCCAGCAACACCGGCAAGGACCTGGGCATCAGCAAAGAAACAGCCGACAACATCAAGGACATCGCAACCACCGTGAAGACAGTCCAGAACGTGGTCGCCGCTGTTGAGAAGAAGGACTACGTCGGTGTCGCTGCTGGCGTGGCCACCTTCGCGGCCAGCAACACCGGCAAGGACCTGGGCATCAGCAAAGAAACAGCCGACAACATCAAGGACATCGCCACCACCGTCAAGACAGTCCAGAACGTGGTGACCGCTGTTGAGAAGAAGAACTACGCCGGTGCGGTGGCAGGCGTGGCAGCGTTTGCCGCCAGCGAGAACGGAAAGGACCTCGGCATCAGCCAGGACACAGCCAAGAGCCTTGCCGACGTGGCCAAAACCGCGAAGAACGTGCAGAACGTGGTGAATGCCGTTGAGAAAAAGGACTACGTGTCCATCATCGCCGCGGGCGCTCTGGGTGCCTCTGGTGCCACGAAGGAAACCCTGGGCGAGATCGGGCAAGTGCGCAAGGCAGTCCAGAACCAGGACTACCGCCAGGCTGTCGAAGCCACCAACACCGTGCTTGGCAAGCCAGTGAGCGCAGCGACCGTGGCTGCACTGCAGGACGTGGCCGAGATCGCTGGTGACATTCGCACCGTCAGAACCAAGTTCGACGAGCGCAACTACCGCGCCACCGGCGCTGCTGTGACAGAAACCGTGAAGGACATCAAGGCTGCACAGGCCAGCGGTGCCATCGCCACGGCCGTGTCCAACCAGACCCAAGCCCTGCAAGACCTGTGGGCCAACTGGGGCACGGCGCAAGCCAAGCACTGAACGTCGATCGCTCAAGGAGCCTGGGCGGCCGGTGGATCGCAGCGATGCGGTCCACCGGCCGTTTGCACTGTGGCGTGCGCATGGAGAAACCGATTCAAGGTCAGGCCAACCGCCCCGGTGCACCATGCGTTGAGAGACCGGGCCACGTGACGACACAGCGCGGCCTGCTACGCTGTTTGATTTGGCGGCATGTGCGGCGTGTGCCGCGCCATCCATTGAGGGAGATCCTGCATGAAAAGAATTCTGGCGCCGCTGGCGTTGATCACGGTGACGGTGGGCATGGCGGGCTGCGGCGCCCCCACCAAGTACGAGCCCACCACGTGGCGCGGTGGCTTCTCTGACATCCAGCTCGATACCAACGTTTACCGCGTCACGTTCGAAGGCAACAGCCGCACCAATTCCACCCGCGCCGAAGACCTCGCCTTGCTGCGCAGTGCCGAGTTGAGCCTGAGCAAAGGCTATCCGTTCTTCGTCATCATCGATGGCAAGACGCGGGTCGACCAGACCTCGGTCGTGAACCCGGTGCAGACCTTCTCCAACACGGAGATCAAGCGCAACGAGCGTGGCCGTGCGAAGGAAACCTACACCAGCACCACCACCTACGGCGGGGACACCACCACCTACAGCATGCCGAGCACCATCAACACGATCATGTTGTTCCACAAACGGCCCGACATGAACACGGTGATCTACGACGCCAAGCTGTTGTGCAATTCGTTGGGCGCGAAGTACCAGGTCACCTGCGCTGCACGCTGAGGCCGCTTGAGGCCCTGGGCGCAGAGGCACCCAGGGGCTTCATCGTCATTGCCGCCACAGCCCGAATCTCAGGGCGTGGCATGGGATTCGCGTGTCGGCCGTGCAGACAGTCGCTGCTTGCCCGCAGAATGAGCCATGCCCGACGCCCCTCCCGATGTGACTGAACGAGCTGGCCTGGGCTGTCCGCCCGGGCGGGGGCTCGATCCATGGTGGTCGTGGGCCATCACCGCCTACCGCGGAGACGAACAGGCCGCGCGTGATCACCTTCTGGCGTGGCAGCCCACCCTGGACGGTCTGCCCGAGCGTGCGCCCATCGAGGTACAGATGTCCATCCTGCACCAGTCCCTGCCGTTCCAGAAGGTGGTGCGCACGCATGTCGCCAACGTCGGTGCCCAACGGGCGCTGATCGACATGCCCTGGTTCGATCTCGGCATGGTGCGTGTGGGCGAGCTGGTGGCCTCAGAAACACTGCGGCGCTGGGCGAATGGCGGGCGCAAGCGCCTGGCAGGCACGTCCACCTCGCTGCTGCCTCGCGCAGATCAATTCGACGTGCTGCTGTCGCGCCACAGCGCGTGGCTGCAGAAGCTCTCCGCCCCAGTGAGCGATGCGGCTCACGTCACTGCCATCGGACTCACCACGCTGCTGCAGCGCGCGCTGGTGCTGCAAGGCTGGGATGGCGACGAGGCCTCGTTCGACCTCTGGATGAAGTCACACCGCCCCACCGGCAGCGGATGGCAAGCCCCGGAACAGCACGCCATGGCGCTGTGGAACCAGCGCCGCGCTGAGCTTCAGGGGTCACCGGTTCGCCGGACGGAACCCCGCCGAGCGACGTTGCGCAGCTGGTGGCGCGGTGAGCGGTGGATCGACATCCACTATGACCCGCCGCTCGAGCTGGACGCACGCGACGGCGGGCCCCCTGCGGCCGCACCCCGCGGCACCCCTCCGCGCCACACGCTCACCCTGTCGAAGGCGCAGGCCCGACCCTACCGCGGCGAAGCCTGGCTGAACGACCTGGCTGCACCCGAAGTGAATGAGGCCGCACTGTCCACCTGGTGGTTGCGGCCGATCAGCGCACTCGGTGAGGCCGGGTCAGACTGGCAACCCGGCGCGCAAGCCCGACGTCAGGCCGGCGGCACGCAGGCTCAGCCCGTGCGGTTGAGAATTGCCGCGGCTGTCGATGTGCTCCCCTCGCTGCGCAAATCAGCGCTGCGCGCGCGCCGAGTTCAACGCGTCGCCAAGCGCGTCATCCTTGTCGGGATCATCATCGGCATCGCCTCTCCGCTCTGGGTGCCGTGGGCCGCGGTGATCGTTGCCCTGGTGCAAGGCGTCCGATAGGGCCGCCTCCACGCAAGTTCGTACAGCGTGGGGCCTATCGTCCACCCCAGCTAGGGCAGCTCACAGCTTACGAACTGACACCGCTCCGGGTGAAATCATCTTGTTGGCGCTCGAACCATCGGCGCTGCCCACCAAGAGTCCACACCGGGAGAGTGACCCATGAGCGAAATCAATGCGACGGCCGCGCCGCTGAGCGCGTCCCACCTCAACACCAGCCTGCCGCTGGCCAGCGCCACCAACCCCACGCATGCCAGCACCAGCATGCAGGGCGGTCAGGCCGTGTTCGAGAACGACAACTACCGCATCGTGGCTGACGACAACAACACCGTCACCATCAACAACAAACACACGGGCGAAACCTACCAAGCCTGGGGCGACCCTCACATGAAGATCGACGGTGTGGACACCTTCGACTTCTGGGGCACCACCACCTTCAAGCTCGAAGACGGCACCAAGGTGACGATCGAGACCACACCGTGGAAGAACGACCCGTCCATGACGCTGTCTTCGCGCGTCACGATCACCAATGGCGACTACGGCGTGCGCATCAGTGGTGTCGACTCCAACACCAGCGGCGATCTGACGGTCGAAGAAGGCAAGGGCTGGGGCACGATGATCGACGACTTCATGGCCGACGGCAACGTGCTCAACGAGAACCCCGCTGGCAAAGGTTTCGTGGCCATCGACCGCAATGGCACCGTGAAGGCCGTCGACCAGGCCTACATCAACGCCACCGACCTGAAGAAGGGTGGCGCGCTCACCGAGCAGTTCAAGCCTGCGTTCGCGAGCTTCAATGGGCTGGTGTCCATCGTGTTCCAGGGCGGGTTCATTGCCAACCTTCCCAACTTCAACACCATCGGCATTCCGACGAACGAGACCGGTGGCCAGGTGGTCGGGAAGCCGGTGTTCCCGCTCCCGCACCATTTCCATCATCACCATCACCATCACCATGGTCACGGCTTCGACCACGGCCACAACCCGTGGCAATACGGCGGGCAGCCGGTCGCACCGCGTCCCGTCGCACCTCCGCCGACCTTCATCGGCCAACTGCCACCCCTGGTGGGCGAGACCATCAAGCCAGTGAACCCGCCGCCGCTGTTTTTCACCCCCACCCCAGGCGCCAACAACCCTGACACCATGTGGCCGGGCGGCTCCCCTCCCTGGAAGTTCGACGAAGCCTACGGCGGCCCGAATCCATACTGGGCACCCGATGGCAGCGGCTACTACAGCCCGCAGCCCGTGCACCTCCAGCCGACGATCCACCTCGACCTGATTCGCGCTGGAGATGTGGCGGCGCGATGAGCCCGCATGAGCGTCACCCAAGCCCCGCACTGCGGGGCTTTTTTTTTGGCGGTTCGCTTGGAAGCCCCAACGAAAACGGGGCAGGCGCCGGATCGGCGCCTGCCCCGTGGGCAAAGCAACGCAGGCTGGTGGCCGGCGTTCGCAGATGGGCCGCCGCTCAGAGCGGACAGCCCGTTTTGTCAGCGAATCACTGAATCAGAGACCAAGGCGCTTTTCGATGCTGGCCTTTGTGGCCGTCAGCTCGGTCGGCAGGTGGTAAGCCAGTTGCTGGAACTGATCGGCGTGCAGGTCGAGTTCGACCTTCCAGGCGGCCTTGTCGATGTTGGTGACCTGCGCGTACTGGGCTGGCGTGAAATCGAGACCGGTCCAGTTGATGTCTTCGTAGCGAGGGGTCACGCCAAATGCGTTTTCAACGCCTTGGCCGGTGCCTTCAACGCGGTCGAGCATCCACTTCAGCACGCGCATGTTATCGCCGTAGCCAGGCCAGATGAACTTGCCGTCGTCGCCCTTGCGGAACCAGTTGACGCAGTAGATCTTCGGCAGCGTGGCGCCCGACGCCTGCAGCTTGCTACCGATGTTGAGCCAGTGCTGGAAGTAGTCGCTCATGTTGTAGCCCATGAACGGCAGCATGGCGAACGGATCGCGGCGCACGATGCCCTGTTGACCGGCTGCAGCAGCGGTGGTCTCGGAGCCCATGGTCGCGGCCATGTAGACGCCTTCGGTCCAGTCGCGTGCTTCAGTGACGAGGGGCACGGTGGTGGAACGGCGGCCGCCGAAGATGAACGCATCGATCTTGACGCCAGCGGGGTTGTCCCACTCGCTGTCGAGCGCCGGGTTGTTGGTGGCGGCGACCGTGAAGCGGGCGTTCGGGTGAGCGGCCTTGGCGCCAGTTTCCTTGGCGATCTGTGGCGTCCAGTCCTTGCCTTGCCAGTCGATCAGATGCGATGGCGCCGTGTCGGTCATGCCTTCCCACCAGACATCGCCGTCGTCGGTCAGGGCGACGTTGGTGAAGATCACGTCGCGCTTCAGGCTGGCCATGCAGTTGGCGTTGGTCTTGTCGTTCGTGCCCGGGGCCACGCCGAAGTAGCCGGCTTCCGGGTTGATGGCGTACAGCTTGCCGTCGGCACCAGGCTTGACCCAGGCGATGTCGTCACCGATGGTCGTGACCTTCCAGCCGTCGAAACCTTCCGGCGGAATCAGCATGGCGAAGTTGGTCTTGCCGCAGGCGCTCGGGAACGCGGCCGCCACGTGGTGCTTCTTGCCGGCAGGCGAAGTCACGCCCAGCAGCAGCATGTGTTCGGCCAACCAGCCCTGGTCGCGGCCCATGGTGGAAGCGATGCGCAGCGCGAAGCACTTCTTGCCCAGCAGGGCGTTGCCGCCGTAGCCGGAGCCATAGCTCCAGATTTCGCGGGTTTCAGGGTAGTGAACGATGTACTTGGTGGTGTTGCAAGGCCACGAGACGTCTTTGTCGCCGTCTTGCAGGGGTGCGCCGACGGTGTGCACGCACGGCACGAAGTCACCGTCTTCACCCAGCACGTCGAGGGCGGCCTTGCCCATGCGGGTCATGATCTTCATGTTGACGGCCACGTACGGGCTGTCAGACAGTTCGATGCCGATGTGGGCGATGGGTGAGCCAAGCGGGCCCATGCTGAACGGCACGACGTACATCGTGCGTCCCTTCATGGCGCCACGGAACAGGGCCTTGTCGCCGGTTTGCAGCAGGGCGCGCATCTCGCCTGGCTCCATCCAGTTGTTGGTGGGGCCGGCGTCTTCCTTGGCGGCAGAGCAGATGTAGGTGCGGTCTTCGACACGGGCCACGTCGCTCGGGCTGCTGCAGGCGAGGTAGCTGTTGGGACGAAGCTCGGGGTTGAGCTTCTTGAACGTGCCGGAGGCCACGAGCTGGGCGCACAGACGGTCGTATTCAGCGGTGCTGCCATCGCACCAGTACACATCGCGCGCTTCGGTCAGCGCAGCGACTTCAGCAATCCAGGCGACGAGCCGGGAATGTTTGACATAGGCAGGTACGTTCAGGCGCAAGCCTTCCAGGACGGGTTTGTTCACGTTCATTCCAATCATCAAAGTTCAAAAAGCGGGATCGGGAGAACCTCGCCCACCTGCTGTGGCAGGTGCCGTGGGGCTCTCCCCATGCCGCTGAGGGCCTTCAGCGTGGATGGCTGAAACGGCGGATGAAAGGGTGGAACAAACGCCTGGAATCTATTGTGAACCGAACCGCTGGAGCCGGCACCACCCACCTTGAGGGTTCCCATGCAATATGTGCATAGTTTCATGCACTGTGTCGCACGCTTGTCATTTTTTTCAAACGCAAGGGGCGCCAGCAGGCATTCGTGTCACCTGGGCGACAACTTTCCGAGCCGCCTCTGAGCCTGGTGGCGGCACGTTCCAGGCGACCCAACACCTGCTTTCGTCCTACATCGAAGCTCGCTCCCCACCGACTCACAGCGGCCCGGCGCCACGAGACACTTCTCATCAAGCGGGGTCCACGCCCCTTCATTCACACCACATCACCCCCTTCAAGGAGAACACCATGAACGCCATCTCGACGCTGACGCTGGGCGTAGGCGCTGCCGCACTGGTCAGCGCGCTGGGAACGACCTATGTGCAGGCGACGATGGCGGGGCCGGAGCGCTCGCTCGACGCGAGCAGCTGGCTGGTTCGTGACAGCCACAAGACCATCACGGCGCCTTGGCAGAATCCACGCGCCAGCGTGGCCTCGTCCCGGCTGGCGGCGAGCGCCAATGCCCAGGTGGTGACGTCGACCGACGAGCGCGCTCCGGCTGACGCCGCGTCGGCCACCGACCGGTCCTGGCACTGAGATCCCTGCCACCTGGGCCAAGAGCCTGGGCGGCCGAGGGAGGGACCAGCATCACGCCATGGCGTCGCTGGCGCAGGGGTTGTCCGCCATGAAACGCTCGGCGGCGGCGTCGGGTTCCATTTGCGCATAACCGGGCAACTGCCACAGCGTGGCGGCCAGTTCGAGGCAGTCGTTGGCGCCCAGACGCGGCTCCAGCTCCTTGATGCATTGGCCGCAGCGCTCGCGCCACAGCACGGCGTTTTCCACTTCAGCATCCAGCACGAACGAGCGCGTCATGACCACAGGCGGTAGCGAGCCGCAAAGTGGTGGACCGCCCGCTGCCATTGCTCACGCACCAGCGTGAGCCGGGCATCGAGCTGAAGGGTGTCGGCTGGATCTTGCAGGCTGAGCAGCATCAGTTCGCGTGGGTCCACCTGCGGCGCAAAGGCCCGGCGAATCAGTTCGGCAAACGGGCTGGGGGGGTCCAGATCGTCCGCATAGCAGGGATGCGGTGCACGGCGGGCGACCACGTCGAAAGACGGGAAGCTCGGGCTCGTGCCCAGGTGGGCGCGCATCGTCCGGTCAAGAATGGCCAGGGCGGGCGCTTCGGGCAACTCCATCAGGAGTTGCATGGCGGTGTCCACGATGGGGGGACCGGCAAAAGCATTCATGGGCTTGTCTCCTGTCGGATGGAGTTCAGGGAAGCGGGAATCTAACGCTCAGTGAGTGATCACGCACCTGCCACTCTTTACAGGCCCCCCTAACACCGTGACCTCGCCGAGCCTGTGCTCCGCGTGCCGCACGCGACGCTGCGCCCGGGCCCTCGAAGCCACCCGGAGCGCTAAGATCGCGCCCATGAAACGACGTTCGCTGTTGCTCGCTCCCTTCGCTGTGGTGTCTCCGGCCTGGGCTCAAACCAAACTCCGTGACATCACCGACCCCATGCGTCTGGGCGTCGAGCAGTCCCTCGTCGATGGGCAGCTGGCTTCTCGGCTCAAGCTCGCGTTTGCCCGCGACACAGGTCTGGCCGTGGTGCTGGTGCCCGGGCCGAGTGTGTCCGTGTTGCAGGCGCTGGAGCGCGGCGAGATCGACGCCGCGTTGACCAACGCGCCGGTGCTGGAAGCCCAGCTCGAAAAGCAAGGCCTGGCCCACGATCGGCGTCCTGTCGCCGTGAGCGACCTGCTGCTGGTCGGCCCGCTTGAAGGCAAAGGCAAGAAGGCGGTCGACCCGGCCGGGGTGGCGGGCAGTGCCGACATCGGTGCGGCCTTGCTGCTGCTGGCCCACAAGAGAGTCCGCGTGATCGGCGCGCCCGAAGGCAGTGGCGCATCACAAAGTGAAATGCTGCTCTGGCGCGCTGCCGGGGTCACACCCGCTGCACCTTGGTACACCAAGGCCGGCCCCAAAGAAGACCCGCTCGCCCTGGCCGCGGCACAGAACGCCTACACCCTGGTCGAGCGAAGCGAGTGGGGCCGCGGTGGCCGCAAGCCGCTGTCGGTGCTGGTGCAAGGTGACCCGCGCATGTTGATGCCGGTGCACGTGATGCGCTCGTTCCGCGTGAACCACCCGTCGGCCAAGCTGTTCGTCAAATGGATCGCCGGCCCGGCCGGTCAACGTGTGGCCGGCGGCGTGAGCGGCTGGCGCGCCGCACCGCGCTGAGGCGCCCGTCTGATGACTCAAACCCTGCTCAGCCTCAACCGCTCGCTCGCGCTCGAGATGGAGATCAACGGCCAACGGGTGCTCACGGGCATCCGCAAACAGCCGGTGAGCGGCCCGGTTCCGGTGGCCACCCTCGGCCTCGATGGCGACGAACAAGCCGACCCGTCCGTACACGGCGGCCAATCCAAAGCCCTCTACGCGTACCCGATCGAGCACTACCCGTTCTGGCAAACGGTGCGTGCACAGGCCAAGGTGCAAGGCTGGAACGAACCCATGCCGCACGGCACGATGGGCGAGAACCTCACGCTCGAAGGTCTGATCGAAACCGGCGCCTGGATCGGCGACCTGCTGAAGTTCCCGAACTGCACGCTCGCCATCAGCGAGCCGCGCTTTCCGTGCTTCAAGTTCAACGCGGTGATGGGCTTCAACCAGGCCTCGAAGCTCATGGCCGCGAACGGCTGGTGCGGCTTCTATCTGGCGGTGCGCGTGCCGGGCACACTGCAGGCCGGAGAGTCCTACGAGGTCATCCCCGGCCCACGCGAAGTGCACATCAGCGAGTTGTTCAACGCCCGCTCAGGCGCGCACAAGCGCTGAGTTCACCCCGATGAACACGCCCCTCCCGGGGCGTGACGTTCGCCCTCAAGCGGTTGCCGTGGTTTCCAGCGCAGGGTAGTCGGTGTAGCCCTCGGCACCGCCGCCGTACAGCAGCTTGGGGTTGAGCGCGGCCAGCGGCGCCTTGTCTTTCAGGCGTTGCACCAGGTCCGGGTTGCTGATGAACGGCCGGCCGAAGGCCACCAGGTCGGCTTGGCCCGAGCTCAGCACGTCGACCGCCATATCGCGGTCGTAGCCGTTGTTGACCATCCAGGCGCCGGCCGCATGGCCCGCCTTGTAGCGGGCACGCAAGGCTTCGTAATCGAAAGGCGCCACATCGCGCGGGCCACCGGTGGCGCCCTCGATGACGTGCAGGAACGCGAGCTTCAGCGGCGCGAGCTGCTCCACCACGTGGTTGAACAGCGCCTGGGCGTTGCTGTCCTGGCCGGCGTCATTCACGGGCGTGACCGGGCTCAGGCGCAGGCCGGTGCGGCCGCTGCCGATGGCACCGGTGACGGCGCGCATCACCTCGAGCAACAGACGCGCGCGGTTCTCGATGCTGCCGCCATAGGCGTCGCCGCGGTCATTGATGCTGTCGCGCAGGAACTGCTCGAGCAGGTAGCCGTTGGCGCCATGCACCTCGACCCCGTCGAAGCCCGCTTCGATGGCGGCCTTGGCAGCATGCACATAGGCCGCAACGATGCCGGGCAGGTCGTCGGTGCCCAGCGCACGCGGGGCGGATGTGTCGACAAAGCCGTCAGCCGTGAAGGTCTTGGCCTTGGCCGCCTTGGCGGTCGACGACTCGGGCGCGATGCCGCCGGGCTGCAGCGACACGTGCGAGATGCGCCCCACGTGCCACAGCTGGATCACGATCTTGCCGCCGTGGGCGTGCACGGAGTCGGTCACCTTTTTCCAGGCTGCGACCTGCTCGGGCGAATAGATGCCCGGGGTGTCAAGGTAGCCCTGACCCGTGGGCGAGATCTGCGAGGCCTCGGTGATGATGAGGCCGGCGCTGGCGCGCTGGGTGTAGTACAGCGTGGTGAGGTCGGTGGGCACTTGGGCGGCACCGGCGCGGTTGCGGGTGAGCGGTGCCATCACGATGCGGTTGGCCAGGGCGATGTCGCCGACACGGATGGGATCGAACAAGGTGGTCATGGTAAATCCTGTGCAAAAAGGTGAAAGCAGATGAAGCTCGTGCATCAATGGCAGCAAGCGTAGAGAGATCGACCGGGCAACGCCGCCAAATGGACAAGGCGGGATGTGTTACGCAAGGGCCCACCAACGAGCAGTTGTGGCCTCGTCTAGAGCGAAGCGCATTGCCCAACGCCCGCGGATCTGGCTCTGCCAGGCCGCCAGGCGGGCCTTGCAGGCCGCGTTGAGCTGAAGCTCAACCCTTCGCCAGGCATGAACAGTCCACTGGACTGTCCACGTCCGGGCTCAGCCCCTTGGGGGCAGGAGTGCAACGACTGGGGGGCTAATATTCCAGAACCACCTTGCCGCGGGCTTGGCCACTCTCGATGAAAGCGTGCGCACGCCTGAGGTTCATGGCGTTGATGGCGCCGAAGTGTTCGCCGAGCGTGCTGCGCAGCGTGCCGTCGTCGATCAACTCGGCCACTCGGTTGAGCAAGTCGTGCTGGGCCTGCATGTCGTCGGTCTTGAAGCGCGAGCGCGTGAACATCATTTCCCAGTGCAGCGACAGGCACTTGGTCTTGAGCGCCATCACGTCCAGCGGCTGGGCAGGGTCGTCGATCAGGCCGAGCCGGCCCTGCGGCATCAGCGCTTCGACCAGCTCGGCGTAGTGGCGATCGGTCTGTGTGAGGCTGGCCACATGGGTGACGTTGGGCACACCCACGCGCCGCAGCTCTGCAGTGAGAGACACGCTGTGATCGATCACTTCGTGGGCGCCGAGCTCGCGCACCCAGGCCTGGGTTTCCGGCCGCGAGGCCGTGCCCACGACCTTCAGCTGCGTGAGTTGGCGGGCGAGCTGCACAAGGATGGAGCCCACGCCACCGGCCGCGCCCACCACCAGCAAGGCGCCTTGCGTGTCGGCGGTGACACCGAGCCGGTCGAACAGCAGCTCCCAGGCGGTGATGGCCGTCAGCGGCAAGGCGGCCGCCTGCGCAAACGTCAGCGAGTTCGGCATGCGGCCGACGATGCGCTCGTCCACCGCCTGTAGCTCGGCGTTGCTGCCCTGGCGCGTGATGTCGCCCGCGTAATAGACACGGTCACCCGGCTTGAAGAGTGTCACGGCCGGGCCCACCGCCTCGACGATCCCTGCCGCATCCCAGCCCAGCACCTTGTCGGTGCCCTCGGGAGGTGCCGAGCGCAGGCGCACCTTGGTGTCCACCGGGTTGACCGACACGGCCTGCACCCGCACCAGCAGGTCGCGGTCGCCCGGGGTGGGGTCGGGCAGCGTGACATCGCGCAGCGACTCGCTTTGCGCGATGGGAAGCGACTGACGGTAAGCAACGGCTTTCATGGAATCTCCTGGTCTGGGTCAATGGGGCTCACTGTAGAGAGACGCGCCCGTTGGATAAAGGCCCCGGCGGACACAACACCTTCAAAGGCGAATTGAAGATGCCGTGGCGGGCATTAAAAACGCTACAGTGCCTGCTTCACACAGAGACAAGACACACCATGCTCGCCTATCGACACGCCTTTCACGCGGGCAACCACGCCGACGTCCTCAAGCACATTGTGCTGACCAAGGTGCTGCGCTACATGAACCAGAAAGAGAAGCCCTACCGGATGGTGGACACCCACGCCGGCGCCGGCGGCTACTCGCTCGAAGGCCAGTACGCCCAGAAGAAGGGCGAGTACCTGCAAGGCATCGCCCGCCTCTGGGACCGCGACGACCTGCCCGAGGCCGTGGCCGACTACGTGCACATGGTCAAGCAGTTCAACCCCGACGGGCAAATGGAGCAGTACCCCGGCTCACCGGCGTTCGCCCGCATGCTGCTGCGCCCCAAAGACCAGCTGCGCCTGTTCGAGTTGCACAACACCGACCACCGCATCCTGAAGTCGTACATGGAAGAAGTGAAGGGCGCCGAGGTCTACGACTCCGACGGCTTCGACGGCCTCAAGGGCCAGGTGCCCCCGTCGAGCCGCCGTGCGGCCGTGCTGATGGACCCATCCTACGAAGGCCACAACGACTACGGCCGCGTGATCGCGTCGCTGCGCGCGGCGCTCGAGCGCTTCGTCGACGGCGTGTACATGGTCTGGTACCCGCAGGTCTCCAAGCTCGAGGCCGCGCAGTTGCCGCGCCGCCTGGAAGCGCTGGCGCCCAAGGGCTGGCTGCACGTGCGCCTCACGGTGCAGGTGCCCGACAGCCAGGGCTTCGGCCTGGCCGGCAGCGGCATGTTCATCCTCAACCCGCCGTTCACGCTGCACGACGAGATGCTGGAAATCATGCCCTACCTGGTCGACGTGCTCGGCCAGTACGACGGGGCCAACTACCTGATCGAGCAGAAGCCGGCGTGACCGCGGCTTGTTGAACTGAATCGCTGACAAGGACCGCGCCGATGAGCACCGGACCCCTCGCCGGACTGAAAGTCCTCGAACTCGGCCAGCTGATCGCCGGCCCCTTTGCCGCCAAGACCCTTGCCGACTTCGGCGCTGACGTGGTCAAGATCGAGCCGCCCGGCAGCGGCGACCCGCTGCGCCAATGGCGGCTGCTGCACGAGGGCACGAGCGTGTGGTGGCAGGTGCAGTCGCGCAACAAGAAGAGCGTGGCGCTCGACCTGCGCCAGCCCGAGGCGCGCGACATCGTGCGCCGGCTCGCCGCCGAGTGCGACGTGCTGATCGAGAACTTCAAGCCCGGTGTGATGGAAGCCTGGGGCCTCGACCACGAGACGCTGTCGCGCGAGCACCCCGGCCTCATCATGCTGCGCATCAGCGGCTACGGCCAGACGGGCCCCTACAAAGACCGACCCGGCTTCGGCGTGGTGGCCGAAGCCATGGGCGGCCTGCGGCATCTCACGGCCGAACCGGGCCGCGTGCCGGTGCGTGTGGGCGTGAGCATCGGCGACACGCTGGCCTCATTGCACGGCGTGATCGGCATCCTGATGGCCTTGCACCACCGCCACAGCTCAGGCCGAGGCCAGGTGATCGACGTGGCGCTGTACGAAGCCGTGTTCAACTGCATGGAAAGCCTGCTGCCCGAGTACAGCGCCTTCGGCACGGTGCGTGAGCCCGCAGGGTCGGCGCTGCCCGGCATTGCACCGAGCAACGCCTACCCGTGTGCCGATGGCTGGGTGCTGGTGGCCGGCAACGGTGACAGCATCTTCACCCGCTTGATGGACGCCATCGGCCGCAGCGACCTGGGGCACGACGCCACGCTCGTGGGCAACGCCGCCCGAGTGGCGCGTGTGGCCGAGATCGACGGCGCCATCGGCGACTGGACACGCCCGCGCACCGTCACCCAGGTACTCGACGCCCTCAACGCCGCGCAGGTGCCGGCCGGGCGCCTCTACACCGCACGCGACATCGCCGAAGACCCGCACTACCGCGCACGCGGCATGATCGAGCAGGTCACGGCCGCCAATGGCCTGAAGGTCGACGTGCCCGGCATCGTGCCCAAGCTCAGCCTCACCCCTGGCGCCATCACGCGGCGCGCGCCCACGGTGGGCGAAGACACCGAGGCCGTGCTGCGCGACATCGGCGTCACGCCCGAGCAACTCGCCGCCTTGCGCGAGCGCGGCATCGTCTAGGCAGCGGCATGGCCGAGGACTTCGACTCGCTGGAAGACTCCAACCGCTCGGGCAACCCCAGCATCCATGAGCGATCCGAGCCCTCGCGCCGGCAGCTTCTGCAAGGCGGTGTGGGCTTGGCCACCGCGCTGCTGCTGGCCGGATGCGCGCGCCGTGAGGCGCCGTCTCACAGCGCCGTGCAGACACCGCTGCTCGGCTTCCAGAGCGTTCCACCCAGCAGCGCCGACACTGTGGTCGTGCCGCCCGGCTATGTGGCCCAGGTGATCGCACCCTGGGGCGACCCCGTCGGCCTGCCCGGCGGAGCGCCTGCGTTCAAGCCGGACGCCTCGAACAGCGCGGCCGAGCAGGCCATGCAGATGGGCATGCACCACGACGGTCTGCAGTTCTACCGCTTGAGCTCAGCGACCCACGGCCTGCTGGTGATGAACCACGAGTACGTGGACGACGGCTTGCTCTTTCCCGACGGCCGCGCCAACTGGACGGCCGACAAGGTCGCGAAAGCCCAAGCCGCGCACGGCGTGTCGGTCATCGAGGTCGAACTGCTGAACGGCCGATGGACCGTGCGCCGCCCCAGCCGCTTTGCACGCCGCTTCACCAGCACCACGCCCTTCGCCGTGCAGGGGCCGGCCGCCGGCCACCGGCTGATGCAGACCGCGTTCGACCCTGCGGGACGCACCGTGCGCGGCACGCTCAACAACTGCGCCAGCGGCCGCACCCCGTGGGGCACCTACCTCAGTGGCGAGGAAAATTTCCGCTACTACTTTGCTGGCGGCGTTCAGCGCGACGCCCACCAGCTCCGCTGGGGCATGCCGATCACGTCCTGGTACAGCTGGCCCGAACACGATGAACGCTTCGACGCCACTCGCCATCCCAACGAGTTCAACCGCTTCGGCTGGGTCGTCGAGATCGACCCGATGGACCCGGCCAGCACCCCCGTCAAGCGCACGGCCCTGGGCCGCGCCGCACACGAAGGCGCGTGGGTCGCCACCACACGCGACCAGCGCGCCGTCGTCTATTCCGGCGAAGACGCGGCCTTCGAGTACATCTACAAATTCGTCAGCCGCGATGCCATTCAGCCTGCCGGCCCCGGTCTCACGCAAGCCCAGGCCAACGCGAGCCTGCTCGACCACGGCGTGCTGCACGTGGCCCGCTTCGATGCAGACGGGCGGGGCCGCTGGCTGCGGCTGGTGTTCGGCGATGGTCCGCTGACACCCGCGAACGGATTCGCCGACCAGGGCGAAGTGCTCATCAAGGCGCGCCAGGCCAGCGATGCGCTCGGCGCCACCAAGATGGACCGCCCCGAGTGGCTCGCCATCGACCAGGCCGCAGGCGAGGTGTTCTGCAGCCTGACCAACAACAGCGCACGCGGCACGGCCGACCAGCCTGCTGCCGATGCGGCCAATCCGCGCGAGAAAAACGTGATGGGGCAAATCATCCGGTGGAAAGAAGACCAGGACTTCGACGCCACCACCTTCACCTGGCGCCACCTGCTGCTGGCGGGCGACACGCAGAACCCGCGGCCTGAAGCACGCGGCAACGTCCAGGGCGATGCCTTCGGTTGCCCGGACGGGCTGGTGCTGGATGAACGCGGTCTTCTGTGGATCCAGACCGATGTGCACTCGTCAGCGATGCACAAGGGCGAGTTCGCGCACATCGGCAACAACCAGATGCTGGCCTGCGATCCGCGCACGGGGGAAGTGCGGCGCTTTCTCACCGGGCCGGTGAATTGCGAAATCACCGGCGCCGCCTTCACGCCCGACATGCGCAGTGTGTTCGTCAACGTGCAGCACCCGGGCGAGCCGCCGAGCGATCGCAGCGATCCTGCCAATCCCTCTCGCTATTCGCGATGGCCGGATGGCGGGCGGCCGCGATCGGCGACGCTGGCCATCCGACGCGTGGATGGTGGGGTGATCGGGACTTGAGGGTTCGCACCGGCGTGCCCCGCCTGCCTGACTGCCGCCAGCTCCTCTGCCTCGCGGAGGTCGCCCACCCGATACGAGTCACCCCGACGCAGGTCGGGGCCTACTCTGGGTCAAGCTGAGTGCTCATCGCCGCTGCAAGTGTCTGCACGCAGTGGGTACCGGCCTGCGCTGGCATGACAAGCGTTTTTGTTTGCGCCTTCCATGCCGACACGCCACCGCTCAGGCCGGGGAGCAAACTTCAGTCATCCCCGTCGCGCTTCAAATCCCGGAACGCCGCGAACAGCCATGAGCGCAAGCCCACCACCAGCGTGTAGGCCCGCTTCTGATGAGCCGGCAGCCTCTGGTCGGCCAGGTGCTGCTGCGCGAAGTCGTTGCCCAGGCGCTGCAGGCGTTCGACAAAGCTGTTGGCCAGGCTGTGGCCGATCTGCCCGTGCACGAGCATGAGCATTTCGCCGTCCTCATCGAAGTCGCCGCTGAAGTAGTCGGCCGCCACATGCTCGCGGAAGAAGGTCATCACCGGCCCGCGCGGGCGCCAGCGGAAGGTCTTCGCCACCTTCAGCCGGTAGCGGTTCATCGGGCGCAGCTCGATGATGCCCAGGCGGTCGAGCACCAGCAGGTAGGCCACACACTCGGCCTCGCTGTAGGTGTAGGTGGTCGTCATCTGCTCGAAGGTCCACTGGCTCATGCAGCAGATGGCCAGCAGCAGCAGGCGCCGGTCGGCGACCACGGCCTTCTCTTGCTCGAGTGTGAGTTCGCTGCGCAGCGGCTGCGCGTCGGCCACCTTGCGCGCGAGTTCGGCGAAGTCCATCTTCAGCACCCGCAGCACATCGTCGATGCGCGACAGCGGCATGTCTGACTTGGCGAACACCCGCTTCATGCTCGACTCGGACATGCCGAGCTCCTCCGCCAGGTCGGCATAGGTGATGTTGGCGGCCTTGAGTTCGGCCTTCAGGGCGGCAACGAGGTCTTGGGTGGTGCTCATGCTTCTGGATCAAAAAGTATCGCCAGACGATACCAGAGAGTCGCCTGCATGCGTCCCTCCTGGGAGTGATTGAACCGAACGGGCCTGGCGATGAAGATGATCCCGTCATCCACTTCACACCTTCACATGAACACCCCCGCTGCTCGCCGAGACACTTCTGCATGGAAACTCCAGGTCTGGGTCTCGTTCGGTCTCGCCATCTCTCTGTGCGCCGTCGGCCTTGCCTGGCTGCCCGGCGAGGACCTGAACCGCGCCTTCATGGTGATGGGCTACGTGTTCTGTCTGACCACCGCCTTTGCGCTGTCGAAGTTCGTTCGCGACAACGAGCAGGTGCGCTCGGACACGCCGATGTGGAGCCTCGTGGTCTGGGGCGGCTTTGCACTCGCGATGGGCCTTACCGCCTGGGGCCTGTGGCGCATGGAGATCAACCCCACCTACAAGGCCTTCCTGGGGGTGAGCTGGTTGTTCCTGATCTCGACGGTGTTCACGCTGGCCAAGACGCTGCGCGATGCGCACGAAGCCCAGCGTGCGGACCACGAATCCATGAACCAGCGCTTCTCGCGTGCTGACGAGTGACCGGCCTCACGTCTTGCCATCTGCCCTCAAGGAGCTCCCCATGAAACGCATGTTCCTCTCCACGCTGCTCGCCGCGACGCTGGCCCTGGGCGCCGCCTCGCCGGCCCAGGCCGTGCTGTCCGAAGCCAGCGCGCTGTCGGCCCTGCCGGTGGCGGTATCGGTCACCGCTCCGTCGGTGGTGCTGTCGGTCGGCACCACGCTGACGATCGTGGCGGTCGAGGTGTCGGCCGCTGGCACGGTGTGGGTGCTGCAACGCGCCTCCGACGGGGCCCGGGCCAGCATCACCCTGTCGGCCAAGGCGGCAGGTGCGCTGTCCATGACGGTCGGCACCGTGGTGGTGGTGACGGCCGTCAGCACCGGCTGGGTGTTGTCGACCGCGGGCAAGGCGCTGGCTTTCATCCCGAATGAGCTGGGCGCCGCGCTCATCTACAACGAGCGCGTGACACGATGAACACCCGGTCGTGGTGGCGCGGTCTCGTGCACGCTGCAGCCGCACTGCTGATGGTGGCGGCCGGCAGCGTGCACGCCGGCCGCTCCTGCGAAGACAAGCCACCCGAAGCACGCAAGCTGCAGCGCGCGCTGCAACTGGCCGAGCGCGTGTCGCGCCAGCTCGACGACAGCGGCGCGCGGGTGGCGGTGCTGGCGCGCGTCGGCCAGAACCTCAGCGAATACGGCCAGCGCTACTCGCACATGGGACTGGCCTACCGGGACGACGCCGGCTGGCGTGTGGCCCACAAGCTCAACGAATGCGGCACCGCGCATGCGGCCGTCTATCGCCAAGGTCTGGGTGAGTTCTTCATGGACGACCCGTACGACTACGAGGCCGGCATCGTGCTGCTGACGGCCGACGTGCAGGACGAGCTGCTCCCCGTGTTGCAAGACAACCGCCGCCTCGGGCAGATGAACACCGAGGCCTACAGCATGGTGGCCTATGCCTGGTCGCAGCGCTACCAGCAGTCCAACCAGTGGGCGTTGGAGACCCTCGCGATGGCCATGTCGCCGAGCGTGCACACCCGCGCCCAGTCGCAGGACTGGCTGCGTGCCCATGGCTACCAGCCGTCGACGCTGCGTCTGTCGGCCGCCAAACGCCTGGGCGCGCGGCTCACCGCCGCCAACGTCGCCTTCGACGACCACCCCTTCGACAAGCGCTTCAGCGACCGCATCGAGACCATCACCGTGGGCTCGGTGATGCAATGGCTGCAGCGCAGCGGCCTGGGTCAGCGCCCGCTCGTGGTCCGCTGACGTCAAAGGCCCCTGGGCGTTGCACGCCCCCGACGCCACGGGTGGATGCGGTTGCGAGACCGCATCCGCTTCTGATCTACTGCATGGCACCCGAGGAGAAAACCGTTTGAGCACCCCTGACCATCCCAATCAGTTCGCCCTGCTGAAGCAGCGCCGCTTCGCGCCCTTCTTCTGGACGCAATTTCTCGGTGCCGGCAACGACAACCTGTTCAAGTTCGCGCTCACGGTGATGGTCACCTACCAGGTGCAGCTGCAGTGGCTGCCGCAGGCCATGGCCGGGCTCGTCATCAGTGCGCTGTTCATCCTGCCCTTCTTGCTGTTCTCGGCCACGAGCGGCCAGCTGGCCGACAAGTACGACAAGGCCAAGCTGATCCGCTTCGTGAAGTGGTTCGAGCTGGCGGTGATGCTGCTGGCCGGCTGGGGCTTCATGCAGAAGAACGTGCCCGTGCTGCTGGCCTGCGTGCTGCTGATGGGCCTGCACTCCACGCTCTTCGGGCCGGTGAAGTTCGCCTACATGCCGCAGCACCTGAACGAGCGCGAGCTCACCGGCGGCAACGGCATGGTCGAGATGGGCACCTTCGTCGCCATCCTGCTCGGCAGCGTGGCGGGCGGCCTGCTGATCGCGTTGCCCGAGATCGGCGCCAATTGCGTGGCAGCGGCCTGCGTGGGCCTAGCCGTGCTCGGGCGGCTCGTCGCGCAGCCCATTCCGGCGTCGCCCTCCACCGACCCGAACCTCGCCATCAACTGGAACCCGGTGACCGAGACCTGGCGCAACCTGTCGCTCGCGAGCGAGAACCAGGTTGTCTTCCGCTCGGTGCTGGGCATCTCGTGGATGTGGTTCTTCGGCTCGGTGTTCCTGTCGCAGTTCTCGACCTTTGCGAAGGACGTGATGCACGGCGGCGAGCAGGTCGCCTCGCTCTTGCTGGTGGTGTTCTCGATCGGCATCGCCATCGGCTCGCTGCTGTGCGAGGTGCTGTCGCGCCGCCACGTGGAGATCGGCCTGGTGCCCTTGGGCGCCATCGGCATGAGCCTCTTCTCGATCGACCTGTACTTCGCCTCGCGCGGCTTGCCCGCCCATGCGGGCTGGACGCTGGCGCAGTTCATTCAGCAGCCTGCCCACTGGCGCGTGATGGCCGACCTGGCCCTGCTCGCGCTCTTTGCCGGCCTCTACAGCGTACCCATGTATGCCCTCATCCAGCTGCGCAGCGCACCGAGCCACCGCGCGCGCATCATCGCGGCCAACAACATCCTGAACGCGCTGTTCATGATCGCGAGCTCCATCATGGCGGGTGTGCTGCTGAAGGCGCACTTCACCGTGCCGCAGATCTTTCTCATCACCGGCATCCTGAATGCGGTGGTGGCAGCCTACATCTTCCTGCTGTTGCCCGAGTACCTGCTGCGCTTCATCGCCTTCGTGGTCACGCGGCTCATCTATCGCTTCAGGGTCACGAACGATGAACACCTGCCGAACGAAGGGGCGGCCATCGTCGTGGCCAACCATGTGAGCTTTGTCGATGCCGTGCTGCTGATGGGAGCGAGCCCTCGTCCCATCGTGTTCATCATGGACCACCGCATTTTCCAGATGCCGGTGCTGGGCTGGATGTTCAAGCTGCTCAAGGCCATTCCAATCGCCTCGCAGCGTGAAGACCCCGCCGTGTACGAGCAGGCCTTCCAGCGCGCTGCGCAGCACCTGGATGCCGGCGACATGATCTGCATCTTCCCGGAAGGCGGGCTCACGAAGGACGGCGATGTGGCGCCGTTCAAGGCCGGTGTCATGAAGCTCCTCGAGCGCAACCCGGTGCCGGTCGTGCCCGTCGCCTTGCAGAACCTCTGGGGTTCGTTCTTCTCGCGGGCCGAAAAGGGCAGCGCCATGGTGCGGCCGTTCCGCCGCGGCTTCTGGAGCCGCGTGGGCCTGGTGGTCGGCCCTGCCATTCCTGCGGCCGAAGTCACGCCTGAGTTGCTGCGTGAGCGGGTGATCGAGCTGATGGGGCAAGGCCCGCTGGGGCAGACACAGGGCAAGCCAACCGCGGTGGCGCCCCAGCAGGGCTGAGCGGGCTCAGTCCCAGGCCCGGCGGTCGGCCAGAATCATGTCGGCCGCCTTCTCTGCAATCATGATGACGGGGGCGTTGGTGTTGCCCCCGACCAGCGTGGGCATGATGGACGCATCGACCACACGCACGCCGCGCAAGCCGTGCACCTTCAGCGAGGCGTCCACCACGGCCAGCGTGTCGTGGCCCATCTTGCAGGTGCCGCTCGGGTGGTAGATGGTCTCGGCGCGGTCGCGGATGGTCTCTCGCAGCAGCATCTCCGACGTCGCCCCGGCCGTGAACACGTCTTTGCCCAGACGTGACGCGAAGGCCGGCGCCTGCAACAGGCGCTGGGTCATGCGGTAGCCCTCGACCATCTGGTCCATGTCGTCCGGGTGATCGAGGTAGCGCGGGTCGATGCGCGGCGCGTCCAGGATGTCGGGCGACTCGGGCATCACCGTGCCGCGGCTCTTGGGCCGCAACAGGCACATGTGCAGCGACAGGCCGTGGCGCAGGTGCAGGCTGCGGGCATGGTTGTCGACCAGCGCCACCACCAGGTGCCACTGGATGTCGGGCGCGGGTGAGTCGGCGTGCAGCTTCAGGAACCCGCCACCTTCGGCGAAGTTGCTGGTGAACATGCCGCGGCCTTCTTTCCAGTAGCGCGGAATGTGGCGCAGCGCCGCCCACAGGCCCTTCGGCGAGAAGCCGAACAAGGCGGTGTCGGGCACGCGGTAGCCGAAGGTGAAATCGAGGTGGTCCTGCAGGTTCTCGCCCACGCCGGGAAGGTGATGGACAAAGCGAATGCCGGTCTTCTGCAGCCTCGCGCCATCGCCCACGCCCGAGACCTGCAGCAGGTGAGGGCTCTGCAAGGCGCCCGCACACAGCAGCACCTCGCGCCGCGCGTGCAGCGTCACCACCTTGCCGTCGCGCAGCACTTCCACGCCGATGGCGCGCTTGTCCTTGAACAGGACCTTCAGCGTTTGCGAGCGGGTCATCAGCGTGAGGTTGGGGCGCTCGTCCATCACCGGGTGCACGTAGGCGCGCGCCGCGCTCCAGCGCTGGCCGTCGCGCTGGGTGACCTGGTAAGTACCCACGCCCTCTTGTTCGGCGCCGTTGAAGTCATCGTTCAGCGGGAAGCCGGCCTCCTGCGCCGCCTGCAGGAAGATGGCGTGCCAGGGGTTGTCGGTGCGCAGGTCGCTCACGGTGAGCGGGCCGTCCTGCCCGTGGTACTCACCGCCGAGGCGCACGTTGCCCTCGGCCTTGCGGAAGTAGGGCAGCACGTCGCGGTACGACCACCCGCGGTTGCCCAGATCGGCCCAGTGGTCGTAGTCGATGCGGTGGCCGCGTGTGTAGACCATGGCGTTGATGGACGACGAGCCGCCAAGGACCTTGCCACGGGGCTGGTAGGCGCTGCGCCCATTGAGGCCGGGCTGCGGCACCGTCTCGAACTGCCAGTTGTTGTAGCTTGTGGGGACCATCATCACGGCCCCCAGCGGCACCCGCAGGGCCACGCCCGTGCCGTCGCCGCCGGCCTCGATGAGGGCGACCGTGTTGACGGGGTCGGCGCTCAGCCGGTTGGCGAGCACACAGCCGGCGGAGCCGCCGCCGACGACGATGTAGTCAAAAGATTCTGGCACGCGCTGGTCCTTGGCCGGGCCGGCGTGTTCACAGGTAGAACAGCCGCAGGCCAGCCATGCTCGCACAGTGCGAGAGAACAGGGTGGAGGCGGCTCTCTAGGAGCGACTCTTCGCGCTGAGCCTCACCTTGCGCTACACCCCTCGTGCGCGGTCGGTCTTGAACTGCGCCACGAAGGCCGGGAAGCGGTCTTCATCGAGCGCCTCGCGCGCTTCGCGCATGAGGTTCACGTAGTAGTGCAGGTTGTGGATGCTGCACAGCATGGGGCCGAGCATCTCGCCGCAGCGGTCCAGGTGGTGCAGGTAGGCGCGCGAGAAGTTCTGGCAGGTGTGGCAGCTGCAGGTCATGTCGACCGGCTGCTCTTCGGTCTTGTAGCGCGCATTGCGCAGGCGCAGGTCGCCGAAGCGGGTGAACAGGTGGCTGTTGCGTGCATTGCGGGTGGGCATCACGCAGTCGAACATGTCGACACCCGCAGACACCCCTTCGATCAGGTCTTCGGGTGTGCCCACGCCCATCAGGTAGCGAGGCTTGGCCGCCGGCAGGCGGTGCGGTGTGTGGGCCACGATGCGCTGCATCAGCTCCTTGGGCTCACCCACGCTCACGCCGCCGATGGCATAGCCGGGCAAGTCGAGCTCGACCAGCTTGTTGAGCGACTCTTCACGCAGGCTCTCGAACATGCCGCCCTGCACGATGCCGAACAAGGCGTTCGGATTTTCGCCCCGATTGAACTCGGCCAGACAGCGGTGCGCCCAGCGCAGGCTGAGCTCCATCGACACCCGCGCTTCGCGCTCGGTCGTGATGTGGCCCTTGGTCTCGTAAGGTGTGCACTCGTCGAACTGCATGACGATGTCGCTGTTGAGCGCACGCTGGATCTGCATGCTCAGCTCGGGCGTGAGAAAGAGCTTGTCGCCATTGACCGGGGAGGCGAACTTCACGCCCTCTTCGCTGATCTTGCGCATCTCGCCCAGGCTCCACACCTGAAAGCCACCGCTGTCGGTCAGGATGGGCCGCTGCCAGCTCTCGAAGCGGTGCAGGCCGCCGAACTGCTGCAGCACCTCGATGCCCGGGCGCAGCCACAGGTGAAAGGTGTTGCCCAGGATGATCTGCGCCCCCATGGCCTCGAGCGAGGAGGGCATGACCCCCTTCACCGTGCCATAGGTGCCGACCGGCATGAACACAGGGGTCTCGACCACGCCGTGGTTGAGGGTGAGGCGGCCGCGGCGCGCGTGGCCGTCGGTTTTGAGGAGATCGAACTTCAGCATGGGGGGATTGTCGCTTGCCGGCAAAGGTCAGCGTGATGTGGTGGCAACCCGCTCCAGCAACATCGCGTCGCCATAGCTGAAGAAGCGGTAGCCGTTGGCGATGGCGTGGCGGTAGAGGGCCATCACGTGCTCGTAGCCGGCCAGCGCGCTGACCAGCATCAGCAAGGTGCTTTTGGGCAAATGGAAGTTCGTGACCAGCACGTCCACCACCTTGAACTCGAAGCCGGGGGTGATGAAGATGTCGGTGTCGCGGCTGCCGGCCTGCAGCGTGCCTTCGCGTGCGGCCGACTCGAGCGCGCGCAGCGTGGTGGTGCCCACCGAGACCACGCGGCCTCCTGCGGCTTTCGTGCGCCGGATGGCATCGACCGTGGCTTGCGGCACATCGAACCACTCGCTGTGCATGCGGTGCTCGGCGAGGGACTCGGTGCGCACCGGCTGGAAGGTACCGGCGCCCACATGCAAGGTGACCGAGGCGCGGTCGATGCCACGTGCCTGCAGATCGGCCAGCACGGCCTCGTCGAAGTGCAGGGCAGCGGTGGGGGCGGCAGCCGCACCCGGGTTGGCGGCGAACACCGTCTGGTAGCGGCGCTCATCATCGGCGTCATCGGCATGCGTGATGTAGGGCGGCAGCGGCACGTGGCCGTGGCGTTCGATGAGCGCAAAGGGTTCGCTCGGAAATCGCAGATGGAACAGCGAGTTCTCAGGGCCGGCGCGGCCCAGCATGTCGGCATCGAAGTGGCTGCTGCCGTCACCGCTCACGAAGCGCACGCGGCTGCCGGGCTTGGGCGACTTGCTGGCGCGCAGGTGCATCAGCACCTCGTGGCCGGGCAGCACGCGCTCCACCAGGGCCTCGACCGAACCGCCGCTGGCCTTCGCGCCCAGCAGGCGCGCCTTGATCACGCGCGTGTCGTTGAACACCAGCAGGTCGCCCGCGTGCAGCATCGACGGCAGCTCACGGAAGATGCGGTCGGCAGGCGGCTGGGTGGTGCCATCGAGCAGGCGCGAGGCGCTGCGCTCGGCCGCCGGGTGCTGGGCGATCAGCTCGGGCGGAAGTTCGAAATCAAAATCGCTGAGGGAGTGGACGGGAGGCATGCGAACGGGACGCTCAAAAGACATCGGGGACCGCAGTCCCCGATTGTGCCGGGGACGCGAATCCCCGATTGTCCCCGACGCGGACTGCTCAGCGCGGCACAGCGTTCTTGAACGACGGGTCGGTGAAGAGCTGGCCGACAAGCTTCTGGTAGATCTCGCGCCGCTGGTTGGCCACAGCGCCACCACCCGACCATTGCACCGTGGTGCGCAGCTCGCGGTCGTACACCACGCGCCCGTTCGACAGGGTGATGATGAAGCGCGCCGTGGCATTACCGCCGCTGCCGCCGATGCTGACCGAGATCAGCTCGCCTTCCACCACCGCGTTGGAGGCGGGGTCGAGCAGGCCAGCGCCGCTGAGCTCGGTGGACAGCGTGTCTTTCAGATAGCGTGCCTCGACGTCGCGGCGGTCGCCTTTGGAGTTGAACTCACCCACGGCCAGCGGGCGCACGCCTGCGGCCTTGGCCTTCTGGAAGTTGTCGGTGCTCGACTCGGGCGAGTTGATGGTGGCCGCGCGGTGCTGGCACCCCGCGAGGGCGGCTGCTGCAGCAAGCACCAACACGGTCAGCAAACGGGAAGAAGGGCGATTGAACATGGTGGGTATCCTGGATGAAGGTCATCGGAACTGCCGCGTGATCGTAGCAGCGCCCACCGTCGCCGCCCAGGCGGGGCACCCCCTGGGGTGAGGGCCACCACAAGGGCGATACGGGCGCGAGCGCCAAGCTTCTGCACCCCTGCGAGCAGCGAGCCCCGGCGCGCCCCGTGAAATGGCGAGCCTGCCACAGCGATCCTCCGCCCGTTCACGGCAGAATCCCGCCATGCCCGAGGTGCCCCGCCCCAAGACCCAGCCCGACCGATCCGCGCCGCAAAAGGCGATGGACAAGCTCGGCCTGAAACGGGACATCGACCTCGCCCTGCACCTGCCGCTGCGCTACGAAGACGAAACCCGCATCGTGCCCATCCGCTCGCTGCGCGACGGCGACACCGGCCAGGTCGAAGGCGTCATCACCCACTGCGAGGTGAGCCTGCGCCAGCGCCGCCAGCTGGTGGCGCGTGTGGACGATGGCAGCGGCGAGCTGGTGCTGCGCTTTCTGAACTTCTATCCGTCGCACCAGAAGGTGCTGGCGGCCGGCCAACGGGTGCGGGTGCGCGGTGAAGCGCGCGGCGGGTTCTTCGGCATGGAGATGGTGCACCCGAGCTTCAAAGGGGTGGGCGAAGACACCCCGCTCGCCACGGCCCTCACCCCCGTCTACCCGAGCAGTGCGTCGCTGCCGCAGTCGTACCTGCGCAAGGCCGTGGCAGGGGGGCTCAAGCGGGCCGACCTGTCGGAGCTGATTCCGCCCGCGCTCGTGCCCCCGGGGCTGATGAGCCTGCGTGCCTCGCTGCACTTCCTGCACCAGCCCACCCCCAGCGTGAGCCTGGGTGAACTGGAAGACCACAGCCACCCCGCCTGGCAGCGGCTCATCTTCGAGGAGCTGCTGGCGCAGCAGCTGTCGCAGCTGCAGTCCAAGCGCGAGCGCGCGCTGCAGAAGTCGCCTCGCTTTGCCATCGTGAAAGGCGGCCTGCAAGAGAAGCTGCTGGCGGCGCTGCCGTTTTCACTGACGGCCGCCCAACGCCGTGTGGTCGAGGAGGTCGCCCTCGACCTGCAGCGCCCGATGCCCATGCACCGGCTGCTGCAAGGCGACGTGGGCTCGGGCAAGACGGTCGTGGCGGCCCTCTCGGCCGCCGTCGTCATGCACCACGGCTGGCAGTGCGCACTGATGGCGCCCACCGAGATCCTCGCCGAGCAGCACTTCCGCAAACTGGTGGGCTGGCTGGAGCCGTTGGGCATCCAGACGGCGTGGCTCACGGGCAGCCGCAAGGGCAAGGGGCGCAAGGAGATGCTCGCCAAGGTGGCTTCGGGCGAGGCCGCTCTGGTGGTGGGCACCCATGCGGTGATTCAGGCCGACGTGCAGTTCTCGCGACTGGGCCTGGCCATCATCGACGAGCAGCACCGCTTCGGCGTGGCCCAACGGCTGGCCTTGCGCAGCAAACTCGACCAGCAGGCGCTCGAGCCCCACATGCTGATGATGTCGGCCACGCCCATCCCGCGCACCCTGGCCATGACGGTGTTCGCCGACCTCGACGTGAGCACGATTGATGAGCTGCCGCCAGGTCGCACGCCCATCGTCACCAAGATCTTCAGCGAAGGCCGTCGCGACCACATCGTCCAGACCATCGCCCAGGAGGTGGCCAACGGCCGCCAGGTGTACTGGGTGTGCCCGCTGATCGAAGAGTCGGAAACGCTGGACTTGCAGAACGCGACCGCCACCCACGAGCAGCTGATGGCCGCGTTCCCCGGACATGCAGTGGGGCTGTTGCACGGGCGCATGAATGCCGGCGACAAAGCGGCGGTGATGGCCGAGTTCACCGCAGGTCGCATGGCGGTGCTGGTCAGCACCACGGTGATCGAAGTGGGCGTGGATGTGCCCAACGCGAGCCTGATGGTGATCGAACACGCCGAGCGCTTCGGCCTCAGCCAGCTGCATCAGCTGCGGGGGCGGGTGGGGCGGGGGTCTGTCGCCAGCGTCTGCGTGCTGATCTACACCTCGCCCTTGTCCGAGACGGGCAAGTCACGGCTCAAGGCCATGGGCGAAACCAACGACGGGTTCGAGATCGCACGGCGCGACTTGGAGATCCGCGGGCCAGGCGAGTTCCTCGGCGCGCGCCAGTCAGGCGCACCGCTGTTGAGGTTCGCCGACCTCATCCTTGATGAAGAAATGGTGCACGTGGCGCGGGCCGCAGCGAATACGCTGCTCGACCGGCATCCCCAGGCCGCGGAGCAGCACGTGGCGCGGTGGCTAGGGACCAAAGCCGAATTTTTGAACGCCTGACCGGGTTGGCTACCTCTGCTGCGCTTTGCAGCTCCGCTCGGCAAGCCAGCCATCGCAAGCAGCAGCGAAGGCCCTATGGGCGAGCGTCGGGAGCCAACGGCTCCCTGTCCAGCAACCACACGAGAGCCGGCTTTGCCGGTCGACCAGTGGGCGCCCCCTCGGGGGGCAGGAGCGAGAGCGACGTGGGGGCCCTATCCCTAGCTGCCGAAATGCATCTGGTACTTGGCGCCATCCGAGAACTGGCAAACACCCGTGCCGGTGGCCGGACCGCTGATCAGGTACTCGCACTGGGCGTTCACACCCTTGCCACCGAAGGCGTTGGCGATGCCGCGGCGGCCGGTGAAGGTGCGGTTGGCTGCAGTGCCCAGCACCTCGGTGTGGATGCGGCCGAAGGCGGCGTAGCTGGAGTCGACGCGGGTCGACTCACCTTGCAGAGCATCCCCCAGGTAGTTGAGCGAGAAGGTGCCGCGGCCCGAATTGTTGTCGACCACGGTGGCCGTGAGCATGCCGCCCTTGTTGGCTTGCGTGTTCAGCGGGTACAGGCGCACGGTCATGATCGACGGTGCGGGTGGGCCTGGGTTGGCCGGGGGCGTCACGACCACCACGCCGGAGTTGTTGCGGATCGGGTTGCCGTTGGAGTCCACGTTCGCCATCGGGTAAGGCTGTCCGGTGCGCGGGTCCACCGGCACGACCACGCAGGCCGTCATGGCGCTGGCGAAGAGGCCCACGAGGGCAGCGGAAGCACACACACGCAGAGCGGAACGCTTATTCATACTGGCTTTCAATGAACGGCACATGCCGCAAACGAAGAATCGCCGCAGCGCCCCGGCCTGCCAATCCCCCCGGGCGACGGTATCGCCAAACGGTGCCGAAGGGGGCTTCTGGTGCACCCCGGTGCCCGCAAAAGGGGCGAAACGGCTATTCTTCGGGACATGACGCTGACCGAACTCCGCTACATCGTGGCCGTGGCCAGGGAAAAACACTTCGGGCGGGCGGCCGAGGCCTGTTTCGTGTCCCAGCCCACCTTGAGCGTGGCCATCAAAAAGCTCGAAGACGAGCTCGAGGTGAAGCTGTTCGAGCGCGGCGCCAACGAAATCACCGTGACGCCACTGGGTGAGGAGATCGTGCGCCAAGCCCAGGCCGTGATCGAGCAGGCCGCCGCCATCAAGGAAACCGCCAAGCGCGGCAAAGACCCCGTCTCGGGCCCGCTGCGCATGGGCGTCATCTACACCATCGGCCCCTACCTGCTGCCCGACCTGGTGCGCCAGGCCATCGCCCAATTGCCGCAGATGCCGCTGATGCTGCAGGAGAACTTCACCGCCAAGCTGCTCGACATGCTGCGCCTGGGTGAGCTCGACTGCGCCATCATGGCCGAGCCCTTTCCCGACAACGGCCTGGCCGTAGCGCCGCTCTATGACGAGCCCTTCATGGTCGCGCTGCCGAAGAACCATCCTCTGGCCGACCGGAAAAGCATCAGCGCCGAGGAGCTCAAGAAGGAGACCATGCTGCTGCTCGGCACCGGCCACTGCTTCCGCGACCACGTGCTCGAGGTCTGCCCCGAATACGCGCGCTTCTCGAGCGATGCCGAAGGCATCCGCAAGAGTTTCGAGGGCTCCTCGCTCGAGACCATCCGCTACATGGTGGCCGCCGGCATGGGCGTGACCGTGGTACCGCAACTGAGCGTGCCCAAGGACATTCAACCGCAGGTCGCCTACGTGCCCTTCACCGCCCCGGTGCCCACCCGCCGCGTGGTGCTGGTGTGGCGGCGCACCTTCACCCGCTACGAGGCCATCGCGGCCCTGCGCAACGTCATCTATGCCTGCCCGCTCGACGGGGTCACCCGCCTGTCGTGAGTGCACGGGACGGCAACTGTCGCTAGACTTTTCAACTCTTCCTGACGAGACTTCCCCATGGCCAAAAAGACCTCTTCCGCCCTCGCCGTCGTCGGCACCAGCCCGCGCATCAACATCGGCATCAGCGACAAAGACCGCGGCGCCATCGTCGGTGGCCTGAGCCGCCTGCTGGCCGACACCTACACGCTGTATCTCACCACGCACAACTTCCACTGGAACGTCACCGGCCCGATGTTCAACACGCTGCACGTGATGTTCATGGGCCAGTACACCGAGCTGTGGAACGCGGTCGACCCCATCGCCGAGCGCATCCGCTCGCTGGGCTACAACGCGCCGGGCTCGTATGCCCAGTTCAGCCAGCTCACGTCATTGAAAGACGCCCCCATCACACCGCCGAAGGCACTCGACATGGTGCGCATCCTCAAGGAAGGCCACGAGGCCGTGGCCCGCACCGCGCGCGAAATCTTCCCGCTGGCCGACAAGGCGAGCGATGAACCCACGGCCGACCTGCTGACCCAACGCCTGACGGTGCACGAGCAAACCGCCTGGATGTTGCGCAGCCTGCTCGAAGAGTAAGCCCATGGCCGCGCCGCTGCCAACCACCACCCGGGTCGCCTTGCTGGCCTTCGACGGCTTCAACGAGCTCGACACCTTCATCGCGCTCGGGCTCATCAACCGGTTGAGAACCAGCGGCGTCTCCGCCGAAATCGCCGGCCCCAGCTCGCGCCTCACCTCGATGCACGGCATCACGGTGGAGGTGCAGCAGCCCCTCGAGTTCGCCAACGAGGCCGACGTGGTGCTGTTCGGCAGCGGCATCTACACCCGCGCCATCGCCGAGAACAGCGCCCTGCTCGACCGGCTGCAGCTCGACCCCGTGCGCCAGCTTGTGGGCGCCCAGTGTTCAGGCGTGCTGCTGCTCGCTCGATTGGGCCTTCTGGCCGACATGCCCGCGTGCACCGATTCAACGACCAAACCCTGGCTCGTTGAAGCCGGTGTTCGGGTAGAGGAAACCGCCTTCCATGCACGCGGTCCGGTGGCCACTGCAGGCGGTTGTTTGTCGTCGCAGTACCTCGCCACCTGGGTGATGCTGCACACGACCGGGCTCGACGCCACACGACAAGCCCTCATGCAAGTGGCGCCTGTCAGCGAGAAGGCGTTGTATGTCGACCGCTTGCTGGCCACGGTGCTGCCGTTCGTGCCTGGGGCTGCGCCAGCCATTGCGGACCGAGGGGTGACATGATGCGAATCACTCGAGCCCTCTTTCTTCTGGTTGTGATCAGCTTCTCCATGAGCGCTACTGCAAGTGAATTCTTCCCGCCCGACTACAAGCAGTTCCCTTTCAAGGAAGGAGATCTGTTGACCAGCCAGAGCAGCAATGGAAAGTACGCGGTCAACAAGATCCTGAAGATTGACAAGGTGGTGATCAAACAAGGCCAGTCCATCAACATCCAGGGAAAGAGTTTTGTGGCGCCCATCGAAGATCACCTGCTGGTCGTCAGCACCTCATACGGTGCAGCTGAATTCCAAACCATCGGTGAAGCCCGCGCTGCGGCCAAGGCCGGGCGATGGAAGATAGAAGTTGGGCATGTCCCCACCCGCGCGCCCGGTGCAGCGCAGGGGCAGACCCACCTCGGCCACGCTCCCGTGACCGAGGCTGAACTCAGCGGCTATCGTCTTTGGAAGGCAGCTTTCGACGGTGGCAAGGCCGGCGTGTTCTAGGAGCCTGTCGGACTTGGAACGTCGAAAGCGAAAATCGGCCCCAGCGAGGACAGTTTTTGCCGGATTTGCAGGCCCATAGCCCCGCTATGGGACAAAAAGACGGTGAAAAATG
>JBEGTX010000069.1:0-8169 GCA_041179165.1 Pseudomonadota bacterium | reverse complement strand
ATCAACGCCACGATGGAGACCTTCTGGAAGCAGGCCGTTCAAGGCCGCGACCAATTGCGCCAACGCATGGTGCTGGCACTGTCCGAAATGTTTGTCGTGAGTGCGGTCAACAGTGCGGTCGACGGCCTGCCCGATGCCCACGCGAGCTACCTCGACATGCTGTCGCGTCACTCGTTCGGCAACTTCCGCGAACTGCTCGAAGACGTGACGCGCCATCCCACGATGGTTCACTACCTGACCTACCTGCGCAACGAAAAGGAAGACCCGGTCACGGGCCGCAACCCCGACGAAAACTATGCCCGCGAGGTGATGCAGCTCTTCACGATCGGCCTTTGGGAGCTGAACATCGACGGCACACGCCGCAAGGACAGCGGCGGGCGCGACATCCCCACCTACGGCATGACCGACGTGATGGGCCTGGCCCGTGTGATGACCGGCCTGAGCTGGGGCGGGCCCGACACGGCCGATCACCGCTGGTATGGCTGGCCCGGTCCTGGCACCGTACCGAGCGACCGCTGGGACTTGCCCATGCAGTTCTACAACCGGTACCACTCCACCGGCGAAAAGCGCTTCCTCGGGGTGACCATTCCCGCCGGCGGCACGGCCAACGGTGACGCCGACCTGCGTATCGCACTCGACACGCTCTTCAACCACCCGAACGTCGGCCCGTTCTTTGCCACCCACCTCATCAAGCGCTTCGTCACCAGCAACCCCAGCCCGGCCTATGTGACCCGCGTCGCCCAGGCCTTCAACGGTGGCGCAGGCCGCGTGCGCGGTGACATGCGTGCCGTCATCCGCGCCGTGCTGATGGACCCTGAAGCGCGCGACAGCGCCCGCATCGCCGACCCCAACTGGGGCAAGCTGCGCGAGCCCATCGTGCGCTATGGCAACTTCCTGCGCGCCTTCAACGTCACCACGCAAAACGGCATCTACCGCATCTGGAACCTCGAAGACCCGGTCTCGAGCCTGGGGCAGAACCCGATCCGCGCCCCGTCGGTCTTCAACTGGTTCCGTCCCGACTACTCGCCACCGGGGGCCCTCTACAACGCGGGGCTCACGGCACCTGAATTCCAGATCACCCACGAGACCACGCTCACCGGCTACAACAATTTCCTCGACCGGATGGCCGAGCGCAGCACGGCGCGGTTCTCCAACGACTCGCCCTACCACCTCATCGCGAATTACACGGCCGAGATGGCGCTGGCCTCCCAGCCCGATGCCTTGCTCGATCGGTTGAATGTGCTGTTGATGGCCGGGCAGCTGAGCCCCTCGACCCGTGCCGCCGCCAGAACCGCCATGGCGGCCATGCCCAACAACGAATACCGCGTGTACGCCGCCATTCGCCTGCTGATGGCGAGCCCTGAATACATCGTGCAGAAGTGAGAACCACGCCATGAGCCACATCCATCACCACGCCAATCGCCGCGAGTTCCTGCGCCGCAGCGCCGCCATGGGCGCCCTCACCGCGTCGCCGTTTGCGGCCAACCTCGCGGCCATCGGCAACGCCGCAGCACAAAACGCCACCGGGTTCAAGGCGCTTGTCTGCGTCTACCTGGCCGGAGGCAATGACAACGCCAACACCATCGTGCCGCGCGCCACGGCCGAGTACACCCCGTATGCCACGGCGCGTGGCGGGCTCGCGCTCACCCAGGCCAGCCTGCTGCCGATGTCGCCCACCGGCTTCGCCGGGCCCCAGCTCGGCATGCACCCCTCGCTCACCCGCATCAAGGCGCTGTTCGATCAGCAGCGCTGTGCGGTGCTGGCCAACGTCGGGACGCTGGCCGTACCGCTGCCGCGCGGCCGTGACGACTGGAACCGCGGCTCACCCACGCTGGCCGTGCCCGCGCAGCTGTTCTCGCACTCCGACCAGGCCAACCAGTGGCAGACCGGCATCCCTGACGGGCCGTCGCGTACGGGCTGGATGGGGCGCATGGGCGACCTCATGGCCTCCGGCTCCGACCGCATCTCGATGGCCATGTCCATCGCCGGCAACAACGTGATCCAGGTCGGCAACTCCACCGTGCAGTACCAGCTCACCACACGCGGCCCGGTGCGCATCGGCCAGTTGGACCAACTCTACGGCTACAACACCACGGCCGTGCGCTCGGTCATCACGGAGAACCGCACCAACCTGATGGAGCGCGAGTTGGCGGCCATTGCCCGCCGCTCGATCGATTCCGAGGCCGTGGTCTCTGCAGCCATTGCGACGACCTCCAGCATGGCCGAATTCCCTGGTGGCGGACTGGGTGCCCAACTGCGCATGGTCGCGCGCATGATTGCAGCGCGCAATGCGCTCGGCCACACCCGCCAGATCTACTACGTGATGCACGGTGGCTACGACTTCCATGCCAACCTGCTCACCGATCAGGCCACGCGCCTGGCCGACCTCGATGCGGCGCTGGCCCAGTTCTACGACACCACCGTCAGCCTCGGCGTGTCGAACGACGTGACCACGTTCACCGCGTCCGACTTCGGGCGTGCCTTGCAGCTCAATGGCGACGGGTCCGACCACGGATGGGGCGGGCACCATTTCGTGATCGGTGGCGCCGTGCAGGGCAACCGCGTTTACGGCCAGTGGCCGACGATGGCGCTTGGCAGCCGTGACGACAGCGGCAACGGCCGGCTGATCCCGACCACGTCGGTGGACCAGTACGCCTCGACCCTGGCCCGTTGGTTCGGGGTGAGTGCCACCAACCTCACCACGGTGATGCCCAACCTCAACCGTTTCGGCAGCGCAAGCATGGGCTTCGTCTGACAGGCTGCTGACTCAGTCGGCCGAAACACCACCACGCCGGCATCACGTCCGGCGTGTGGGCTCCTGCGTCGAAGCGGCGTACTGCACAACGATCAGGCGCGTTTGGTGTAGACGAGGTCCCAGACACCATGGCCCAGCTTGAGCCCACGGTTCTCGAACTTGGTGAGGGGCCGGTAGGCCGGCTTGGGCGCGTAGCCTTCTGCGGTGTTCACGAGGCCGGGTTCGGCCGAGAGCACCTCAAGCATCTGCTCGGCATAGGGCTGCCAGTCTGTCGCGCAGTGCAGGTAGCCGCCGGGTGCGAGACGGGTGATCAGGCGGGCGACGAACGCCGGCTGGATGAGGCGGCGCTTGTTGTGCTTCTTCTTGTGCCAGGGGTCTGGAAAGAAGATGTGCAGCCCGGCCAGCGAACCCGGGGTGATCATGTGGTCGAGCACTTCCACGGCATCGTGTTGAATGATACGCACGTTGCTCAGCTGCTTCTCGTCGATGTGCTTGAGCATCGCGCCCACGCCGGGCGTGTGCACTTCGACGCCCAGAAAGTCGGTGCCTGGCAGTGCCTGCGCAATCTGCGCGGTAGCGTCACCCATGCCGAAACCGATCTCCAGCACCACCGGCGCCGTGCGGCCGAAGAGCGCCGCGGTGTCGAGCGTCTGCGCGCTGTACGGCGCCATGAACTGCGGCCCCAGCGTCTCGATGGCCCGCACCTGCCCCGAGCCCATGCGGCCCGCACGCACGACAAAACTGCGAATCGGACGCGCCGGGTACTTGCCCGGTTCAGCAGGCGAGGCAGGAGGAACAGTGGAGTCGGGATCGGTCATCGGGTCATCGGACCGGGCCTGAACAGGCCGGCGGGGGCAAAAGGTAGAAAGGACGGGAATTGTGCCGCAGCCGGGCCGCCATGCCCGCACCGTGCACGAGGCCCGGTGCGAGGCGAGGTTCAAGCCACCCACTCGACCCAGTTCGCCCATGCCGTCACCAGCACCACGACCCCGAACGCGATCCGGTACCAGGCGAACGCCGTGAAGTCATGGCTGGACACGAACTTGATCAGCCAGCGAATGCACAGCAACGCACTGATGAAAGCGAACACCGTGCCGATGGCGAACATCGGCAGGTCGTTCCAAGACAGCAGCGCGCGTTCTTTCCACAGCGAATAAACGCCGGCCGCCATCAGCGTGGGAATGCCCAGGAAAAAGCTGAACTCGGTGGCCGCCTTGCGCGAAAAGCCCAGCACCAGCGAGCCGATGATGGTGGCGCCAGAGCGGCTGGTACCGGGAATCAGCGCCAGGCATTGCAGGAAACCGACCTTCAGCGCATCGAGGGCCGTCATGTCGTCCACGGTTTCGACCCGCGCGCGCCGCTCTCCCTGCATGTCCATCTGCCCGTACAAGGCCTTGTGGCGGCGCTCCACGAACAAGATGATCAAGCCGCCCACGATAAAGGCCAGCGCCACGGGCACGGGCGTGAACAGCTGCGCCTTGATGGCCTTGCCAAAGAGGAAGCCCAACAACGCCGCAGGAATGAACGCCACCACCACGTTGATGGCAAAACGCACAGCGACGGGCTCGCGCCGAACCACACCGGACACCGTGTTGCCGAGCCGCTGGCGGTAGTGCCACATCACAGCGAACATCGCGCCCGTCTGGATGACGATCTCGAAGACCTTGGCTGTGTTGCCAGTGAAATTGAGCAGTGACCCAGTGAGGATCAGGTGGCCGGTGCTAGAGATGGGGAGAAATTCAGTCAGCCCCTCCACGATGCCCATGATCGCGGCCTTGAGCCAAAGTGCAATGTCCAAAACCAGATCCTCTCGGTGAAAACCAAGAGAATCATACCCACACGGGCAGCCGCCACACGCGCCCTCCGTGTGTTTTGCGGGGCTCCTCGCCGCACGCCGCCTTGACCCCCCTCCCCGGCACCGCTACATTACTGACCAATGAGTCAGTATTTCACCCTCCCATGAGCTCGGCCGATCCAAAGCCCCCGAGCCGCCAGCGTCGCAAGGAAGCCCGTCCGCAGGAACTGCTGGACGCTGCGCTCGCGCTGTTCGTGGAAAAAGGCTTCGCCGCCACGCGGTCTGAAGAAGTGGCCAGCCGCGCCGGGGTGTCCAAAGGCACGCTGTACCTCTACTACCCCAGCAAGGAAGAGCTGCTGAAGGCGGTGATCGAGCAGAACCTGTCTCAGCTGATCGCCCACGGCAACGACATCGCCGAGGGCTTCGAGGGGTCCACAGCCGACCTGCTCGCCTTGCTGCTGCGCACCTGGTGGGAACGTGTCGGCAACACGCCGGCCGGCGGCATTCACAAGGTGATCATGTCGGAAGTGGGCAACTTCCCCGAAATTGCCGCGTTCTACAACGAGCAGGTGATCGTGCCCGCGCACTTGCTGATCACCAGCACCCTGCAACGCGGGGTCGAGCGCGGCGAGTTCCGGCCCATGCCGCTGGACGTCATCACCCATGTGCTGATTTCGCCCATCCTCTTCATGGCCCTGCATAAACATTCGTTCGGCGCCTGCCAAGTGACTGGGAGCGAGGTAAATTCCGAGGAGATGCTCACAACGCACATCGACCTGGCGCTGAATGGTCTGCGTCCCCGGTCCGATGCGGATGGGGCACGGCCTGCCTTGGCGACCACCGGTTCGCGCACTGCAGGTTCCACGACACGCAAGAAGAAAGATCTGAAGCCATGAAGCGCTGGATGAAATGGGGAGTGGGGTTGGTGGTGGTGCTGGTGATTGGCGGTGCCGTGGCGCGCGCGCTGGGAGCTCGGAAGGCCAGCACGGCCCGTGCTGCGGCCGCGCTCACGGTGCAGCCCCTGCTCAACCTCGGGGCAAACGACGTCGTCACGCTGTCGACCCGCCCGCTCACGCGCACCCTCTCCATTTCAGGCGGCCTCAAGGCCGTGAACACAGCCATCGTCAAGGCCAAGGTGGCCGCCGAAGTGAAGTCCCTCACCGTGCGTGAAGGCGACAAGGTCTCGGCCGGCCAGGTCATCGGGCAGCTCGATGTGTCGGAACTGGAACTGCGGCTCAAGCAGGCCGAACAAACCGCCGCCTCGTCGCGTGCGCAACTCGACATCACCAAGCGCGCGCTGGTCAACAACCGAGCGCTGGTGGCCCAGGGCTTCATCTCGGCCACCGGGCTCGAGACCTCGATCTCCAACGAAGCTGCTGCGCAGGCCTCGTATGGCGCGGCCACCGCCGCCGTGGAACTCGCGCGCAAGTCGCGCAACGACGCACACCTCGTGGCACCGATCACGGGCACCGTGTCGCAGCGGCTGGTGCAGCCGGGTGAGCGCGTGAACATCGATGCGCGCTTGGTGGAAATCGTCGACCTGTCCAAGATCGAGGTCGAAGCCGCCGTGGCCCCCGAAGACGTGGGCTCGGTCGCCATCGGCCACCAAGCCACGCTGCAAATCGACGGCATCGCCGACGCCGTGCAAGCCAAGGTCGTGCGCATCAACCCGAGCACCCAGGCCGGCACACGCGCCGTGATGGTCTACCTCGCACTCACCCCGCACCCCGGCCTGCGCCAGGGCCTGTTCGCCAAAGGCAGCATCGACGTGCAGCAGCAGAGCGTGCTGGCCGCCCCGCTGAGCGCCGTGCGTGTAGACCAGGCGCGCCCCTATGTGATCGCCGTGATCGACGGCAAGGCCGTGCAGCGCCCGGTCACCCTGGGAGCCCGCGGCAACGGTTCGGTCGACGGCCGGCCCGACAGCCTGGTCGAAGTCAGCGGTTTGCCCGAGGGCAGCGTGTTGCTGCGGGGCAGCCTGGGTCAAGTGCGTGACGGCACAGCGGTGAAGTTGGCCGCGGCCTCGTCAGTGTCTGCCGTGGCGGCATCGGCGCCCCTGGCTGCGTCCACCCCGCGCTGAGGCCACTGCACCATGTGGTTCACCCGCGTCTCCATCAGCAACCCCGTCATGGCCACCATGGTCATGCTCGCCTTCGTGGTGCTGGGTCTGTTCAGCTACCAGCGCCTGTCGATCGACCAGTTCCCGAACATCGACCTGCCCACCGTGGTCATCGTGATGGACTACCCGGGCGCATCGCCCGAGATCGTCGAGAGCGAAGTCACCAAGAAGGTCGAAGAAGCCGTCAACACGGTGGCGGGCATCAGTTCGCTGCAGTCGCGCTCGTACGAAAGCACCTCGGTCGTCATCATCGAGTTCAACCTCGATGTCGATGGCCGCAAGGCCGCCGACGACGTGCGCGAGAAGGTCTCGCTCATTCGCCCGCTGCTGCGCGACGAGGTCAAAGAGCCTCGCATCTCGCGCTTCGACCCGCAAAGCGTGCCCATCTACTACGTGTCGCTGCTGTCGAAAGACGGCAAACAAAGCGCGCAGGAGCTCACCACCTGGGCCACCCAGGTGCTGCAGAAGCGCCTGGAGAACGTGCGCGGCGTGGGCTCGGTGCAAGTGGTCGGCGGCATCCAGCGCCAGATCAACCTGTACCTGAAACCGGCAGCCTTGCAGGCCCTCGGCGTCACGGCCGATCAGGTCGTGGCCGCCGTCAAGAGCGAGAACCAGGAACTCCCGATGGGCTCCATCCGCTCGCTCGAACAAGAGCGTGTGGTGCAGATCAATGCACGCTTGAAGCGCCCCGAGGACTTCCGCGACATCGTTGTGGCGCGCCGCGGCGGCAACGCGGTCAAGCTGTGGCAAGTGGCCGACGTGAACGACGGCCCGCAGGAAACCGAGAACCTCGCGCTGTACAACGGCCAGCGCACGGTGCTGCTGGCGGTGCAGAAGTCTCAGGGAGAAAACACGATTGCCGTGGTTGACGGCCTCAACGCTGCCCTCGCTGGCGCCAAGAACGTCACGCCGCCCGGTGTGGAGACGCAGGTGATCCGCGACAACTCGCGCGCCATCCGTGTGTCGGTCGCCAACGTGAAGCGCACGCTGATCGAAGGTGCGCTGCTCACCGTGCTCATCGTGTTCCTGTTCCTGAACTCATGGCGCTCCACCGTCATCACCGGCCTCACGCTGCCGATCGCCCTCATCGGCACCTTCCTGTTCATGTACATCTTCGGGTTCACCATCAACACCATCACGATGATGGCGTTGAGCTTGTGCGTGGGGCTGCTGATCGACGACGCCATCGTGGTGCGCGAGAACATCGTGCGGCACGTGCAGATGGGCAAGTCGTCGCATCAGGCCGCGCTCGACGGCACCGCTGAAATCGGGCTGGCTGTGCTGGCCACCACGCTGTCCATCGTGGCCGTGTTCCTGCCCATCGGCTTCATGGGCGGCATCGTCGGCAAGTTCTTCCATGAATTCGGCATCACCATCGTGGCCGCCGTGCTGATCAGCATGTTCGTGAGCTTCACGCTCGACCCCATGCTCAGCAGCGTCTGGAACGACCCCCGGGCGCACGGCCATCAAGACGGGCCGCCGGTGACGCTGTACGACCGCACG
>JBEGTX010000068.1:0-2786 GCA_041179165.1 Pseudomonadota bacterium | reverse complement strand
CCTGGCGTCACGATGACTGCCACAGGCGTCGAGTACCTCTCGCACCCCGTCGCAGCCAATGGCAACGCCCTGGCAAGCAACTGGCTGCGCCCCTTTGCAGACATCTATCTGGCGGACACGTGCCCTTCCTTGGTCTCGCCCGACACTTGCCTGCCTGCCGGCACTTACACGGCGCGCTTCACTTTCACAAAAACCAAGGCCGGCCTGACCACGACCGTGTACTACCCCGTCACGTTCAACATCACCGACTGAAGCAGCTTTGCTGCACCTGCGGGAAGGCCCCGTTGAATCGGCCAGGTCGTCGGTCTAGGATTCACTGGGGCTGCGAGCATCCACGCAGCCGCAAGGGAGTCGCATGGAGAACCGCAACAGCAGCACCGGACGCTACAGGACCTTCGCCGAGTTCTACCCGTTCTACCTCGGTGAGCACAGCCATCGTGTGTCGCGCCGTTTGCACTTCGCAGGCACCAGCATCGCCCTGCTCCTGCTGATCGCAGCACTGGTCACGCAAAACGCCTGGCTGCTGCTGGTGGGCCTGATCCAGGGCTATGCCTTCGCCTGGGTCGGCCACTTCTTCTTCGAGCACAACAAGCCAGCGACCTTCCAGTACCCGCTGTTCAGCTTCATGGGCGACTGGCGGCTGTGGTGGGAGATCGCGTCCGGCAAGCGTCCGTTCTGAGGCCGGAACGGCGCTCACAGCGTGTTCATCGCAGTCTCGGGCTTCCGAGGCACGCGGCAGTGGCCTATCATCTGGCGGATCCATGACAGACCGCCTCGGTCTGCCCTCAGTTCCATCCACCTGGGCGACACATGACCTGGTACGCAACCGAGATCCTGGCGAGATGCACGCCTGCCCTGCTGGCGGCCGTGATGAAGGAGCCGAAGCTGGCTTCCCGCGCCTACCTGATCCGCGAGCCGGTCCACTGCACGATCGACGAGACCCGCCACAGCTTTCATCCGCCCGAAGGGGGCCTGCTGGTCGTGCGCCCGATCTGCGAACCCGGCACCCATTGCGCAGAGTGGCATGACGCCGATGTGTTGTCGTGGCATGCGCTCGAAGCGCCTGAACGGCGCAGAACACTTTCTCCCCGCTCGCTGGGTGAGCACGTGGAAGCAGAGTTTGCCGATCAGTTTCCGCCTCCTGCATTCTTCGGTTATCTGAAGAACCTCTCGATCGAAACCGGCACGGACATGGCGTTTTTCCACCGTGCCATGTGGGGCGGCGACACAGACCTTGAATACGTGTGGCTCTTTGGCACCCGAGAGGAAGCCTCAGTCCTGCTGCAGCCCGCCGAGGCGCTGGAAGCCGCAAGAGTCCAGAAGGATGGTGACGTGCAGACGCTGAACGTCGACCTGCTCTCCGACACCCTCGCCTACCTCGGCGCGCCCATTGCATCGGCCTTCTGCGTCTTTCACACACGGGGGTTCGCATGGGAAGCCCATCGGCTCGTGCCTGCACGGACCCGTGCGCCGACCAAGGCCCGGTCTTCGGGCGTTGCCACCAGCCCCTTCCTCGGCATCTGGATCGGCAATGGCGATGGCGCCACCGACGTGGAGGTGTCGGTCAGAGAGGTGTCGGGACACCTGCTGGTCGAGGCCTTCCGTTCAGACAAGAAAGAAGCCGCCGTCGTCACCGACATCCAGCTGTCTGCCACTGAACTCGTTTTCCAAGTTCGATGGACCTCCAGCGGGCGCAGTGCGCACTGCAAGCTTCAGCTGGTGTCGGGCGATGAGCTGCGGCTCACGTTCACGGGCCACGCCACGCTGGTCAGGCAAGTGGTCTGAACGGAGATTCGACGATTCGGCCCTTGCAAAGTTCAGCATCCGTCCTCTCACAGGTTGGCGATGTCAGAAATCTTTCCGCAAACAAAAACCCGCGCATGGAATTGAAGAATCGTCACGATGCCTACCGGCTGCTGCAAGAACTAGGGGCACCAACACACCTGATTCGTCACCTTCAGCTTGTTGGCGAGGCCGCAGATGAGTTGATGGCGGAACTCCAAAAGTTGGAGCTCAAATTTGACTCGTTTCTCGTCGAGCTGGGTGCAGCGGTTCACGACGCCGGAAAGATCATGCATCCATCAGAGCTGCATTCGCCAGGCTCACTTCATGAACCAGCAGGCCAAGCGCTGCTGCTCTCACATGGTGTTCAGGCGAACGTCGCTCGTTGCTGTATCACCCACGCGGACTGGGCTCGTTCGGACGTTTCATTCGAAGAGAGACTTGTTGCTCTGGCAGATAAGCTCTGGAAAGGAAAACGAGAGCCAGAACTTGAACTGCTTGTGGTTGACGGCGCAGCGTTGCTTCTGGGCCGCGATCGATGGGATCTTTTTACCCAGCTCGACGCGGGCTTTGAGGTCATTGCCTCACGCGGCAGCGATCGGCTTGAAAGAAGCCTGACCACCTGACACCGATTCCCGGCGCGCATCAAACGCCCTGTCGCTTGAACCTCATTGAGAAGACCTCGGGCTGATTGGCAATCACGTCAACGAACTCAAAGCCGACGCGAAGCAAGGCCCATCCAGCACGATGCGAAGCGAGGCCCGGCTGGTGTTGCTGGTGTTGCTCTGGCTGGTGTCCGCGGCCATTGAGCGTCGGCTGAGGCGCCCGGTCTTGGAAGGGGCGCGAAGCGCTTCAACAACATACTTCGTGTGGCTGTCTGAGCGCAGTGACCGAAGGGAACGTAGCGAGTTCCACACGACCCTTCCAAGACCGGGCGACTCAGCTTCCCCGAAGGGGCGACGCTCACAGGCCGCTGTCCTTTTGGTGACTTTTGGGACCAGCCA
>JBEGTX010000067.1:0-29940 GCA_041179165.1 Pseudomonadota bacterium | reverse complement strand
CCCAAGGGGAGCCTCGCATCGGGCCGGGAAACCCGTTCCTTGGCGAGTGGCTTGATGGGTCGCGCGGGCGCGCTCTCTCAAGTCTTTGAATCAGATGCTCGGCTGTCCATAAAAAAACCTCCTGACCGGGAGGCCAGGAGGTCCGAAAGGGCGGGGCCCTGCTGAGGAGACGGCAATCGCTCAATCGCCGGAAGAGATTTAGCAATGCGCGTGCCACACGTGGCGCAATAATTTTGAACGCTCAAGACGAGTTTGAGCCGTCCCTGTTTGGGAGCTGCCTCGATGTTCCCCTGGGCAAGCGGAGCATTTGAGAGCCGAGGGCTCTCTATCAAGCAACCACGCGAGAGCCGGCTCTGCCGGTCGACCCGTGGGCTCCCCTCGGGGGGCGGGCGCCGCGTGAGCGGCGACCTTGGGGCCTCGTTTATGCCGCTTTTTCCACGTGGGCGTGGCGGGTGTAGAGGAAGTCGATGACCTCCTTGCGGTAGTGCACGTAGGTCGCGTTCTCGGCCAGCTCCACCCGGTTGCGAGGGCGCGGCAGGTCGATGCTCAGGATTTCGCCGATGGTGGCAGCCGGGCCGTTGGTCATCATCACGATGCGGTCGCTCAGCAGCACGGCCTCGTCCACGTCGTGGGTCACCATGACCACCGTGCTCTGCGTGCGGGCCACGATCTTCAGCAGTTCGTCCTGCAGGTGAGCGCGGGTGAGGGCGTCGAGTGCGCCGAAGGGCTCGTCGAGCAGCAAGACCTTGGGTTCCATGGCCAGCGCACGGGCAATGCCCACGCGCTGCTTCATGCCGCCCGAGATTTCGTGCGGACGTTTGGTGGCCGCATGACCCATGTTGACCAGTTCCAGTGCTGCATTGGTGCGCGCGTCGAGCGAGGCCTTGCGTTCCGTTGCACCGAAAACGCGCTCCACCGCGAGGTACACGTTTTCTGCGCAGGTCAGCCACGGCAGCAGCGAGTGGTTCTGGAACACCACGCCGCGCTCAGGGCCCGGTGCCGCGATCTCGCGGTTGTCGCACAGCAGCACACCGCTGGTGGGCAAGGTGAGGCCGGCGATCAGGTTGAGCAGTGTGGACTTGCCACAGCCCGAGTGGCCGATGAGCGTGACGAACTCGCCCTTGGCGACCGTCAGGTTGATGTCGCGCAGTGCCTGGAAACGGCCCTTCTTGGTGCTGAACACCATCTCGGCCTGGTGGATGTCGATGAAGTTTTTCATGGTGAGCTCCGGGTCAGACTTCTTCGTAGGTGAATCGTTTGGCGATGGCAATCAGCGTCCACTCGAGCAGCAGGCCGACCATGCCGATGAGGAAGATCGCGATCAGGATGTGCTTGACGTTGAGGTTGTTCCACTCGTCCCACACCCAGAAACCGATGCCCACGCCGCCCGTCAGCATTTCAGCGGCGACGATGACGAGCCAGGCCGTGCCCACGCTCAGGCGCACACCGGTCAGCATGTAGGGCAGCACGGCGGGGAACAGGATCTTCTTCATCACGTTCCATTCCGAGAGGTTCAGCACCCGGGCCACGTTCAGGTAGTCGGCCGGCACACGCTGCACGCCCACGGCGGTGTTGATGATCATGGGCCAGATCGAGCAGATGAAGATGGTCCAGATGGCGGCCGGGTTGGCTGCTTTGAACACCAGCAGACCGATAGGCAGCCAGGCCAGTGGGGACACCGGGCGCAGCAGGCTCACCAGGGGCGAGACCATGCGGTTCAGGAAACCGAAGCGCCCGATCATGAAGCCCATGGGGATGCCGACGAGCGCGGCGAGGCCAAAGCCGAAAGCCACTCGCTCCAGGGAGAAAAGGATGTTCCATCCAATGCCCTGGTCATTCGGTCCCTTGCTGTAGAACGGATCAGAAAACAGGACGACGGCGGCATCGAAGGTGGCACCCGGGGTGGGAAACGTACTGCTTTTGATGGTGAGCAGCCCCCACACCCCGATCAACAGCGCGATGCCGATGAGCGGAGGCAGAACCTTCAGCGCCCAGCCGCTCCAGTCGATGGGCTGGCGTGGCGGCTTGGCCGGGCGGGCTGCTTGTGGCTCTGGGGCCGAGGCTGGGCGTGAGTCCGATGCCAGCGCGGCGGCGCGGGCTTCCTGGGCGGCTTCCAAGGGCGAATGGAATACGGCACTGACCATGGTGTTTTCTCCTGGTGAAAGCGATCAAGCCTTGACGGCGAAACTGTCGGCGTATTTCTTGGGATCTTTGCCATCCCAGGCCACACCGTCGATGAGCTTGCTGGCACGCAGCGGCTCCTTGGGCACATTGATCTTCAGTGCGCCGGCCGCCTGCTTGTAGAGGTCGATCTGGTTGATCTGCTTGGCGACACCCAGGTAGTCGGGATGGTCCTTCAGCAGGCCCCAACGCTTGTGCTGCGTGAGGAACCACATGCCGTCGCTCAGGTACGGGAAGTTCACCGCACCGTCGTTGAAGAACTTCATGTGGTTGGGGTCGTCCCAGGTCTTGCCCATGCCGTTCTGGTAGCGGCCCAGAATGCGCTGGTTGATGGCGTCCACGCTGGTGTTGACGTAGGACTTGTCGGCCACGACTTCGGCCATCTTCAGCTTGTTCTGCAGGTTCGCGTCGATCCAGCGGCTGGCCTCGAGAATGGCCATGATCACGGCGCGGCAGGTGTTGGGGTTCTTCTTCGCGAAGTCGCCGGTCGTGCCGAGCACCTTTTCGGGGTGGTCTTTCCAGATGTCCTGCGTGGTCACCGCGGTGATGCCGATGCCGTCCATGATGGCGCGGTGGCCCCAGGGTTCACCGACGCAGTAGCCGTCCATGTTGCCCACGCGCATGTTGGCCACCATCTGGGGTGGCGGTACGGTGATGACTTTGGCGTCCTTCATCGGGTTGATGCCATACGACGCCAGCCAGTAGTAGAGCCACATCGCGTGGGTGCCGGTGGGGAAGGTCTGCGCAAAGGTGTATTCGCGCTTCTCGGCTTTCATCAGCTTGGAGAGGCTCGCACCATCGACCGCGCCCTTGTCGGCCAGCTTCTTCGACAGCGTGATGGCCTGGCCGTTGTTGTTGAGCGTCATCAGCACGGCCATGTCTTTCTTGGGGCCGCCGATGCCGAGGTGGACCCCGTAGACGAGGCCGTAGAGCACGTGGGCCATGTCGAGTTCGGCGTTCACGAGCTTGTCGCGCACACCGGCCCAGGAGGCTTCCTTGGTCGGGATGATCTTCACGCCGTACTTCTTGTCGAAGCCGAGCACCGAGGCCATCACGACCGAGGCGCAATCGGTCAGCGGGATGAAGCCGATGCGGACTTCTTCTTTCTCGGGCTTGTCGGAGCCCTGGGCGTACACAGCGCTCTGCAGGCCGGGCAGCATGCCGGTGGCGCCAGTGGCTGCAGCGGCTTTGATGAGGGTGCGGCGGCTCATGTCGGTGGTCTTTCGGTCGAGTGGGCTGTTCATGGCAAGTTCTCTAAGGTCCGTGAATCGGAAGACAAAAACAAAAAGGCGTCCGCACAAGGCCAGGAAGTCATTCCTGTACGTGTGGGGACGCCGTCGTCCCACCGGAATCGCGCCGTCATTGACGCCACCCGGTGTTTGTTTGCAGAAGATCGCCGTTGACCTTCTTGATGTCTACGTCAGCAAGGCCTGTGCCAGCATTTGGCCCCAAGGCCGCCGCTGCGCAGCGTCCGCCCCCCGAGGGGAGCCACCTGGTGGACCGGCAGAGCCGGATCCACTGGTGTTGCTTGATGGGTCGGCCTCGCTTCGCTTGGTCCTCTGACCTCGTGCGCTGGTGACTTTGACGTATCGGACCAAGCCCCCGCGAAAGCGTTGCTTGAAACCGCGGAACTCGCTCATTCGCCAGTGGACAGGAGGGGCGGCCCTGCTGATGCTTGGGCCTCTTTGGGGATTGCGCACCATGCTGGCGCGCATGCGCACTGAATCAGGCGAGCAGGTCGCTCACGTCGATGAGGCGCTGGGCGACCTCGGAGAGCTTCATGCCTTTGTCCATCGCGGTCTTGCGCAGGCGGCCGTAGGCTTCCTCTTCGCTGAGGCCGTGCCGTTTGATGAGCAGGCCCTTGGCCTTGTCGATCACCTTGCGGTCAGAGAGCTCCGTGCGTGCGTCGGCCAGCTCGCGGCGCATCGACTCTTCGTGCTGGAAACGTGCGAGGGCCACCTCGAGCACCGGCTTCACGCGGTCGGGCGCCATGCCGGCCACCACATAGGCGGTGACGCCGGCGGCGATGGCTGCACCCACGTGTGTCGTGTCTTCATCGTTGGTGAAGAGCACGATGGGGCGGCGTGCGTCGCGCGTGGCCATCACCACGTGCTCGAGTGTGTCGCGGGCCTGGCTTTCGGCGTCCACGATGATCATGTCGGGCTGGATCTGCGCCAGCCGGTCGGGCAGGAAGGCGTCGGCCGGCAGCACGGCCACGATGTTGTAGCCGTTCTCGAGCAGCCCGATGCGCAGGCTGCGCGAGCGCTCGGCCTCTGCCACCGCATCGTCAGCCTCCGGTGCCAGCGAGTCGGGGGCGACGATGACGATGCGCAGTGTCGGTGCGGGAAGGGTGCGCGGTGCGTTCATTGAGAGGGGGCGTGCAATATCCAAGCCAGAATAGCCCAGCGCAGGGGCACCCAGACGTGAAAAAGCCCGCAGAAGCGGGCTAATCTGAGGTGGTGCAGCGCGGGGCGTCTCAGCGGCTGCCGTGGGTCACGTTGAATTTGCGGCGAATCCAGTTGCCCAGTGGCCGGATGGAATCGAGCAGGGTGTCGGAGACAAACAGCTCGCGCTCGTTGAGCAGGCCGCGAGAATCGAGCGAGTCGAGGAACTGGCGCACATCCTGGCGGCGAACGCCGCTGCTGGTGACGAGTTGGGCCATGGACATGTACCGGTGCGACATGTCGCTCAACATACGGCGGTAGGCCGTGCTGGTGAACGGTGCGGCGAGCTCCGGCCAGGAGCGTAGACGGTATTCCTTCATGGTGACCCCAACTGCTTTTAGACTTTGTTATCCCCGGTGGCTGCTGCGTCGAGGCAGAAGCGCGAAGCTGGAGGTTAGTCCAGCACCCCTAGTTTGGAGTAGAGGGGTCTCCCCAACTGTGGGGTAAACACTGACTTCTAGGTGTTACACGATGAAACACAAGGGGCATTGTTGCGGGGATCTCTCCATAAGTGCAAGCAAGGGCCGCCAAACCGATGAGAGCCCGAGCCCGAGCCCGGGCTTGAGCGCCGCGTTGGGTGGGACGGGCAGCCCAGGGTGGGCTCCAAGGAGGCGGCAACTACACTCTCGTCGATGAACGTGCTCGGCATTGAATCTTCTTGTGATGAAACGGGTGTGGCCCTGGTCGACAGCCAAGGCAGCGGCGTGCCCCGGCTGCTGGCGCATGCGCTGCACAGCCAGATCGACATGCACCAGGCTTACGGCGGGGTTGTGCCTGAGCTGGCGTCGCGCGACCACATCCGCCGGGTGATTCCGCTGGCCCGGCAGGTGCTGGCCGAGGCGGATCTGCCGCTGTCGAGTGTGGACGTCATTGCCTACACGCGAGGTCCTGGTCTGGCCGGCGCCCTTCTGGTCGGGGCGGGCGTGGCCTGTGCGCTGGCAGCTGCACTCGGCAAGCCAGTCTTGGGCGTGCACCATCTCGAAGGCCATCTGCTGTCACCGTTCCTTTCGGCCGATCCACCCGAGTTCCCCTTCGTGGCGCTGCTGGTGTCGGGCGGCCACACGCAGCTGATGCAGGTGAACGATGTGGGCCAGTACGAGCTGCTGGGTGAAACCATTGACGACGCGGCCGGTGAAGCCTTCGATAAATCGGCCAAGCTGATGGGATTGGGTTATCCCGGTGGGCCCGCGCTGTCGCGGCTCGCCGAGTTCGGCGACCCCGCCACTTTCGCCTTGCCGAGGCCGCTGTTGCACAGCGGCAACCTCGACTTTTCGTTCGCTGGGCTCAAGACTGCGGTGCGCACGCAGCTGCTGAAGTTGGGCACCAACGTGTGCGAGCAGGACAAGGCGCATCTGGCGGCGTCCACCCAGCAGGCGATTGCCGATGTGCTGGTGAAGAAGTCGCTGGCTGCGCTGAAGCAAACCGGGCTGAACCGTCTGGTCGTGGCCGGTGGTGTGGGCGCCAACAGCCAGTTGCGCGCCCAGCTGAATGCCGAATGCGACAAGCGAAAGATCCGGGTGCACTACCCGGAGCTCTCGCTTTGCACTGACAACGGCGCCATGATTGCGCTCGCCGGGGCCATGAGGCTGCAGCGGGGCGCACAGCCCCGACACGACCACGCCTTCGACGTGCAGCCGCGCTGGGACCTGGCCACCGTCTGACCGGAAGCCTGGCACCCGCGCGGTGCCCCGCGCTCAGCTGATCTGGACCACCGTGGCGCCGGTGGGCACCTTCTTGGCCAGCGTGAGCGTGAGCACGCCGTTGTCGAGCTTGGCCGACGTGGCGGCGGCATCCACCTCCACAGGCAGGCTCACCGTGCGGGCGTAGGCCGGCTGGCTGCGCTCGCGGTAGAGCTGGCGGGTGCCTTCGGGCAGGGCAGGGGCCTCGGCCTCGGTGGTCGACAGCTCCACCCGGCGGCCGAGCACGGCCACCTTCAGCTGCTCGCGGGTCACGCCCGGCAATTCGAAGCTGAGGGTGTAGGCGGCGTCGGTTTCGGTCACGTCGAGGGCGGGCACTCGGGGCGACGCCGTGGCGGGCGCCGTACGGGGCGCATCGAACAGGTGGTCGAATGCTTGCGACCAGGCTCGGTCGGTGGCGGCGCGGTCCAGGGTGCGGCGGTTGGAGGACACGGTGGCGGGGAACACGAACATGATGAAACTCCGTTGCTGATGGTGGACGAGAAGGGGGTTAAACCGGCGCCGCTGCCCTGTGCAGCACGCCATGGCTCCGAAGTTGGAGCGGCATTTTTGTTTTCAAGGGGCTTGAAAAACGCCATCGGCCTACGTTTTGAGCGGCCGGCGGATGCACCAAGCCAGCACAGGCGCCTGGGCTTCGGCTATACTCGACAGACTGTGCGCTTGGGGTTGGCGATGGGTCATGCCGTCTTGAGCATCAGGCACAGCGCTCTGACAGTGTGAGAACGCAGTCAGGCCGTAGAGTTCGAAATCGCACGGCGCGGGTTGGTTTCACCCGCTACCGCAAGTCGCCACCCTCCCGAAACCGCCGCTGAAGACCAGCTGGCGCCCGGGAACATCAGGAAACAGTCATGTCCACGATTGAACAAAAGGCCGAGATCGTCAAGGCCAACGCACGCACCGCTGGTGACACCGGATCCCCCGAAGTCCAAGTCGCGCTGCTCACTGCCCGCATCAACGAGCTGACCCCCCACTTCAAGACCCACCTGAAGGACCACCACGGTCGCCGCGGTCTGCTGAAGATGGTCAACACCCGCAAGAGCCTGCTGGCTTATCTCAAGGACCGTGACGCTGACCGCTACACCGCCCTGATCCAGAAGCTGGGTCTGCGCAAGTAATTCGCACACGTTAGCCAAGAGCCTGTTGTCTGGATTCACCAGCACACAGGCTCTTTGCATTTGGAGTCCAGCGATCCACGATGACGATGTGTCATTCCAGCGCCGTTTGCCTCAGCGAACGTCTCTGGAATGGCATCGCGCCAGGTAGCTGCAACTTCAGGGTCAAGGCGCCGCCCGTCAGGCGCTGAACATCAAGGAGAGATGCATGAGCATGTTCAACAAAGTCACCAAGACCTTCCAATGGGGTCAACACACCGTCATTCTGGAAACCGGTGAAATCGCACGCCAGTCCGGTGGTGCCGTCATCGTCAACATCGAAGACACCGTGGTGCTGGCCACTGTCGTGGCCGCCAAGAACCCGAAGCCGGGCCAAGACTTCTTCCCGCTGACCGTCGACTACATCGAGAAGACCTACGCCGCCGGCAAGATCCCTGGCAGCTTCTTCAAGCGCGAAGGCCGTCCGAGCGAACTCGAAACGCTGACCTCGCGTCTGATCGACCGTCCGCTGCGCCCGCTGTTCCCTGAAGGCTTCTACAACGAAGTGCAGGTCGTCATTCACGTGCTGTCGCTCAACCCTGAAGTGTCGGCCGACATCGCCGCCCTCATCGGTTCCAGCGCGGCGCTCGCCATCTCGGGCATCCCGTTCAACGGCCCCATCGGTGCTGCGCGCGTGGGCTACATCAACGGCGAGTACGTGCTGAACCCCGGCAAGACCCAGCTGCTCGACTCCACGATGGACCTCGTCGTCGCCGGCACGCAAGCTGCTGTGCTGATGGTTGAATCCGAAGCCCGCCAGCTGAGCGAAGAAATCATGCTGGGCGGCATCGTGTTCGGTCACCAGCAAGGCAACGTGGCCATCGCGGCCATCAACGAGCTGGTGCGTGACGCCGGCAAGCCGGCCTGGGACTGGAAGGCTGCCGCGCAAGACGAAGGCTTCGTCGCCAAGGTCAATGCCCTGGCCGACGGCCCGCTGCGCACGGCTTACCAGATCCGCTCCAAACAAGCCCGCACCCACGCCACGCGTGACGTGACCGCCAAGACGATCGCTGCGCTGCAAGCCGACGGTGTCGAGTTCGACAAGGTCAAGCTCGAGAACGTGCTGTTCGAGATCGAAGCCAAGATCGTGCGCAGCCAGATCCTGTCGGGCGAGCCCCGCATCGACGGCCGCGACACCCGCACCGTGCGCCAGATCGAAATCCGCAACAGCGTGCTGCCACGCGTGCACGGCTCCTCGCTGTTCACCCGCGGTGAAACGCAGGCACTGGTCGCCGCCACCCTCGGCACCGACCGCGACGCGCAAAAGATCGACGCACTCGCCGGCGAGTTCCAAGAGCACTTCATGCTCCACTACAACATGCCGCCGTTCGCCACGGGCGAAACCGGCCGTGTGGGCACACCGAAGCGCCGCGAAATCGGCCACGGCCGTCTGGCCAAGCGCGCCCTCGTGGCCGTGCTGCCTGACCGCGCCGACTTCCCGTACTCGATGCGTGTCGTGTCCGAGATCACCGAATCCAACGGTTCCTCGTCGATGGCCTCGGTGTGCGGCGGCTGCCTCGCACTGATGGACGCTGGCGTTCCGCTGAAGGCCCACGTGGCCGGCATCGCCATGGGCCTGATCAAGGACGGCAACCGTTTCGCCGTGCTGACCGACATCCTGGGCGACGAAGATCACCTCGGCGACATGGACTTCAAGGTCGCTGGCACCACCGCCGGCATCACCGCGCTGCAGATGGACATCAAGATCCAGGGCATCACCAAGGAAATCATGCAAGTGGCACTGGCGCAAGCCAAGGAAGCTCGCCTGCACATCCTGGGCGAGATGACCGCTGCTGTCGGCGAAGCGCGAACCGAGGTGTCGCAGTTCGCACCGCGCCTGTACACCATGAAGATCAACCCCGAAAAGATCCGTGACGTGATCGGCAAGGGCGGCGCGACCATCCGTGCGCTGACCGAAGAAACCGGCACCACGATCGACATCGGCGAAGACGGCACCATCACGATCGCTTCGGCCGATGCCGACAAGGCTGCGTACGCCAAGAAGCGCATCGAAGAGATCACCGCCGAAGTCGAAGTGGGCAAGATCTACGAAGGCCCGATCACCAAGATCCTCGAGTTCGGTGCCCTCGTGAACCTGCTGCCTGGCAAGGACGGTCTGCTGCACATCAGCCAGATCGCTCACCAGCGTGTCGAGAAGGTCACCGACTTCCTGAAGGAAGGCCAAGTGGTCAAGGTCAAGGTGCTCGAGACCGACGAAAAGGGCCGCGTCAAGCTGTCCATGAAGGCCCTGATCGAGCGCGAAGCCCAGCCAGCGCACGACTGATCGAACAAGGGGCCCCAGGCCGCGCGTCAATGCGCGGTTTGCATGCCCTCTGTTCGTGGCCGATTCTTATCCTGTCAGGTTGATCCTCAGCGTCACGCCACACCCATGAAAGCCATCCACATCGCCTCCTTCGGTGCGCCGGACGTGCTGCAGCTCACCGAGCGCGCAGACCCCGTGGCGGGGCCGGGAGAGGTGTTGATTCGCGTCGCAGCGTCGGGCATCAACCGCCCCGATGTGCTGCAGCGCAAAGGCTTTTATCCGGTGCCGGCTGGCGCGTCCGATCTGCCTGGCCTGGAGGTCGCAGGCACCATTGAATCTGGTGACGCTGCGGCGCTGGCAGCAGCTGGCTTTGCCATTGGCGACCGCGTGTGTGCGCTGGTGGCCGGTGGCGGTTATGCCGAGCTGTGTGTGGCGCCGGTGGCACAGTGTCTGCCTGTGCCGAAAGGCTTCAGCGACATCGAAGCCGCCAGCCTTCCTGAGACGTTTTTCACCGTGTGGTCGAACGTGTTCGACCGCGTGGCATTGAAGCCCGGCGAGGTGTTCCTCGTGCAAGGTGGCACCAGTGGCATCGGTGTCACGGCCATCCAGATGGCCAAGGCATGGGGCGCGACCGTCATTGCCACGGCGGGCAGCGATGCCAAATGCGAGGCCTGCGTGAAGCTCGGTGCCGATCACGCCATCAACTACCGTCAGCAGGATTTCGTGGCGGAAGTGAAGCGCATCACCGAAGGCCGTGGCGTCGACGTGGTGCTCGACATGGTGGCGGGTGACTACCTGCCGCGCGAGCTGTCTGCCTTGGCCGAAGACGGCCGCATCGTGATCATCGCGGTGCAGGGTGGCGTCGAGGCACGCATCGATGCCGGGCTGGTGCTGCGCAAGCGCCTCACCATCACCGGGTCCACGCTGCGTCCTCGTTCACTGGCGTTCAAGGCGGCCATTGCGGCGGCACTGCGCAAGACCGTCTGGCCGTGGCTCGAAGCAGGGCGTGTGAAGCCGGTGATCCATGCGGTGTTTCCGGCTGCGCAGGCGGCCGAGGCCCACACGCTGATGGAGTCGAATGAACACATCGGCAAGCTGGTCCTGACCTGGTAAAGACCAGCACAACAATCGACAACGAGTTGCAAGGGGGCAGGCCGATGGGCTGCTGCCCCTCACAGAATTCAGAAAGAAGAAGATGCGTCGCAAACTGGTGGTGGGCAACTGGAAGATGAACGGCAACCGTGCGAGTAACGCCGAGTTGCTGGCCGGGCTGAATGCGGCCGGGCCGTGGGATGCCGGCGTTGCCGTCTGCGCGCCATTCCCCTATCTCGCCGACACGGCCTTGTCGCTGCAAGGCAGCCGCATCCAGTGGGGTGCACAGGATTGCTCCGCGCAAGAGTCCGGCGCGTTCACGGGCGAGGTCTCGGCGTCGATGGTGGCGGAGTTCGGTTGCCATTTCGTCATCGTCGGCCACTCCGAGCGCCGCGCCTTGCATGGCGAGACGGACCAGCTCGTGGCCGACAAGGCCAAGGCCTCACTGGCGCACAAGCTCGTGCCCATCGTGTGTGTGGGCGAAACGCTCGCCGAACGCGAAGCGGGTCAAACCGATGACGTGGTCAAGCGCCAGTTGTCCGCAGTGATCCACACGCTGGGTGCATGTACCTCGCAAATCGTGGTGGCTTATGAGCCGGTGTGGGCCATCGGCACGGGCAAGACCGCCTCGCCCGAACAAGCTCAAGCTGTGCACGCGCTTTTGCGTGCACAGCTGCACGCAGCCACGCTCAAGTCCGACGAGATGCTCATTCTCTATGGCGGCAGCGTGAAGGCCGACAATGCTGTCCAGCTGTTCTCCCAACCCGACATCGACGGCGGCCTCATCGGCGGCGCGTCACTCAAGGCGACCGATTTCGCCGCCATCTGCCAGGCCGCGAGCTGATCCTCGACCGCCGGACTAACAAGAAATTTTTGGAGCAAGAAGAATGCAAACGTTGATGAACCTCGTGGTCGGTCTGCAAATGCTGGCAGCCCTGGTGATGATTGGTCTGGTGCTGATTCAGCACGGCAAGGGTGCCGACATGGGCGCCTCGTTCGGCAGCGGCTCGGCCGGCAGCCTGTTCGGTGCCACCGGCAGCGCCAACTTTTTGTCGCGCTCGACGGCGGTGGCAGCGGCGTTGTTTTTTGTGAGCACGCTGGCCCTCGCTTATTTCTCGAATGACCGCTCCTCGTCATCGACGACAGCGCCCACGGTGCTCGACAGCGCGGCTCCTGCCGCATCCGCCGCCAGCGCTGCAGTGATCAGCGCGTCGGCACCAGTGGCTTCCGCACCTGTGGCTGCCTCTGCCGCTGTGGCGCCTGCTGCTTCGGCTGCTGCCAAGCCTGTTGTGGCGGCACCTGCAGCGCCTGCTTCGGCCGCATCCAAGTGACAACTTTCTGACCCGTCATCGGGGTTTCAAAAAGGAAATGCTGTTTTGGTGCAGCAGTCCTGTGAAAACCCTTTGTTTCGAGTTAGAATTCGGGGCTGCACGGTGAGCGAAACCTCATGCAATCCGGGCAAAGTTAGAAGTGCACCGCCGACGTGGTGAAATTGGTAGACACGCTATCTTGAGGGGGTAGTGGCGAAAGCTGTGCGAGTTCGAGTCTCGCCGTCGGCACCAGATCTTTTGGGCTGGGCTCTTCATGGAGTCTGGCTCATTCAAAGAGCATACTGCCCACCATGAATCTGGCCCCCTACCTGCCCGTCATCCTGTTCATCCTGGTCGGCGTCGCAGTGGGTATAGCGCCTCAGGTCCTGGGTTTTCTGCTCGGCCCGCGTCGTCCTGACGCCGCCAAAAACTCCCCGTACGAATGCGGCTTCGAGGCTTTCGAAGACGCCCGCATGAAATTCGATGTCCGCTACTACCTGGTGGCCATCCTTTTCATTCTGTTCGACCTGGAAATCGCGTTTCTGTTTCCATGGGCGGTCACGCTGAAAGAGATCGGCCCCGTCGGGTTCTGGGCCATGATGATGTTCCTGGGCATTCTGGTCGTGGGCTTTGCCTATGAGTGGAAAAAAGGCGCCCTGGATTGGGAATGATCGCGAGGTAGCAGCACATGGGCATCGAAGGCGTTCTCAAAGAAGGTTTTGTCACCACCAGCCTGGACACGGTGATCAACTGGTCGAAGACCGGCTCCTTGTGGCCCATGACCTTCGGTCTGGCCTGCTGTGCCGTCGAGATGATGCACGCCGGCGCCGCCCGCTATGACATCGACCGCTTCGGCATGCTGTTTCGCCCCAGCCCCCGCCAGAGCGACCTCATGATCGTGGCCGGCACCCTGTGCAACAAGATGGCCCCGGCCCTGCGCAAGGTCTACGACCAGATGGCCGAGCCGCGTTGGGTGCTGAGCATGGGCTCTTGCGCCAATGGTGGTGGCTACTACCACTACAGCTACTCGGTGGTGCGCGGTTGCGACCGCATCGTGCCCGTCGACGTCTACGTGCCCGGCTGTCCTCCGACCGCCGAGGCCTTGCTCTACGGCATCCTGCAGTTGCAGGCCAAGATCCGCCGCGAAAACACCATCGCCCGCTGAGGCGCCGCACATGAGCAAACTCGACACCCTGCAGGCGGCCCTGACATCGGTTCTGGGCGAACGCCTGAAGTCGATCGTGAGCGACCGCGGCGAAATCACCATCGTGGTCAAGGCGGCCGATTACGCCGCTGCCGCCGTGTTGCTGCGCGACGATCCTTCGCTCAAGTTCGAACAGCTGATCGACCTGTGCGGCGTCGACTACTCCAGCTACAAAGACCAGCCCTGGGATGGCCTGCGCTTCTGCGTGGTTTCACACCTTTTGTCGGTCACGCACAACTGGCGCGTGCGCCTCAAGGTGTTCTGCCCCGATGACGACCTGCCCACGGTCGACTCCGTCACCGACACCTGGAGCTCGGCCAACTGGTTCGAGCGCGAGGCCTTCGACCTCTACGGCATCTTGTTCGACGGTCACGTCGACCTCCGCCGCATCCTCACCGACTACGGTTTCATCGGCCACCCGTTCCGCAAAGACTTCCCTACCTCCGGGCACGTGGAAATGCGCTACGACGCCGAACAAAAGCGCGTGATCTACCAGCCGGTCACCATCGAGCCGCGTGAAATCACGCCGCGCATCATCCGTGAAGACAACTACGGCGGTCTGCATTAACCATGGCTGAGATCAAGAACTACACCCTGAACTTCGGCCCGCAGCATCCTGCGGCCCACGGTGTGCTCCGTCTTGTGCTCGAGCTCGATGGCGAAGTCATCCAGCGCGCCGACCCGCACATCGGCCTGCTGCACCGCGCCACCGAAAAGCTGGCCGAGAGCAAGACCTTCATTCAGAACCTGCCGTACATGGACCGCCTCGACTACGTGTCGATGATGGCCAACGAGCACGCCTACTGCCTGGCCATCGAAAAGCTCATGGGCATCGACGTGCCGGTGCGTGCGCAGTACATCCGTGTGATGTTCAGCGAGATCACCCGCCTGCTCAACCACCTGCTGTGGCTGGGCGCGCACGGGCTCGACTGCGGCGCGATGAACATCCTCATCTACTGCTTCCGCGAGCGAGAAGACCTCTTCGACATGTACGAGGCGGTGTCGGGCGCGCGCATGCACGCTGCCTACTTCCGTCCGGGTGGCGTGTACCGCGACCTGCCCGACAGCATGCCGCAGTACAAGGCATCCAAGATTCACAACGCGAAGGCCATCGCGTCGATGAACGGCAACCGCCAGGGCTCGCTGCTCGATTTCATCGACGACTTCTGCGCGCGCTTCCCCAAGAACGTCGACGACTACGAGACCTTGCTCACCGACAACCGCATCTGGAAACAGCGCACGGTCGGCATCGGCGTGGTGTCGCCCGAGCGTGCATTGAACCTCGGCTTCACCGGCCCCATGCTGCGTGGCTCCGGCATTGCCTGGGATCTTCGCAAGACGCAGCCCTACGAGGTCTATCAGCACATGGACTTCGATGTGCCCGTGGGCAAGACCGGTGACACCTACGACCGCTATCTGGTCCGCATCGAAGAAATGCGCCAGGCCAACCGCATCATCCAGCAGTGCTCGGCCTGGCTGCGCAAGAACCCGGGGCCGGTCATCACCGACAACCACAAGGTGGCTCCGCCTTCCCGTCTCGACATGAAGTCGAGCATGGAAGAGCTGATCCACCATTTCAAGCTCTTCACCGAAGGCTTCCGCGTGCCCGAAGGCGAGGCCTATGCCGCGGTCGAGCACCCGAAGGGTGAGTTCGGCATCTACATCGTCAGCGATGGCGCCAACAAGCCCTACCGCTTGAAGATCCGCCCGCCGGGCTTCCCGCACCTGGCCGCGCTCGACGAAATGGCCCGCGGCCACATGATTGCCGACGCCGTGGCCGTGATCGGCACCATGGACATCGTGTTCGGCGAGATTGACAGGTAACCCCATGAGTTCTCCAGCCACCCACCAGTCCGCCGCAGCCGCTGCGCCCCTGTCGGCCGCCACCCTGGGGCGTTTCGCTCGCGAAATCGCCAAGTACCCGGCCGAGCAGAAGCAGTCGGCCGTCATGGCCTGCCTGGCCATCGTGCAGCAGGAGCAGGGCTTCGTCTCTGCCGACAGCGAAAAGCAGATCGCCGACGTGCTGGGCATGGCCCCCATCGCCGTGCACGAGGTCACCACGTTCTACAACATGTACAACCAGCGTCCGCTGGGCACCTACAAGTTCAACGTCTGCACCAACCTGCCATGCCAGCTGCGCAACGGTCAGAAGTCGCTCGACCACCTGTGCCACACGCTCGGGGTGGAAGAGGGCGGCACCACCCCCGACGGCCTGTTCACCGTACAGAAGAGCGAGTGCCTGGGCGCCTGCGCCGATGCCCCTGTGCTGCTGGTGAACGACCGCCAGATGTGCAGCTTCATGGACGAGCAGCGCCTCGATGAACTGCTGGCCGTGCTGCGCGCCGGCGTGGCCAAGTGAGCGAGAAACCGACCATGCAGCAACCGTCGATCGACCTCTCCCGCTTCCAGTCCACCGGGCGTGAAACCTGTTTCCATGACCGCCACATCGGCGCACAGATCTACGCCGGCCTCGATGGCGCCAACTGGTCCCTCAAGGACTATGAAGCCCGCGGCGGCTACCAGGCTCTGCGCAAGATCCTGACGGGTCAGGTGAACGGCCAAGCTGCGGGTGAGCCGCTCACGCAAGACCAGGTCATCGCCGAAGTGAAGGCCTCCGGCCTGCGAGGCCGTGGCGGTGCGGGTTTCCCGACCGGTCTCAAGTGGAGCTTCATGCCCCGCCAGTTCCCGGGCCAGAAGTACCTGGTCTGCAACTCGGACGAAGGCGAGCCCGGCACCTGCAAGGACCGCGACATCCTGATGTTCAACCCGCACATCGTGATCGAAGGCATGGCCATTGCCGCCTTCGCGATGGGCATCACGGTGGGCTACAACTACATCCACGGCGAGATCTTCGAGGTCTATGAGCGCTTCGAGGCGGCCCTCGAAGAAGCCCGTGCGGCCGGCTACCTCGGCGACGGCATCCTCGGCTCCGGTTTCAACTTCCAGCTGCATGCGGCCCACGGGTTCGGTGCCTACATCTGCGGCGAAGAAACCGCGCTGCTCGAGTCGCTCGAAGGCAAGAAGGGTCAGCCGCGCTTCAAGCCGCCGTTCCCTGCGAGCTACGGCCTGTACGGCAAGCCGACCACGATCAACAACACCGAAACCTTTGCCGCGGTGCCCTGGATCATCCGCAACGGCGGCCAGCCCTACCTCGAGATCGGCAAGCCCAACAACGGCGGCACCAAGATCTTCTCGGTGGTGGGTGATGTGGAGCGTCCGGGCAACTACGAAATCCCGCTGGGCACGCCGTTCAGCAAGCTGCTCGAGCTGGCAGGTGGTGTGCGCACAGGCCGCCAGCTGAAGGCCGTGATCCCGGGCGGATCGTCGTCGCCCGTGCTGCCAGCGGCCATCATGATGGACACGACGATGGACTACGATGCCATCGCCAAGGCCGGCTCCATGCTGGGCTCGGGGGCCGTCATCGTGATGGACGACTCGCGCTGCATGGTGCGAAGCCTGCTGCGCCTGAGCTACTTCTACATGCACGAGAGCTGCGGTCAGTGCACGCCGTGCCGCGAAGGCACAGGCTGGCTGTACCGCATGGTCGACCGCATCGCCAAAGGGCAGGGACGCCTCGAAGACATCGACCTGCTCAACTCGGTCGCCGACAACATCCAGGGCCGCACCATCTGTGCGCTGGGTGATGCCGCGGCCATGCCGGTGCGCGCCATGATCAAACATTTCCGGGATGAATTCGTTCATCTCATCGAGCACAAGACCTCCACGGTCCCGGCCTCCGTCTGACCGGCACCCAGGGCGACACGACATGATCGAAATCGAACTCGACGGCAAAAAGGTGGAGGTGCTCGAAGGCAGCATGGTCATGCATGCCGCCGACAAAGCCGGCACCTACATCCCGCATTTCTGCTATCACAAGAAGCTGAGCATCGCGGCCAACTGCCGCATGTGCCTGGTCGACGTGGAGAAGGCGCCCAAGCCGATGCCGGCCTGCGCCACGCCCGTGACCCAGGGCATGATCGTCCGCACCAAGAGCGACAAGGCCTTGAAGGCCCAGCAAGGGGTGATGGAGTTCCTGCTCATCAACCACCCGCTCGACTGCCCCATCTGCGACCAGGGCGGCGAATGCCAGCTGCAAGACCTTGCAGTGGGCTACGGCGCCTCGTCGTCGCGCTACACCGAAGAAAAGCGCGTCGTCTTCCACAAGGACGTCGGCCCGCTGGTGTCCATGCAGGAGATGAGCCGCTGCATCCATTGCACCCGCTGCGTGCGCTTCGGCCAAGAGGTGGCCGGTGTCATGGAGCTCGGCATGATCCACCGCGGTGAACATTCCGAGATCACCACCATGCTCGGCGACACCATCGACTCCGAGCTGTCGGGCAACATGATCGACATCTGCCCGGTCGGTGCGCTCACGAGCAAGCCCTTCCGCTACAGCGCCCGCACCTGGGAGCTGTCGCGCCGCAAGAGCGTGAGCCCGCATGACAGCACCGGGGCCAACCTGATCGTCCAGGTCAAGAGCAACAAGGTCATGCGCGTCGTGCCGCTCGAGAACGACAGCGTCAACGAATGCTGGCTCGCCGACCGCGACCGCTTCTCCTACGAATCGCTCAACAGCGACGAGCGCCTGACCGCCCCCATGGTCAAGCAAAACGGCGAGTGGCAGACCACCGACTGGACCACCGCGCTCGAGTACGTGGCGCGCAGCCTGAGCCAGATCAAGACCGAACACGGTGCCAAGAGCATCGGCGCGCTAGGCTCCGAGCACAGCACGGTCGAGGAGCTCCACCTGCTCGCCAAGCTGGTGCGCGGCCTGGGCAGCGAGAACATCGACCACCGAGTGCGCCATGCCGACTTCTCGGCAGGCCAGGGCGTGCGCTGGCTCGGCACCTCCATCGCCTCGTTGTCCAGCCTGCAGCGTGTGTTGGTCGTGGGCTCGTTCCTGCGCAAGGACCATCCGCTGTTCGCGCAGCGCCTTCGCCAAGCCGCCCGCAAAGGGGCCAAGGTCTTCAGCCTGCATGCCGTGCACGATGACTGGCTGCTGCCGCTCGCGGGCACCGTCACCGCAGCGCCGAGCGCCTGGGTGCAGACGCTGGGCGAAATTGCCAGCGCCATTGCCGCCGACAAGGGCCTGAGCGCCCCGGTGCAAGCCACGCCCACCGATGCCACGCGCGCCATTGCCACCTCGCTGCAAAGTGGTGAACGCAAGGCCGTGCTGCTGGGCAACGCCGCGGCGCAGCATCCGCAAGCGTCCACACTGCTGGCCCTGGCCAACTGGATCGGCGAGCAGACGGGCGCCACCGTCGGCTACCTCACCGAAGCGGCCAACACCGTCGGTGCACAGCTGGTGAACGCCGAGCCGGGTGAGGGCGGTCTGAATGCCGCGCAAATTCTGAGCGGCGGCCTCAAGGCTGTCGTGTTGCTCAACCTCGAGCCCGCATTCGATGCGGCCAACCCGGTGGCGGCCGTCAAGGCCCTGCAATCGGCTTCGCTCGTGGTGGCCCTCACGCCGTTCAAGAACGCCGCGCTAGAGTCTGCCGACGTGCTGCTGCCGATCGCCCCGTTCTCTGAAACCTCGGGCACCTTCGTCAATGCCGAAGGCCGTGTGCAAAGCTTCCACGGCGTGGTCAAGCCGCTGGCCGACACCCGTCCGGCCTGGAAGGTCTTGCGTGTGCTCGGCAACCTGCTGGGCCTGAATGGCTTCGACCAGGAAACCTCCGACGAAGTCCGTGCAGAGGCACTGGGCGACGTGAGCACCGTGGCCTCGCGCCTGAGCAACCGCACCGCGGCGGCCATCAAGCTGCCACCGGTCAGCACGGGCCTGGAGCGTGTGTCCGACGTGCAGATCTACGCCACCGATTCGCTGGTGCGCCGCTCCACCTCGCTGCAGCTCACCGCCGATGCACGCTTGCCGCAGGTCAGCCTGTCCAGCAGCGTCTGGAGCGAACTCGGCTTGACCGACGGGGCCGCCGTGCGCCTGTCGCAAGGCGATGCCGTGGCAGTGCTCTCGGCGCGTCTCGACGCGTCGCTTGCGCCCAATGCCGTGCGCGTGCCCGCGGGCCACCCGGCCACCGCCGGCCTCGGCCCGATGTTCGGCGCCATCAGCGTGCAGAAGGCCTGAGGACCACCATGCTCGATACCTTCAACTCCTACGGCGCCTCGTTGCTGGGCAGTGCCTGGCCCATCGCCTGGACGCTCATCAAGATCATCGCGGTGGTGATCCCCCTGATGGTCTCGGTTGCTTACCTGACGCTCTGGGAGCGCAAGGCCATCGGCTGGACGCAGATCCGGCCGGGCCCGAACCGCGTGGGCCCGTTCGGCCTGCTCACCCCCATCGCCGATGCGGTGAAGCTGATCTTCAAGGAGATCATCACGCCGGCAGCCGCCAACAAGAAGCTCTTCTTCATCGGCCCCGTCATGACCATCATGCCGGCGCTGGCCGCCTGGGTGGTGATTCCCTTCGGCCCCGAGACGGTGCTCGCCAATGTGAACGCGGGCCTGCTGCTCTTGCTGGCCATCACCTCGATGGAGGTCTACGGCGTGATCATCGCCGGCTGGGCGTCCAACTCGAAGTACGCCTTCCTGGGCGCCCTGCGCGCCTCGGCGCAAATGGTGAGCTACGAAATTGCGATGGGCTTCTGCATGGTCGTGGTGCTGATGGTCTCGGCCAGCCTCAACATGATCGACATCGTGCAAGGCCAGGGCCGTGGCTACTTCCACGGCCTGGGCCTGAGCTTCCTGTCGTGGAACTGGCTGCCGCTGCTGCCGATCTTCGTGGTGTTTTTCATCTCGGGCCTGGCCGAAACCAACCGCCATCCGTTCGACGTGGTCGAAGGCGAGTCTGAAATCGTGGCCGGCCACATGATCGAGTACTCGGGCATGTCCTTTGCCATGTTCTTCCTGGCTGAGTACGCCAACATGATCCTGGTGTCCATCGTCACCGTCACGTTGTTCCTGGGTGGATGGCTCTCGCCGATCGACCATGCGGCCTTCAACTGGGTGCCGGGCTGGATCTGGCTGGGCGCCAAGACCTTCGTGGTCGTCACCATGTTCCTCTGGGTGCGTGCCTCGTTCCCCCGCTTCCGCTATGACCAGATCATGCGGCTCGGCTGGAAAATCTTCATTCCCGTCACCTTGGTGTGGCTGGTGGTGGTGGGTCTCTGGATCCAGTCGCCGTACAACATCTGGAAGTGAGATTGCCCATGGCTGCCGTGGCTTCCATCAAGAACTTTTTCTCTACCTTCCTGCTCATTGAGTTACTGAAGGGGCTGGCGCTCACCGGGCGCCACTTCTTCTCGCGCAACATCACCGTGCAGTTCCCGGAAGAGAAAACACCGCAGAGCCCGCGTTTTCGCGGCCTGCATGCACTGCGCCGCTACGAGAACGGTGAAGAGCGCTGCATCGCCTGCAAGCTATGCGAGGCCGTGTGCCCAGCCATGGCGATCACCATCGAGTCCGAAGTGCGTGACGACGGATCGCGCCGCACGACCCGCTACGACATCGACCTGACCAAGTGCATCTTCTGCGGGTTCTGCGAAGAGAGCTGCCCGGTCGACTCCATCGTCGAAACCCACATCTTCGAGTACCACGGTGAGAAGCGGGGCGACCTGTACTTCACCAAGGACATGCTGCTCGCCGTGGGCGACCGTTACGAAGCCGAGATCGCCGCCAACAAGGAGGCAGACGCCCGCTACCGCTGACCGTTCCGGTCGGTGGCTTGGGACTTCCGCGCTGCGGGGGCCCGGCGCGCTGCAAACAACATGGACATGACCATCCCGCTTTTCTACATCTTCTCAGCCGTGCTGTTGGTGGCCGGCTTCCTGGTGATCACCGCGCGCAGCGCTGTGCACTCGGCACTCTTTCTCGTGCTGGCCTTCGTGTCGGCTTCGTGCCTCTGGATCCTGCTGCACGCCGAGTTCCTGGCCATCGTGCTGGTGCTTGTCTATGTGGGGGCAGTGATGGTGCTGTTCCTGTTCGTTGTGATGATGCTCGACATCAATGTCGACGCGCTGCGCGCCGGCTTCTGGAAGCACTTTCCGCTGGCAGGTCTGGTGGGCGTGGTGATCGCCCTCGAGATGTCGGCAGTGCTCGTCAACTACAACCCGAGTCCGGCGCCGCTGGCCACTGCCGAGGCCTTGAAGCTCGGCAACACCAAGCTGCTGGGCATCGAGATCTACACCGAGTACCTGTATCCGCTGCAGATCGCTGCGGTCATTCTGCTTGTGGCCATCATTGCGGCCATTTCGCTCACGCTGCGTCCGCGCCGTGACACCAAGTCCATGAACCCGAGCGACCAGGTTCGCGTGAAGGCCTCCGACCGGGTGCGCCTGGTCAAGATGCAGCCCGTGGTGGAGGCACCCCCTGCGCCACCCGCACCGCCCGCCGCTGCGACCGGAGAAGTGAAATGACGAGTCTGGCCTTCGGCCCCATCACCCTCGGCCACTTTCTGTCGGTGGGCGCGATCCTGTTCGCGTTGTCGGTGATCGGCATCTTCCTGAACCGCAAGAACCTCATCGTGTTGCTGATGGCGATCGAGCTGATGCTGCTCGCGGTCAACATGAACTTCATCGCGTTCTCGCACTACCTGCCCGCCATCACGCAAAACGACCGCATGGCCGGCCAGGTGTTCGTGTTCTTCATCCTCACGGTCGCGGCGGCGGAGTCGGCCATCGGCCTTGCCATTCTGGTGGTGCTGTTCCGCAACCGGGCCACGATCAATGTCGACGAACTCGATGAGTTGAAAGGCTGACCATGTCCTCACAACTCAATCCCCTGTTGCTGCTGGCGGTGCCGCTGGCCCCGCTGGCCGGCGCCGTCATTGCGGGCTTCTTCGGCAAGGTCGTGGGCCGCACCGGTTCGCACATCGCCACCATCCTAGGCGTGCTCGTGGCTTTCATCCTCTCGGCCATCACGCTGAAGGACGTGGTGATCGATCACGCTTACTTCAATGCCACCGTCTACCAGTGGATGGTGCTGGGCGACCTCAAGATGGAAGTGGGCTTCTTGGTCGACGGCCTCACGGCCATGATGATGTGCGTGGTGACCTTCGTGTCCCTCATGGTGCACATCTACACCATCGGCTACATGAAGGAAGACGACGGCTATCAGCGCTTCTTCTCGTACATCTCGCTGTTCACCTTCTCGATGCTGATGCTCGTCATGAGCAACAACCTGCTGCAGCTCTTTTTCGGCTGGGAAGCGGTGGGCCTGGTGTCGTACCTGCTGATCGGGTTCTGGTTCAACAAGCCGACCGCCATCTTCGCCAACATGAAGGCCTTCTTGGTGAACCGGGTGGGTGACTTCGGCTTCATCCTCGGCATCGGCCTCATCGTGGCCTTCGCCGGCACGCTCAATTACAACGAGGTGTTCGCGCAGAAGGATGCACTCGCCAAGACGCTGTTCCCCGGCACCGAGTGGCTGCTGATCACCGTCATCTGCATTTGCCTGTTCATCGGCGCCATGGGCAAGAGCGCTCAGTTCCCGCTCCACGTCTGGCTGCCCGACTCCATGGAAGGCCCGACCCCGATTTCGGCGCTCATCCACGCAGCCACCATGGTGACGGCGGGCATCTTCATGGTCGCGCGCATGTCGCCGTTGTTCGAGCTGTCCGATACCGCCTTGAGCTTCATCATCGTGATCGGCTCCATCACGGCGCTGTTCATGGGCTTTCTGGGCATCATCCAGAACGACATCAAGCGCGTCGTTGCCTACTCGACCTTGTCGCAGCTGGGCTACATGACGGTGGCGCTGGGTGCGTCGGCCTACTCGGTGGCCGTGTTCCACCTGATGACCCACGCGTTCTTCAAGGCGCTGCTGTTCCTGGCGGCAGGCTCGGTCATCATCGGGATGCACCACGACCAGGACATCCGCAACATGGGCGGCCTGCGCAAGTACATGCCCATCACCTGGATCACCTCGCTGCTGGGTTCGCTCGCGCTGATCGGCACGCCGCTGTTCTCGGGCTTCTACTCGAAGGACAGCATCATCGAGGCGGTGCACGCCAGCCACCTGTGGGGCTCGGGCTTTGCCTACTTCGCCGTGCTGGCAGGGGTCTTCGTCACGGCCTTCTACTCGTTCCGCATGTACTTCCTGGTGTTCCACGGCAAGGAGCGCTTCCACGACAAGCCGTTCCCGGGCGAGCACGACCACCACGACGACCCCGCGCAAGACGAGCACGCCACGGCACACCACACCGATGACGATCATCGCCACGTGACGCACGGCCACAGCCACACGCCGCACGAGTCTCCTTGGGTGGTCTGGGTGCCACTGGTGCTGCTGGCCATTCCGTCGGTGCTCATCGGCTACTTCACCATCGGGCCGATGCTGCATGGCGACTTCTTCAGCAACGCCATCTTCGTCAACGCGACGGCCCATCCGGCCATGCAAGAGCTGAGCGCAGAGTTCCACGGCGCGGGCGCCATGGCACTGCACGGCCTGAGCACGCTGCCGTTCTGGTTCGCGGTCGCAGGGGTTGCCGTGGCTTACTTGTTCTATCTGGTGAAGCCTGAAATTCCGGCGGCCATCAAGGCCCGCACGGGGTTCATCAACCGCGTGCTGGAGAACAAGTATTACCTCGACTGGTTCAACGAGAACGTGCTGTCGGCCGGCGCTCGCCTGCTGGGGCGTGGTCTTTGGAAGGGCGGCGACGCGGCCCTGATCGATGGGTTGGTGGTCAATGGATCGGCGCGCGCCGTGGGCGCCATCGCGTCGGTCGTGCGGCTGGTGCAAACGGGCTACCTCTACTGGTATGCACTGGTGATGATTCTGGGCGTCGTGGGGCTGATGACCTGGCAGTTGTGGCCTCACCTCAGCAACCCGCTGGGCAAATAAGACGGTCACGGAGCACAAGAACATGGGTTTGTTGAGTCTCGCCATCTGGCTGCCGGTTGCGACCGGTCTGCTTCTCCTGGTCTTCGGCCGTGACCGCCACGCCGGGGCCGTGCGCTGGTTCGCGCTGCTTGCTGCGCTGGCCAGCCTGGCCGTCACCGTGCCGCTGATCACCGGTTTCGACAACTCGCTCGCGACGATGCAGTTCGCCGAGCAGCCGTTCAACCCGGCCACCGAATTCTGGATCGCCCGGCTTCATGCCCACTACCACCTGGGTGTCGACGGCATTTCGATGTGGTTCGTGCCGCTCACCGCGTTCATCAACGTGATCGTTGTCATTGCCGCCTGGGAAGTGATCACCGAGCGCGTGAACCAGTACATGGGTGCGTTCCTGATCCTGTCGGGCCTGCTGATCGGGGTGTTCTGCGCGGTCGACGGCCTGCTGTTCTACGTGTTCTTCGAAGCCACGCTGATTCCGATGTACATCATCATCGGCGTCTGGGGCGGGCCGCGCCGGGTGTATGCCGCGTTCAAGTTCTTCCTGTACACGTTGGCGGGTTCACTCCTGCTGCTGATCGCGCTGATCTACCTGTACGCGAACACGGCGCATCCCACGGCGAAAGAGTTCGTGGACATGGTCGATGCGTCCCGCTACACCGATGTCGGCAACTTCAGCATCCTGGCCTGGCACAAACTGAAGCTGTCGATGGGCGAGCAGACGCTCTTGTTCTTCGCCTTCTTCGCGGCCTTTGCCGTCAAGGTTCCGATGTGGCCGGTGCATACCTGGTTGCCTGACGCCCACGTCGAGGCCCCCACGGGTGGCTCGGTCGTGCTGGCCGCCATCATGCTGAAGCTCGGGGGCTACGGCTTCCTGCGTTTTGTCTTGCCCATCACGCCCGATGCCAGCCGCGAGTTCGGCTGGATCATCATCGCGCTGTCTCTCGTGGCGGTGGTCTACATCGGGTTGGTGGCGCTGGTGCAGCAGGACATGAAAAAGCTGGTGGCGTATTCGTCCATCGCGCACATGGGTTTTGTCACCATGGGCTTTTTCCTGCCGGGCCAGGAGCTGGGCACCTCGGGTGCCATCGTTCAGATGGTGTCGCACGGCTTCGTGTCGGGCGCCATGTTCCTGTGCATCGGTGTGCTGTACGACCGTGTGCATTCGCGTGAGATCTCGAGTTACGGGGGCGTGGTCAACACCATGCCGAAGTTCACCGCCTTTGCCGTGTTCTTTGCCATGGCCAACTGCGGCCTGCCGGGAACGGCCGGCTTCGTGGGCGAGTGGATGGTGATTCTCGCGGCCGTGAAGTTCAATTTCTGGATCGGCGCCCTGGCCGCCACGGCGCTCATCTTCGGGGCCGCCTACACCTTGTGGATGGTCAAGCGGGTCTATTTCGGCCCGGTGGTCAACGACGACGTGCGCGGCTTGTCCGACATCAATGCGCGCGAGTACCTGATGCTGGCCGTGCTGGCCGTGGCCGTGCTCTGGATGGGGCTGTACCCCAAACCCTTCACCGACGTGATGCATGTGAGCGTGACGGAACTGCTCAAGCACGTCGCCATCTCGAAGTTGCCTTGACCTCGGGACCAAGCAAATGAACCTCATGAACTGGTCTGCTATCTATCCCGAGCTCGTGCTGTTGACGATGGCCTGCGTGGTCGCCATGGTCGACCTGTGGGTGACAAGCCCCAAACGCACGCTCACCTATCTCCTCACGCAGCTCACGCTGCTGGTGGTGGCGGGCATGCACCTCAGCTACGTCGGCCTCCAAGGCGGCGACTACGCCATGCTGCGCATGGTGGTGTCCGACTCCTTCGGGCACCTGCTCGCGGCGTGTGCGGCCATTGCCGTGATGATCACGCTCGTGTATGGCCGGGGCTATGCCGGCGTGCGCGACATGCTCAAGGGCGAGTACTTCACCCTGAGCCTGTTCTCGCTGCTCGGCATCAACGTCATGGTGTCGGCCAACAACTTCCTCGTGGTCTACCTCGGCCTGGAGTTGATGTCGCTGTCGTTGTATGCACTGACCGCGCTGCGCCGCGACCATGCGCAGTCCACCGAAGCGGCCATGAAGTACTTCGTGCTCGGCGCCTTGGCGAGTGGCTTCCTGTTGTATGGCCTGTCCATGATGTACGGTGCGACCGGTTCCCTCGACATCGTCGAGGTGTTCGCGTCGGTGTCGGGCGTGAACGCGCCGAACGCGGCCGTGCTCGCACTCGGCATCGTGTTCATCGTGGCCGGACTGGCATTCAAGCTGGGTGCCGTGCCCTTCCACATGTGGGTGCCTGACGTCTATCACGGTGCACCCACGGCCGTCACCCTGCTGATCGGCGGCGCGCCCAAACTGGCCGCATTCGCCATCACGTTCCGCCTGTTGGTGGAAGGCCTGTACGGGCTCGCGGGTGACTGGCAGCAGATGATGATCCTGCTGGCCGTTGGTTCGATGTTGCTGGGCAATCTGGTGGCCATTGCGCAGACCAACCTCAAGCGCATGCTCGCCTATTCGACCATCGGCAACGTCGGCTTCATGCTGCTGGGCTTCACGCCGGGCGTCGTGGCAGGCAACAACATTTCGGCCTTCAACGGCCACAGCTCTGCCCTGTTCTATGTGCTGACCTATGTGCTTACCACGCTGGGTACGTTCGGCATGGTGATGCTGTTGTCGCGTCGGGGCTTCGAGGCCGACCAGATCGACGACTTCAAGGGCTTGGCCAAGCGCAGCCCCTGGTTCGCGGCCGTGATGCTGGCCTTCATGTTCTCGCTGGCGGGTCTGCCACCCACGGTCGGTTTCTGGGCCAAGTTCTCGGTGCTCCAGGCAGTGGTGTCGACCAACCAGCCGAGCTACATCGTGCTCGGTGTGGTGGCCGTGTTGCTGTCGCTCATCGGCGCCTACTACTACCTGCGTCTCGTGAAGGTCATGTACTTCGACGAGCCGGTCGACACTGCGCCGCTCTCCGGCACCTGGGACATGCGCTTGGTGCTGTCCTTGAACGGCGTGGCTGTGCTGGCCTTGGGCATCTTCCCCAACTGGTTGATGCAGTGGTGCACGATGGCGGTGAAAACCGCCCTTGAACACCGCTGAGCCGATCCTGGGATGAACGACACCGACTCCACCCCTGCGGGCGATGCCCAACTGGTCGAAACCTGCATCAGCTCGAAGCAGGTCTTTCGTGGGCATTTTCTCGATGTGTGGTGCGACGAGGTCCGGCTGCCCGATGGGCAGAGCGCTCACCGCGAGTATGTGCGCCATCCTGGCGCCGTGATGATCGTGCCCCTGCTGGACGACGGTCGACTGGTGGTCGAGCGGCAGTACCGCTACCCGATGTCGCGAGTGATGCTCGAGTTCCCCGCAGGCAAGCTCGACCCAGGCGAGCCCGGCCTGCAATGCGCCGTGCGCGAGCTGGCCGAGGAAACCGGCTACACCGCGCGCGAATGGTCACGGGCTGGCATCCTGCACAACGCCATTGCTTACTCGAACGAGGGCATCGAGATCTGGTTTGCGCGCGGTTTGAGCCTGGGCGAACGCCGACTCGATGTGGGTGAATTTCTCGACGTCGGCTTGCTCAGTGTGGTCGAGCTCGACGACGCGGCGCGCCGGGGTGAGCTCACCGACGCGAAGACCCTGATCGGCCTGTTGTGGTTGCAGAATTGGCAGTCTGGGCGATGGGATTTGACCTGGCAGTCCGCGCCGTGACGGCCGAGTGCCGATAATGGGCGCATGAAAGTCCTGAATTTGCGTTGCGCTCACGAACACGGCTTCGAAGGCTGGTTCGGTTCGGAAGAAGATTTCCAGTCCCAGTTCGATCGGGGGCTGGTGGAGTGCCCTTTGTGCGCTGACAAGACCATCACTCGCCTGCCCACGGCCCCCCGGCTGAATGTGTCCCGCTCGCGGGAAGTCGCTCCGGTGAATCCGTTTGCGTCCGAGGAGCTGCCCGCATCGGCCACGCCCGAGGCGCACACGCTGCAGGCCTTGTGGCAACGCGCTGTGCAACACGTGCTCGCCAGCACAGACGACGTCGGCGAACGCTTTGTCGAAGAAGCGCGGCGCATGCACTACGGTGAAACCGAAGAGCGCGCCATCCGAGGCAGCGCCTCCCGCGCCGATGCCGAGGCCCTGCAAGAAGAGGGCATCGAAGTGATGACGCTGCCGCTCCCGGCCGCGGCCAAGAGCACGCTGCAGTAGCCGCTTTACGCTACGTCAGGTCCCAGAGCGGGCCCAGGGCGTTCAGATCGTCCTCCACCAGCCCCGGATGCGGCCACAGGCATTCGCGGCGAATGCCTTGCAGCCGGTAGCTGAGCTCACGCTTGGCCACCTGAAGTTCAAACCGGCTGGTGGACGAGTCGCTGTTGTCCTGGCCGGTCCACAGCCCCATGGCGTTCCATCCGAACCGAAGCCGTGTGAGCAGCAGGTCGGCCCGTGCGGCCACCGCCCGCACGCCCTTGGAGGCATCAGTCCGGCTGGCGAGTTCTGCCGCCAGCGACCGGGCTGCCTTGAGCGAGGTGTCCATCAGGGCCAGTTCGGCCAGCAGGTCGTTCAGGTTCTCGGTGGCAGCCGCAGCGAAGTCGATGCCGCTGTCGCGCGCTGCGGCCGCGATGAAGCTCACATGCAGCGGATCGAACTCGCCCGGAATCATGCGCAAGGCCACGCTGGCGCGCGTGAGCCCTTGTTCGGGTGACGACGCGGTGACCCCGAGCGCGGTTTCGGTCACGGCGAGCAGTCGACCGAGCGGCGACAAGCCGTCGCCCGTTCGCCGCAGCGGATAGCCGGTGCCATCCAGGCGTTCGTGGTGTTCACCCACGCCGCGCGCCACAGCGGCGGGATAGTCGGTGAGGGTGGCCAGCAGCTGTTCTCCCACTCTCGGGTGGGTGACGACGTGGCGATAGCCGTGTTCATCGAGTGGCTGGCGCGTGTCGAGGTAGTCGGGATGGATGTACATCTCGCCCACGTCGTGCAACAGGCCTCCCAGCAGGCCGAGGCGCAGGTCGTAGGCACTGCTGCTGCGGGCCACCTGCATGGCGCCTGCGAGAGCCATGCCCTGCACGGCATGATCGAACACGGCGGGCTTGGTGGCGCGTGCGGCGGTGAGCAGCAATTGCACGGAAGGGTGGAGCGGTGTCTGCTTCACTGCGGTCAGCACGGCCGAGGCGTGGGGGCGGATGGCCGACACCAAGGCGTGGTTGGAAGTCAGAAAGCTTTCGAGCGCTTCGTGCAGCGTGAACGCCGACACCCCATCGTCGGCGCGCAGGCAGGCCTCGAGCGGTTGCTTGAGCCGCCGCTCCAGCAGCTTGTGCTGCAGCGACTGCGAGATGGGTTGATTCTTCGCCCACAGCTTGACCCCTCGCTCGTCGAGGATGTCCTCGGAGGCCACGATGGCGCAGGTGTTGCTGGCCTCGACGATGGTGGCCAGCGCATGGGGGTTGGCTTCGGCGAAGTTGGATGCTGCGTTGTGCATTGAAACAGGGGCGCCAGCTGAAGCAAAGGGCGTGAAGGTTGCCGACACGCGCGGCACGAGGTGCTGCAGGCATCCGCCGCAGAAAGGACGGAGAGAAGAGCCTCCATCATGCCCAAGACCCTGCTCCCCGTACTGTGAATTTCGGCACACCACGGCGTTCTGCGCAACAGGCTCGCGCCGTCCGTCACAGTAGCCCACGCTCCTGGCCGGCCTCGAGGGCAAGCGTCACGCGTTCGTCAGAGCAGGCGCCCGGGATTGAACATGCAGGCAGGGTCGAGCGCGGCCTTGATCGCCCTCATCAGCCCCAGAGCCACAGGCGACTTGCGCTGGGCCAACTCGTCGCGCTTGAGGCTGCC
>JBEGTX010000066.1:0-7655 GCA_041179165.1 Pseudomonadota bacterium | reverse complement strand
CAGCCCGACACCGGCGAACAAGCCCTTGAGATCGTGGACGCCCTCGTGCGCTCGGCCTCGGTCGACCTCGTCGTCATCGACTCAGTGGCCGCGCTCACGCCCAAGGCCGAAATCGAAGGTGAAATGGGCGACAGCCTGCCCGGCCTGCAAGCCCGCCTCATGAGCCAGGCGCTGCGCAAGCTCACCGGTACCATCAAGAAGACCAACACCATGGTCATCTTCATCAACCAGATCCGCATGAAGATCGGTGTGATGTTCGGCTCGCCCGAAACCACCACCGGCGGGAATGCGCTCAAGTTCTACGCCTCGGTCCGCCTCGACATCCGCCGCATTGGCTCCATCAAGAAGGGCGAAGAAGTCATCGGCAACGAGACCAAGGTCAAGGTCGTCAAGAACAAGGTGTCGCCACCGTTCAAGACCGCCGAGTTCGACATCCTCTACGGCGAAGGCATCAGCCGCGAAGGCGAAATCATCGACATGGGTGTGGAGGCCAAGGTGCTCGAGAAGTCCGGCTCCTGGTACGCCTACAACGGCGAAAAGATCGGCCAGGGCAAAGACAACGCGCGCGAGTTCCTGCGCGAGAACCTCGACCTGCGTGCTGAAATCGAAAACAAGGTTCGCGCGGCGGTGGGCATTCCCCTGCTGCCTGGCGCACAGCCCGCTGAAGAAACCAAGCCTTCCAAGGCCAAGGCCGCCAAAGATGCCGCCAAAGATGCGGCGAAAGAGTCAGTCAAGGCCGCGGAGTAAGCTTTTCGCTGAACAGCGGGCAGCTCTTTCTGTCAGTCGTGAACGGCCAGATGAGAGGTGGGGCGGCTTGAAAGCCGTGTCCCTCCTTTTGGCTTGGGCGCGTCAGTCGGGGCATTGTTGGCCGCCTCAGCCATCCAACTTGGTTTGACATGAAGCCGCGGCTGTCATTGAAAGGCAGGGGCTTACAGCTGCTCGCTCAGCGCGAGCACAGCCGGGTTGAGCTCCATCGCAAGCTGTTGCGCCACGCTCGGGATGACGTGGCGGCAGAACGCGCGCGCGCGCAGCGGGAAATGCCTCTAGGTGCAGATGGTGTTCCTCTTGAGCGCTCGTCCAAGGGGGCCTCGGTCACCAGAGCCCGCAGGGGCAGCGGGAGTGAGAATCGCCCCGGCATCGGCATCGGCATCGGCATCACCGACACCGACACCGACACCGACACCGACACCAGCTGCAGCACCTCGAGCGACGTCGAGAGCCAGACTGAGGCCGAGAGCGAGAGCGACAAGGCCCCAGATCTCGTCGCCCAGGTCGACGCCGTGATCGACTGGCTCGAAGGCAAAGGCTTCTTCAGCGCATCCCGGTTTGTCGAAAGCCGCGTGAATGCGCGGGCGCCACGATTCGGAATGCAGCGCATCCGCCAAGAGCTGGCCCAGCATGGCGTTTCCTTGTCACCCGACGAGTTGAAGGCCCTGAAAGACACTGAGTTCGATCGGGCAAGGGCCGTGTGGCAGCGCAAGTTCGGGCAGCCCCCGGCAGACTTGGCTGAGCGGGGTCGCCAGCTCCGATTCATGGCCGCCAGGGGCTTCTCCGGCGAGGTCGTGCGCCGGATCATGCACCTTCATGAGGACGACTGAGCACCGCTGTGGGGCTGGGAGGCTTCGGGTTCAACCCTGTTTTGGTGCGGTCCAAAATGCTATATTGCGCGCGCCTTCCTCATCGACCTCGTGCGCCGCAAGCGAGCAGGTCGACCAGGCCGATTCTCCAAAAACCAGTTCTGATGGCCCAGCCTTCTGCTGCCTCCACCCGGCTCGCATCACCCTGCGGCCGCCGCCTTGCCCTGCAAGGCTCCGTGCCTTCAGGCGCGCGGGCGGCTGTGCGCCTCCGACCCACCGTGACGCAGGCAGGTGCACAGGCTTTCCGCGCGAGCCCGCTTCTTGCTTCAGAAGCGCTGCATTCGCGCCGAACTGGTGCTGCACCGATGTCTGCCTCTTCCCGTGCCATCGGCATCGTGATCCCGCAGCGCACCCATTTTTCGATGTCGATTTCTTTTTCCCGGCAACTGCCGAGCCCCTCCCCCCGTTCCACCGAACCAGAGCAAGAGAGTCTGCGATGAAAATCCATGAGTACCAAGGCAAGGAAATCCTTCGCCAATTCGGCGTTCCCGTGCCACGCGGCTACCCCGCTTTCAGCATCCAGGAAGCCACTGACGCAGCGCAAAAACTGGGCGGCGCCATCTGGGTGGTGAAGGCTCAGATCCACGCTGGTGGTCGCGGCAAGGGCGGGGGCGTGAAGCTCGCCCGCTCGCTCGATGAGGTCAAGCAACTGTCGGGCGAAATCCTGGGCATGCAGCTCAAGACCCACCAGACCGGCCCTGAAGGCCAGAAGGTGCGCCGCCTGCTGATCGAAGAAGGCGCCGACATCAAGAAGGAATACTACGTTGCGGCGGTCACTGACCGGGGCACGCAGAAGGTCGCCTTGATGGCCAGCAGCGAAGGCGGCATGGACATCGAAGAGGTGGCCCACGCCACGCCAGAGAAGATCCTGAAGGTGTTTGTGGACCCCGCGCTCGGCCTGACCGACGCACAGGGCCTGGAGCTGGCCGCCGGCATCGGTGTTCCTGCGGCCAGCCAGGCCCAGGCGATCGACGTCTTCCGCAAGCTCTATCAGTGCTACATGGAAACCGACTGCTCGCTCGCTGAAATCAACCCACTGATTCTCGAAGGCAACGGCAACATCAAGGCGCTCGACGCGAAGTTCAACTTCGACAGCAATGCGCTGTTCCGTCACCCTGAAATCGTGGCCTACCGCGACCTCGACGAAGAAGACCCGGCTGAAATTGAAGCCAGCAAGTTCGACCTCGCCTACATCCAGCTCGACGGCAACATCGGCTGTTTGGTGAACGGTGCCGGTCTGGCCATGGCCACCATGGACACCATCAAGCTGTTCGGCGGCGAGCCGGCCAACTTCCTGGACGTGGGCGGCGGTGCCACTGCCGAGAAGGTCACCGAAGCCTTCAAGATCATGCTGGGCAACCCGAAGGTCAAGGCCATTCTTGTCAACATCTTTGGCGGCATCATGCGTTGCGACACCATCGCCGAAGGCGTCATCGCAGCCTGCAAGGCCGTCAATCTGAACGTGCCGCTCGTCGTGCGCATGAAGGGCACCAACGAAGACCTGGGCAAGAAGATGCTCGCCGACTCCGGTCTGCCCATCATCACGGCCGAATCCATGGCCGATGCCGCAAAAGCTGTCATGGCCGCGCTGAAGAACTGAGCGCCTCAGGCCAAAAGGAAAATACCATGAGCATTCTGATCGACAAAAACACCAAGGTCATCACCCAAGGCATCACCGGCAAGACGGGCCAGTTCCACACCCGCATGTGCCGTGACTACGCGAACGGCAAGGCCGCGTTCGTGGCCGGCGTGAACCCCAAGAAGGCTGGCGAAGACTTCGAAGGTATTCCCATTTTTGCCAACGTCACCGAAGCAGCCAAGAACACCGGCGCGACCGTGAGCGTCATCTACGTGCCGCCCTCGGGCGCTGCCGCTGCCATCTGGGAAGCCGTCGAGGCCGACCTCGACCTGGCCATCTGCATCACCGAAGGCATTCCTGTCCGCGACATGCTGGAACTTCGCAACCGCATGAAGGCCAAGGAAGCCGCTGGCGGCAAGAAGACCCTTCTGCTGGGCCCTAATTGCCCTGGTCTCATCACCCCCGATGAAATCAAGATCGGCATCATGCCCGGCCACATCCACCGCAAGGGCCGCATTGGTGTCGTGAGCCGCTCCGGCACGCTGACCTACGAAGCCGTGGCTCAGCTGACCGAAATCGGTCTCGGCCAATCGAGCGCTGTCGGCATTGGTGGCGACCCCATCAACGGCCTCAAGCACATCGACGTGATGCGCCTGTTCAATGACGATCCCGACACCGACGCCGTCATCATGATCGGCGAAATCGGCGGCCCCGATGAAGCCGAGGCAGCACTCTGGTGCCAAGCCAACATGAAGAAGCCGATCGTCGGTTTCATCGCGGGCGTCACCGCGCCTCCGGGCAAGCGCATGGGCCACGCGGGTGCGCTGATCTCCGGCGGTGCCGACACGGCCGATGCCAAGCTCGAAGTGATGGAAGCCTGCGGTTTCACCGTCACGCGCAACCCGTCCGAAATGGCCAAGCTGCTGAAGGGTCTGCTCTAACAGGCTGCGGTGCCTGTCCCCACGCTCCGGCCTCGGCCGGAGTCAGTGGACCGGGTTCTGTACAGCGCGTTTCGACGCGCTGTTTTCGTTTCTGCGGGCCAGAGGGTCCAGCATGTCGCCTGTGAGACAGGGGAAGTCCCGACACGCCAGACGTGGTGCGCCGCAGTGCGAACGCTTATGCTCGACCGGCCGCGAGTGCGGCAGGAGTACCTCGATGACCGCTCAGACCACCATTGCCTTGTTCGTCAACGATGCCGCCCATGCGCAGGCTGCGTTGAAGTCGCTGCGACCGGGTCAAGCGTCTGTGCAGTGGGTGCTGGTGGCTTGTCCGCCCATGCTGTCGCGCCACATCGGCCGTTGGGTGTCGCAATCCGGCCGCCGCCATTGGATCGAGCGCTGGAGCCGCGACCTCCTTCAAGAGGTCGAGCAGCAGGTGCGCTTCGAAGGCGCTGCAGGCGTGGAGCGGGTGGTGGCGCAGAAGTCGCTGGTCCACATCTCGACCCAGCTGAAAACCCGCTACGGCGCGGTGCAACTGGTCGATGCCCGGCGCCCACACCTGGGCCGCACCCCAGAGCCCCTCGAGGCCAGCCACCAGCCTGAGACGCAGGTGTCACGCGGATGGTTTCCGTTGTTCCTCACCACCGGCCTGGGGGCGATTTTCGCTTTGGGCGACTGACCCCAGCGTGTGGCTGGCACCGCCACACCGGCCTTGTCTCTGCTGCACAGGCGATGGGCCCAAGCCCGGAACACCCCTGTTTTTTCAGCGCATCCGCTCTGTTACAAGCGCCGGGGCTTGTGCTAACGTGCTCTGAATGAGCTCGCTTGAGTATCCTCACCTCCCAGTCTGCCGGCCTGTCGCGCCGCGCGCCGCCCACGGCCGTTCATGCCGCGGGTCCACGTGGCCGCGCTCAGGCTCGAGCAGCGTTGCCACCCGCACGGTGACAGGCGAATCGCCGTGCGCCTTGGGCTCGCCTTCTCGCAGGGCTGTGGTTCACCCATGACGCCACTTTCCCCCGACTTCCTGTCCGCCGCATTGCTGATCGTGGTGGCCGCTTGCCTGGCCGCAGCCCAGGTGCTTTGGGTGTTGCCAAGCTGGCCCGGCGCAGCCGGCACCTGGATCAGCCTGGGCCTCGTGTCGACCCTGGCTGCAGCAGGAGCACTGTCACCTTCGCCCTTCGGGTGGCCTTTGCTCGCCGGTGCCTTGGCGCTGGCGGCAGGGCACTTGGGATGGTGGTCGGCCCGCCGACCTGTGCGGGCCAAACCGCCTGCTGCGCTGCCCAAGGTCGGCGCAGCGCCCGTGCGAACTGCAGCCACGGCGGGCGCCTCGGCCGTCAAATCCACGCTCGGCCGTTACCGCATCGAAAGCGAATTGGGGCGGGGCTCCATGGGCACGGTCTACCTGGGTCGCGACCCCAAGATCGGCCGCGCGGTCGCCATCAAGACCATGGCCCTCAGCAAAGAGTTCCACGGGGCTGAACTCACTGAAACACGCCAGCGCTTCTTCCGCGAAGCCGAAACAGCCGGGCGCCTGCAGCACCCCGACATCGTCACGATCTTCGATGCCGGTGAAGACCAGGACCTCGCCTACATCGCCATGGAGTTCCTCAAAGGGACCGACCTGCAACGGCACACGCAGAACAATCTGCTGCCGTTGGCCGTGATTGTTCGCATCGGGGCGCGTGTGGCCGAAGCACTTGCCTATGCGCACAGCCAGGGGGTCGTGCACCGCGACATCAAACCCGCCAACGTGATGGTCGACCTGGCCACCGACACGGTCAAGGTCACCGACTTCGGCATCGCGCGAATCGCTGACGCCAGCCGCACCCGAACGGGCATGGTGCTCGGCACGCCGTCTTTCATGTCCCCGGAGCAGATGGCCGGGCGCCGTGTCGACGGCCGGAGCGACCTCTATTCGCTCGGTGTCATGCTGTTCCAGCTGATCACCGGGCATTTGCCCCATCGGGCTGACTCCATGGCCGCGCTCATGTACGAAATTGCCAACCAGACGGCGCCCGATGTGCGCAACTGGCGCCCTGACGTGCCTGAGGCGCTGGCCAAGGCCATCGCTCTGGCGCTCGACAAACGCCCCGAGGTTCGATACGCCGACGGCAACGCGATGGCCGCAGACCTGTTCGCCACGCTGACTTTGTTGCCTGCTGAAGGGTCGGTCGCCCCTTCCTCGGGTGAAACACCCCCCAATTCCAGCGGTTTCGAAGCAACGGTCAAATTTATCCGTCCCGATCCGGGGCACAATTGAAACCTCTGATCTGTCCACAAGGTTCGATGAACGCCCCTGCCACCGCTCCCTCCATGACGCTAGAGTTCTTCAGTGCCACGGACACCGGCCGGGCGCGAAACAACAATGAAGACTCCGTAGCCATCCACGAAGCTTCGTCGTTGGTGGTGTTGGCCGACGGCATGGGCGGCTACAACGCCGGCGAAGTCGCCAGCGGCATGGCCACCTCCTTCATCAAGACCGAACTCGGCCGCTGGCTTGAAGAAGCCTCCGACAGCGCGTCCGACAACGACGTCCGCCGTGCGATGGACATCTGCGTCGACAACGCCAACCGCGCCATCTTCAACGCCGCCAACTCGAATCCGCAGTACGCAGGCATGGGCACGACGCTCGTGGTCGGCGCATTCCGCGAGGGGCGCTTGCTCATGGGCCATGTGGGCGACTCCCGGGGCTACCGCTTCCGCGCAGGGCGCCTGGTGCAGATCACCCACGATCACTCGCTGCTGCAGGAGCAGATCGACGCCGGGCTCATCACCCCCGAGCAGGCGGCGTTTTCGGCCAACAAGAACCTGGTCACGCGCGCAGTGGGTGTCGAAGACACTGTGCTGCTCGAAACGCATCTGCACGACGTGTTACCGGGCGATCTCTACATTCTGTGTTCTGATGGCCTGTCCGACATGCTCGACGACAACAGCATTGCCCTGGTTCTGCAGGCCCATGACACGACCGAAGCCGCGGGCGCGGCCCTCATCGATGCCGCCAACGACGCAGGCGGCAAGGATAATATTGCGGTGGTCCTCGTGCGGGTTCGGGGGCAAAGTACGGCCACCCGCTCCTGGTGGCCCTTCAGGCGCTGATCAACACAGTTAAGCTATCGACAAACAATGACACGTCTGGCCCCGGTATTCCTCAGGGCCGACCATTCAAAAATCAGAGAGACTCGGAGTCAAGCATGGGCAAGTTGGTCGTATCGCTCGACGGTGTGGTGATCAAGGAAGTGCAAATCACCAAGGACAAGACGACCCTCGGCCGCCGGCCCTACAACGACATCGTCATCGACAACCTCGCTGTCAGCGGCGAGCACGGTGTGTTGCAGATGGTGGGTTCCGACGTCTTCATCGAAGACCTCAACAGCACCAACGGCACCTACATCAACGGCAAGGCCGTCAAGAAGCAGCTGCTGACGCACAACGACACGGTCGAGATCGGCAAGTACAAGATCAAGTACCTGGTCGATGACGGCACCGACTACGAAAAAACCA
>JBEGTX010000065.1:0-21884 GCA_041179165.1 Pseudomonadota bacterium | reverse complement strand
TCATGACAAACTTGTGGGTGCTGCGAAATTAATGCAGGCATCAGGTGTTTTTAGATATCTGATTTATTGATATTTCTTCTGGCCCTGCGAGGGGCCTCTCAATGAAAGCGTCAGTTTGGATCGGATCCGGGTGCTCGTACTTTTGCATCGTGAATCGACTCGAGGGTGAAAATGCGAACGAGCTCTCCCTCAGTGAAGCCTGCGCGAATCCGTTCCAAATTCTTATTTCTCATCGCTTTGGACAGCGTCGTGTCACTGCGAATCGCGTCCCGCATGGCGAGATACGAGTCCGTCGTCCGCTGCCATGCAAGATCTTCCCGATCCATCGCTTCTAGCCTCGCAGTCGCTTCAATACCGACGAGGGCTTCACGCGCAGCACGTAGTTCTTGTGGAGCGCCATCTTGCTGGCTCAGCTTTGTCGCGATTTTCGTGAGATCAAACACCACTTCCGACGCATTCATGGATTCGCGCACTGCTGGAGTCAGTTTTTCGCGTGCGGCGATCAATTTTTCTGCTTTCGCTTCTGGTGACAAAGAAGCATCTCGCAGTACTTCGTGCCGTTCGATTTCATACCGATCGGTCAGCTCTTCGTAACCGAAAAAGGCCTCATAGACGTCAGGGTGGAAACTCGCACGTCGAAGTTGATGCGTTGCGTCTCTCCGAGCTTTAACTTCGGCCAGGGTTTGTCCGGACTGCCCCACCACAGTGGACAGCAGTCGGTCTTTGTAGGCCATGTATTGCGTAAACAACTCGATGGCTTGCGAAGCTGATCGTTCCTTCAGTTGCGAACGAATATAGGTACGAATGCGTTCAGAAAGAACTTGCGTTGGCTCCTCACCTTCCGCGGAGAGGAAATAGTCGAAAACGCTTCGGACGCCTGGTGTGATCCGAAGATTCCCATGGATGTCTTCCTCGAGACCGCCTGCAACATCGGTGTCGCGTAGGGATGCAGGAAGTAACTCGGTACCCGTGACAAACCTGGGTGAGGGGATCGGGAGGTTGGCCTGCGGGGAGGCGATTTCCTGATTTTCGATCCGAAGGCCTTTATGGCGAGCAGTGTCGAGAAACTGGGGTGAAGGCGAATCATGCGGGATGGTCAGCCCAATCACGCAGATCAAAACGAAAGAGCACCATACTATTTCCTCTCGTGATATTTTAATGCTCATGAGTCTCTGTCGATATTTCGTTTACAGGCCAGAAAGTTTCAGTCGATTGGCGTGTTGTCGGTACAGTGATTTCACGTTGATGAATATGTTTCCCAGGCCAAATAGCTGATTGATTTGATCCAAATGGTTTAACGGGTAGTTGTCGCGGATCACATTTCCTAAATGTGCGCTGCATGCACCAACAAGGCCATCGTTTGGCGCGGAACCGTAGAGTGAGCCGGTGATGCCAAGTAAGTAGTCGGAGGGATCGAAGACGTTCGTTACTTTCTTTGAACCGGTCCACGAGTAGTAGCGAATGCCATTCACAACTGCGGCGCCTTGGCCGCATGCTGAAGTCGGCACCCCAGCTGGATGACGCATGTTGAATGCATTCGCGCCAGCTGTGGTCATGGAGTGCAGAGCGCCCACCGCACTTTGCGGCAAGGATGGGTCGCCATGACCATAAGCGCTCAACTTGCCAATCGCCTCGAAGACGGATGCCAGCACATCGCCCAGCGGTGTACCGTCGGTCTGCCCCAGGCCATCGGCGATCAAGGAGCCTTTGACCATCCCCGCCACCGCCGTGATCGAAGCCACCTGATTGGGCAGGACCGATGCCGCGTATCGGCTGTCTTGGGTACCTTGACTGTGGGCGATGATGTTGACCTTCTCGGCACCGGTGACGGCCAAAATGGCGCGGATTTGCTTCACCAGTTGTTCGCCCCGAACTTCTGCAGAATTTTGAGACGAAGTTTGCGTGATAAATACCTTTGCACCGTCAGCACGCAAGGCTTCGGCAATGCCGTTGAATTGAATCGCCATCCATCCATGTGCCAGCACGATGGGGTATTTCGTTTGTGCGTAGTTCGCGGCTGCTTGCGCAGATGTGGCGGTGAAGGCCGATGCCAGTGTGACGAGGGCGGCATAGATTATTTTTATCATGGTATTTCTCAAGATGATTTAGAAAATTAAAGGTGAGGTTTGGTTTTTGGCTGTTGCGCTTAGGCGGGTCGATCTGCGATGGATGGATTCTGTCAAGGGCGCCCGCGGAGGTATTGCCCATAGATGCAGTCTTGTGCGCGATTGCGAAAAATGACGGGTTAATACCTCCTGGGGTAAACCCTCTCAGTCCACTCTTGAAGCCGCCATTGCCTGAAGCACGCCTGACGTTGCGTGGTCACCTCGCGCCTCAAGCCATTCCTCGATTTTTGTCATGGGCAATACGGCGCACGCTCTCTTCCCCTTGTTCCTGCTTGGCTCAGCGAGCACATGCGATTCGTTACGCCCTTCACCTAATTCAGCGCTTTGTGGTTGAACATGGCTGAGTGAATCGCTCCTCCCTCTGTGGGGGCAGCCCCTCCAACGGGTGCTTGGTGCTTGCCGTCCCCCGCGGTTCAATCCTCTTGCTCACGGCGATGGCTCGGCGCGCAGGGGATGGCCCCGATTGACGCGTCGGTCCCCGTGAGCGCCAATGCCCCCCTGCACAGGAGACACCATGCTCAGCACGAAGAAGCCCGCGAAGGGCACGAAGACGGCATCCCCCTCCAAGGCAGCAAGCGCGGCTGCTGCAAAGCCGAAGGCCAAACCGGTGAAGAAGGCGGTGGCGTCCAAGTCCTCGAGCAAGCCGACCGCGTCGGCCAGCAAGCCAGCCAAGCCCGCCAAAGCTGGCAAGGCGCCGGCCAAGACCGAGCTGTTCATGCGGGTGGCGCGTCCTGACGCACTGGACCATCGAGACCGAGCCTTCCGGCCCAACGTCGGCCGTGCACCTGCGCCCACCAAGTTCCCGTCGACCGGTCTGCGTGTGCGCCATCAGGGCAGCACCAATGCCTGCACCGGTTTTGCCTTGGCGCTGGTCGCCGAGCACCTGCTGCGCGAATCGGGTCGCGAACCCGATCCATCCATTTCGCCGTACATGCTGTACTCGATGGCGCGGCGCTATGACGAATTCCCGGGCTCCGATGAAGACGCAGGCTCCAGCCTGCGCGGCGCACTGAAGGGCTGGTTCAAACACGGCGCCTGCCGTGACGATTACTTTCCTGCCCTTGGCATGCCCGCGGTCAGCAAGAACCTCGAAGACGACTGGTGGTTCGATGCCGTGAAGCGCCCGCTCGGCGCCTACTACCGACTCGATCCCAAAAGCATCACCGACATGCATGCCGCGCTCAACGAAGTGGGTGTGCTGTTTGCCAGCGTCGGCTGCCACGGCGGCTGGGACGAAGGCATCAACCAGCCCACGCTCAAGAAGCAGCCCACGAGTTTCAAGGGCATCTGGGAGATCCCGCTGCTCGGCGGCAAGGCCGCCCACCCGGGGCATGCGTTCGCGCTGGTCGGCTACAACGAGCGGGGCTTCCTGGTTCAGAACTCCTGGGGGCCGGAGTGGGGTTCACACGGCTACGCCATCCTCACCTACGAAGACTGGCTGCAGAACGCGATGGACTGCTGGGTGGCCCAGCTCGGCGTGGTGACGCAGGAACACACCTCCATCTCCAAGGCCATTTCGCTGCGCCGCGACCGCTCGGGCCGTGTGGCGCTCGCGCAGAGCGAGGTGCTGCGCAACCGCGAAATCTCGCCCTTCATCGTCAACATGGGCAACAACGGCGCACTCAGCAACAGCGGCGTGTTCCGCACCCAGCCTGACGACGTGCGTGCCATCGTCGATGTGCAACTGGCCGAGGCGCGCAAGCGCTGGAAGCTCGAGGACGACGTGGTCGATGTCTGCATCTATGCGCACGGCGGGCTGGTGGGCGAGTCAGACGCGGCCGACATTGCCGCGCAGTGGATTCCACTGCTCTACGACAAGAAGATCTTTCCCATCTTCCTGATGTGGGAGACGGGTTTCTTTTCAACCGCGCTGAACTGCATCGAAGACGCCATCCGCAACGTGCCTCGCACCACCGGTGGCGGGTTCTCGCTCGAGACCTGGTGGAACGAGCGCCTCGAACGTGCGATGTCCAAGCCCGGCACCATGATCTGGGGCGAGATGAAGCAGAACGCCGATGCCATGAGCCAGTACAGGCCCGGCGTGGCAGATGACGAGCAGGCCGGCGGCGTGCTGCTGTACCGCCACTTCAAACACGGCGTGGCCAACAAGAAGATCCGCATGCACTTCGTCGGCCATTCGGCGGGCAGCATCGTGGCGAGCTTCATGATCGATCGGCTGACCAAAGAGGGCATGACCTTCGAGTCGGTGAGCTTCATGGCGCCTGCCGTGAAGGTCGACACCTTCGACCGCCTGGTGAAGCCGCACATGGAGAGCGGCGCTGTCAAACGCTTCCAGCAGTTCTACCTGACCGAGCAGGCCGAGCAGGACGACAACACCTGCGGCCCGTACCGCCGTTCGCTGCTGTACCTCGTGAGCCAGTCGTTCGAAGGCGGGCAGCATACGCCCATCCTCGGCATGCAGAAGTTCTTCGACGATTATGCGAAGACCTTGCCCAACACCTCGACCTGGCTCGCACCCGGGCCGGTGAGTGCGAGCACCAGCCATGGTGGGTTCGACAACGATGGCGGCACGCGCAAGCAAGTGGTCAAGTTCATTCTCGGCCAGTGAAGGGCGGGAGAACGGCTGACACTCGCACCGCGGATGCAACCCTGGTGGTGACGGTGAAGCTCGGCGCCTGAGCCTGGCGGCGGCCCGGCTTCGGATCAGATCAGATCAGATCAAATCGCCTCGGTGCGCGTCATCAGCCAGGCCAGTGCATCGCCGCTGACCAGCGGTGAGAGCCGCGCCCGCACCGTGGCGTGATAGCCGTTGAGCCACGCGCGTTCGTCGGCACGCAGCAGGGAGAGGTCGATGCAGCGGGTGTCGATCGGGCACAGCGTGAGCGTTTCGAATTCGAGGAACTCCCCGAAGGTGTCGCCCTCGGTGGTGTGGGCCGCCACGTTGAGCACGAGGTTCTCGATGCGGATTCCCCATTGGCCGGGCCGATAGAGCCCCGGCTCGATGCTGGTGATCATGCCGGGCTCCATGGCCATGTGCGGCTCGGGGATCGCCTTCGAGATGCTTTGCGGGCCTTCGTGCACGTTGAGGAAGTAGCCCACGCCGTGGCCGGTGCCGTGGCCGAAGTCGATTCCGTGCTCCCACAGCGGCGCGCGGGCGATGGCGTCCACCATGGGTGACAAGGTGCCTCGTGGAAAGCGCGTGCGGCTCAGTGCCAGTGTGCCCTTGAGCACCAGCGTGTAGTCTCGGCGCTGGGCATCGGACACCTGGCCGATGGGCCAGACGCGGGTGATGTCGGTGGTGCCGCCGAGGTACTGCCCGCCTGAGTCGATCAGCAGCAGGCCGTTGCCTTCGATGGCCGCGTGCGACTCGGCCGTGGCACGGTAGTGCGGCATGGCACCGTTGGCGTTGAAGCCGGCAATGGTGGGAAAGCTCAGGCCCACGAAACCCGGGCGGCGCGCACGGGCGGCGCTCAATTGCTCGTCCACGCTCAGCTCGGTGAGGCGCTCGCGCGGCTGGGCCTGTTCGAACCAAGCGTAGAACTCGCACATGGCGGCGCCGTCCTGCGCCATGGCCTCGCGCACATGCGCGGCTTCGGCGTCGCTCTTGCGGCTCTTGAACAAGGTGCTCGGGTTGATGGCTTCGATCACGCGCGCTTGGGCACCCACCTGCTGGCGCAGGCCGAGCGTGATGCGGCGGGGGTCGACGAGCAACGTGTCTGCTGCCGTCAAGGCTTGCAGGGCCGGACCGGCCGACGCATACGAGGCGAGCGTCACACCGTCTGCCAGCAGGGCCGCGGCCACTGCCGCCGGCACCTTGCCATCGGCCACGAACAGCGTGGCACCCGCTGCGTCGACCAGCGCGTGGGCGAGGAACACCGGGTTGTAGGTGACGTCGGCGCCGCGCAGGTTGAAGAGCCAGGCGATGTCGTCGACCGTGGAGATGAAGTGGCGATTCGCACCGTGGCGCGCCATGGCCTCGCGCACCTGCGCCACCTTGGCGGCACGCGGCAGCGGGGCTTGCGGCGCAAGGTGTTCGTAGACCGGCGCCAGCGGCAGGCCGGGCCGCTCGGGCCAGGCTTCGGCGAGCAGGTCGATGTCGGTGCGCAGCCCGATGCCGGCGGTGTCGAGCCGCGCTTGCAGGTAGTGGGCCGCAGACAGCCCCAGCACTGTGCCGTCCACGCCCAGCGTGTCGCCCGGGCGCAGCTGCGCGAGCAGCCAGTCGACATGGTGCGTGGCCGCGCCCGTCGCGATCTTGACGAGGGCGATGCCGGTGCCGGCGAGCTCGGCCTCGGCCTGCACCCAGTAGCGGCTGTCGGCGAACAAGGCGGCGCCGGTCTGCGTGACGATCAGCGTGGCCATCGACCCCGTGAAGCCCGACAGCCACTGCCGTCCCTGCCAGCGCTCGGGCAGGTACTCCGACAGATGCGGGTCGCTCGACGGCACCAGCACCGCGGCCAGCCCGTGCTGCTGCAGCACCTGCTGCACACGTTGAAGGCGGGGGCGGATGACGGAGGCGCGGGTGTCCATGGCGGCGTGGGGCGCAGCGGGCTGCGCAAGCAGAGATGGGTCTGATTCTAGGAGCCTGTCGGACTTGGAACGTCGAAAGCGAAAATCGGCCCCAGCGAGGACAGTTTTTGCCGGATTTGCAGGCCCATAGCCCCGCTATGGGACAAAAAGACGGAGAAAAATGGACCCCTGCGGTCGATTTGCAGCCGACGCTTTCCAAGTCCGACAGGCTCCTAGGGGGGCAGGACGGGCACATGGGCCGCTGCCCCGTCCCTCGCGCTATCGCCCGCCCTTGCCCTTGGCCACCTCTTCGACCTCGAGCAGCGTGGCGCCGTAACTGGCATCACACAGGGCGCCCGCATCGCACACGGGCTGTCCCACGAAAGGACTGGTGCCCGGGGCGCGAGACACCCAGAGCTGTTCGGCACGGGCCAGGTCGAACTCCGGAATCTCGGCGCCTGCGCCTTGCAGGCCGGCCGTGTTGAAATCGCGCGGGTGGCGTGAGACCAGCGTGACGATGTGGTTGCTGCCGGCAGGGCCACCGGCCGTGATGGCCCAGCTCTTGCGCGGCAGCAGCACCTCCTGGTTGGCGGTGATCTGGTTGTTCTTGTCGATCTGATTGGGGAACAGCAGGTAGAAGTGCGACTTGTCGGTACCGGCAAGGAACACATACAGGTAGCCCGACTGCGACGACTTCACGCGGAACTGCAGGCGGTCGCTGCCGATGGTGAGGCGCGACTTGTCGGCCAGCACATTGACGCTGAGCAGCGGGTCGGCGTGGCGGACGATGTCTTCCAACGCGCCGACGAGTGTGAAGGGCACGGCCGGTGCTGGCAGCGGTGGCGTGGGTGCCAGCACCGCCTGGCTCGCAGGCACGGGGGCCACGCTGGCCGCAGGCGGAGCCGCCACGGCGGCAGACGCGGCCGGAGCCGACGCCTGAGCCGCAGGCCCCGCGAGAGACGTGTCAGGTGACGGCCGGCCCGCCATGGCCCACCACGCACCACCGGCCACCAGCAAAGCGGCCACACCGCCTGCGGCCACGAGCTTGCCCCGGCCCGAAGGCACAGGTGGCTCGTACCCGTCACTGCGCGCCGACTCGTAAGCTGGGTCTCTGGGTGGAATGGGCGCGAACACGGTGCGCGGCGTGCGCTCGACGGTCGCGCCAGTCAGCGGCGCAGGGGCGGTGCTGGGCGCCGAAGCCGTTGTGGTGGCGGTCACCGTCTGCACAGGAGGAACGTGAGCCACGGCCACGGTGGGATCGAACACCTGGGTGCGGGCCGAGGCGTCGTCCAGCGGCACGGGGGCCGATGCACGCTGGCCCTCGGACGGCGGACGCGGCGCACGGCGTTCGATCGCCGGCATCGCCTCTGCTATGAGCGCGCGGAACGAGGGCATGTCTTGTGGACGGTCGCTTGGCCGGATGGCCAGGCCCGCATCGATGGCGGCCAGAAAGCCCGGCGAGTAGCGGCCCGCGCCGGCCTCGACGGCAGGCACGAGTTCATCGGTGACGATGCGGCTCACCGAGGCCTGCGGCGCCCTGCCCGTGACGGCCGCGTACAGCACGGCGCACAACGCGTAGACGTCGGTCCACGCGCCCTGCTTCATCGAAGACGACTCGGCGTACTGCTCCACCGGCGCATAGCCCGGCTTCAGGATCACCGTGAGCGCCTGCGTGGCGTCACCGATCACGCGGCGGGCCGCGCCGAAGTCGAGCAGCACCGGACGCACGCCGGGGGCCATGTCGCGCTGGCGGGGCGGCTGCTTGAGCAGCAGTATGTTGTCGGGTGCGATGTCGCGGTGGAAACAATGGCTGTGGTGCATCCACTCGAGTGCATCAAGCAGCGGCGCCAGCATGGACAGCAGCCACGCCTCGTTGGGCGAGCCGTGTTCGCTCAGCCACTGCTTGAAAGTCGGGCCTTCGTAGAAGGGCATCACCATGTAGGCCGTGCCGTTCTGCTCCCAGAAACGGTACACCTTCACCAGCGAAGGCTGGTCGAACGAGGCCAGCAGCTGCGCTTCGTTCACGAAGCTGCGGCGGCCGAGCTCGAACGTCTCGCGCTGCCGCTCGGAGCGGACCGAGACCTGCGCGTTGTGGCCCCGCGCCGCCAGCGACGACGGCATGTACTCCTTCAGCGCGACCACACGGCCGAGCTGGGTGTCGCGGGCAAGGTAGACGATGCCGAAGCCACCTTCCCCGATGAGCCCCTCGATCACGTACTCCTGGAGCACATGGCCGATAGGCAATGGGTTCTCGCCCAGGCTGTTGGAGGGAACGAAGTTCTCACTGGCTCCGAGCACCTGGGTCTTGTCGTCCGTGGGCGGCGGTGCGCCCTCGTTGCGTACGAGGTTGTCGGGCGTGGGCGCGGAGTCAGGGAAATCGCTCATGAGGGGTCATGCAGTTGACACTTCGGTTGACGCTTCGGTGGAGGGTTCACCACCGGCCTTCGAGCAGGAGCGAGAAGTGTTCGGGATCGGGAAGGCCGTTGCAGAAGCTGAGGCTTGTGTCGGGCGAGGTGGCATGGTCGGGCCACCACAGGCTGTGGCCGGCGCAGCGCAGCATGGCGTCGCGCAGGCCCATGCCCGCAGCCCATTGTGCCAAGCTGGCCGAGCCGCCGAGCTGGTAGCGCTCGCGGCCAGGCAGGTACTCGATCTCCGGGCGCCGCTCGGGCAACTCGTCGATGGGCGCAGGCGCTGCCGCCAGCGCCGCCTCGAATGCCTCGAGCGAAGCGCCTGGGCGCAAGGTGTCGAGCGACGCCGCGGCCACGCGGGAGTACCAGTCGGACAGGCCTTGCAAGGCACGGGCCGACTCGGGCGCCACGGCGGCGCTGCGTGCCACCACGAGCGGAAAGTAGCGGCCCACGTTGTCGACGCTCGGCATCAGCGTGCCGAACCACCACTGGGTGTCGATGACCCCCGGCGCCCAGCCGAAGCGCCAGATGGGCCCGGTGAGGTACACGTCGAGCCAGCTGTCGCCCAACTGCTGGCGACTGGTCTGCATGCCGGCAGACAGCCAGGCATCGCAGGACTCCACGAAGCCGGTGGGCAAGCGGCGCTGGGCGAAATCGCCCATCAGCGGCATCTTGCCGAACCAGCCCGCCGCACCGGTGGTCGGCGTGGCGAACAGGTCTCCGAAGCCACTGATGGTAGCGCCGGGCACGGTGCGGTCCGGGTCGATCACAGTTTGCCCGGACAGACGAAGTTGTCGAGTTCGCGCAACCGGAAGGGGTTGTGCACGCTGCTGGCCGAGACCAGGAAAATCGTCTTGCGGCCGTCAATGGTGAAGGTGGTCTTGAAGCGCTCGGGGGCGCCAGCCCCTTCGATCAGTTGCTTGTCGAACAGGCGGAACAGCGCCCACGGCCCTTCATTGACCGACCCCGACAAACCGCCCGTGGTCGACACCGGCGTGAGCGCCACGCGCACCTGCCCCGTGCCCCGCGGACCCGGCCAAGCCACTGCAGTCGGAATCTGCGGACCATGCGCGTACTTCACGATCTGGCCGTCGATGTCGAGCGTGAACTGCGTGATGCTCGCGTCCATCTCCATGGGCTTGAACTCCAGGCGCAGGCCCGGCGTGGTGCCGCCGGCTCGGAAGAACGTGTCGCGAATGACCGCCGCGTTCTGGAACTGCACGAGCGTGGCGCTGTCACCCATCGACGCGCCGTCGATCGAGCGGAAGGTCCAAGGCTTGGTCGAGGTATTGACCAGGTTGGCGAGGTTCTTCTGGAAGTAGGCATCGAAGAGACCGCCCGGCGCGAACACGCGGGCGAAGTCTTCCTGGGTCACGTCGCGCGCGGAGTTGCGCTCGAACGGATAGCGCCCGCCGATGGCCTGACGGCAGAAGTCGCCCACCTCGGCCGTGAGTGCGCGGCTGAGGTTGTCTTTCGTGATGCCGAGTGCCGCCTTGGTGCCGCTCACCGACAAGGTGTTGAGCAGCGAACGCACCGGCTCGGGCAGGCGAGCCGCTTCGCCCTTCACCTTGTTGGGCACGTCGGACGGCGGCGGCACATTGCCGCCCTTCACCGCGGTGTCGGACGCTGTGAGCAGCGTGTAGACCTCGCCGATCAGGCCGATGGTCTTCTCCACCGGCGGCGGGCCTTTGTCGGGGCCCGACGTCACCAGCTGGCGCAAGGCCACGAAGCGGTCGTCGACCAAGCTTTCGATGCGCGCACCCGGTGGCAGCGGCGAGGCCTGGGTCTGGTTGCCCAGCAGGCGCAACAGCTCTTCACGCGAACGCTGAACGGCGTCGCGCGCCTTGGTCTCCACCTTGGTGGTGACGTCGGTGCTGTCGGCGAGCGTGGTCTCGCGGGCCAGGGCCTTGAGCAAGGGCACCAGCGGGTTATCGGGTGCCGACAGCACACGTGCCATCTGCACCGCCTGCGGCAGGCTGTTGGTGGGCAGCATGCGGATGTCGGCGATGAACTCTTCCCAGGTCAGTGCGTAGTCGGTGAGGTAGAGGCGGCGGACTTCGTCGGACAGCTGCTGCTGCACATCGAGTTCGCGCAAGGTATTTTGCCGAGCCGCGTCGGTGGAGCCGAGCACCCAGCCCTCTTCGTCGGCCAGCTGGCGTGACACACGCTCCACTTCCTTCTGGAAACCCTTGTGGTATCCGTCGTGGGTGAAGAGGCCGGCCACACCTTGCGTCAGCGGTTTGCCGCTGGCCCGCGTGAACACGAGCGCCGCGCCGGAGCCGGCCGCCTTGGCGATGGTGAACTCGGGGAACTCCGAACCGACACCCTGGCGTTTGAGTCGGCGATACACACGCTCGGTGAGCGTGGTGGCCGCCAGCCGCGTGCGGGTCTGGGCCACCAGGGCCTTGTCTTCCGGCAGCGGAGACACGGCCTGGCCTTCGGCCAGCAGTGCATCGAGATGCGACTCGAGTGCTGCGCGCTGTTCGGTCGTCACGCTGCGTGGCAGGTTGGTTTCCCAATCGGCCAGCACGTACAGCTTGAGGGCCTTGGCATCGAAGTGATCGGGGTCGTACAGCATGATGTACGCCTTAAGGGCTTCGTACTGCAACTCCGGGTTGTCGATGCCGTTCTTGAGGCGGTCTTCGATGCCGAGCGCCAGGCGCGGCAGCACGGCGTCGACCAGCATGCGGCGATAGGCCTGCTGCGAAGCGGAGTCGAGCTTGCGGCCCTGGTACAGACCGAAGCCGAGGGACAGCGGCACGGAGTCGCCGATGCTGGCGCGTGCCAGGTCGCGCGTGGCCTCGAGCGCGGGCAGCAGCACCATCACGTCGGGCGACGCGCGGTTGGGAGTGGCTTGCAAGAGTTTCTTGACCTCGTCGACGCTGCCGCCCACGGTGGCGACATAGCTCTGGTTCTTCACATAGCTCACGCCCCAGGCGGCCACGGTGCCGAGCGCAAGCGCACCAATCAGCACGTAAGCGCCGATGGCCATCAGGCCGCGGCGGCGTTCCCACTTGAGGTCGGTGCCTGCCAGTGCGCTTTCGGCAAACACCACTTCCTTGAGCAGACGCGCCAGGAAGAAGCTGCGCCCGCTCGACTGATTGGGCGGCAGCACCGTGCGTTCAAGCCGGAAGTTGCGCGCAATACGGCCAAGCATGCGGTCGATGGGTGTGCCTTCTTGCGTGCCGCTCACGAAGTACACGCCGCGCAACAGCGGGTGGGCTTCGAATTGTGATGGCGAGAAGACCTGGTCGAGGTAGTCCTTGAGCAGACCACGCAGGGCTTCGAACTGCTGCGGGAAGCCGTAGATGCGCGCACGGCGACCCGGGTCGCGCTCGAGCTGGAGCTTGTCGATCAGGCCGTCGGTGAGGCGCTTCTCGAGCGCGTCGAACTCGACGCCGAAGCCCGACAGGTCGGTGTGCTGCGACTTGTCGAGCTTGAAGGTCATGCCCCACGGCGCAGCGCGTGTGTCTTTGTCTGCATCACCCAGGGTCTCCATGAAACCCGACAACAGGTCGCACTTGGTGACGAGCAGGTAGATGGGGAAGCGGATGCCCAGGTGCTGGTGCAGCTCCTGCAGGCGCAGGCGCACGGTCGCGGCTTGCTGCGCGCGTTCGGCCGCGCTGCGGGTCAGCAGGTCGGTGACCGACACCGTGACGAGCACACCGTTGAGCGGCTGGCGCGGCCGGCTGCTCTTGAGCAGGCCGAGGAAACCTTCCCAGGCCTTGCTGTCGTTGGCCTTGTCGCTGTCTTGTGTGGTGTAGCGCCCGGCGGTGTCGATGAGCACGGCCTGGTCGGTGAACCACCAATCGCAATTGCGCGTGCCGCCCACACCGCGCACGGCGTGTTCGCCCATGGCCTCGGCGAGCGGGAAATTCAGGCCCGAGTTGATGAGTGCGGTGGTCTTGCCCGAACCCGGCGCGCCGATGATGACGTACCACGGCAGCTCGTACAGGTAGCGCTTACCCACGCGCGACGACAGCCCGTTCCACATGCCGGCCATGCCGGACTGGCCCTGGTCGAACTTGGCGCGCTTGAGGGTGTCGAGCGCCTTGGCAAAGCGCTCTCCGAGCGTCTTGATTTCAGCAGAGGCGGCATCGGGCGAAGTGCCTGCTGCAGGGGCCAGCAGTTGGTTGACGACCTTCTCGTTGGTCTTGCGCGCGCCCCAGAACTGCCACAGCTTGCGCAGCACGATGAGCAGCACGATGGCGCCGATGAGCAACCATCGCGAAGTGGGCGAGGCCAGCGGCTTGACCGCACCGATGGCCACCAACGGGCCGACGATCCAGATGACGAGTGACAAGGCCACCAGGCCCAGCGCCAGCAGGGTCCAGGGGTTGAAGATGAGACCAAAAATCTTTTTCATGAACCCGCTCCTGGGGCGGTCGTTTTGGCGGCGGGTGCGGGGGCATCGGCCGCCACATTGGCAGAGCCGCGCGGCACGAACAAGGTGATCTCGACCCGGCGGTTCAGCGACCGGTTGGCCGCGGTGTCGTTGGGGGCCACCGACTCGCCATCGGCACGGCCTTCTGAACGCACACGGTCGGCGGCCACGCCGTCGCTCAGCAGAATGTCGCGCACGGTTTTCGCACGCTCTTCCGACAAGTGCCAGTTGGATGGGAACTGGGCGGTGTGGATGCGCACGTTGTCGGTGTGGCCGGTGACGAGCACCGAGCCTTGCACCTGGGCGAGTGCTTCGGCAATGCGTTTCATCAGTGCTTCACGCTCGGCCGTGAGCGAGGCACTGGCCGGGGCGAAAAGGCCGTCACCGCGAACGGTGATGACGCTGCGGTCGACCTCGTCGCGCACGGTCACCAGCTCGGCCTTGATCTCGCTGATGAGGAACTGCGCCAGGCGCGGCTTGGCCGCGGGAATCTTGACCGGCGGCGTAGGCGGCAGCAAGCGGAGTTCCTGGATGCGGCCGAACACCGGGTCGGACCCGGAACTCAGCTTCCACGACAGCCCCCAGTAGAGCCCCACGAGCAGCAGCATGAGCACGGCGCCTGTCACCCACAGCGGCAGCCAGGTGAGCATGGAACGACGGGAGGGCTTTTCACCCATCCAGTTCTGCGCGAGGGCCGGTGCATGGCCGCCGCGTTCGCGCTTGATGATCTGGGCCAGACGCTCGCGCACGGCCTCGAGCTGGGCCTTGCCGCCATCGACCACGCGGTAGCGGCCTTCGAAGCCGAGGCACAAGGCCGCATAGATGAGCTCGAGCAGATCGCGGTTGGCGCCCGGGTTCTCGGCCAGCTTGGCCATCAGCTGGAAGACTTTCTCGCCGCCGCCGGTTTCGTTGTGGAACATGGCGAGCAAGCTGTGGCGAGCCCACTGGCCGGACGCGCCCCACGGCATTCCCGCGGCGACTTCGTCAAGCAGCGTGCAAAGCACATAGCGTGCGGCGAGCACGCGCTCCGGGGCCACATTGCGAGCGCGGGCCTGGGCCTCGAACTCACGCAGGCCCTGGGCGATGGACTCGCGCAGCGCGCCCGGATCGGCCAAGCGGGTGGACGCACGAATCTGCGGCACGAGGGCCAACAGGGGGTTGGCCAGTGCGACCAGCGCATTGAGCCCACTGTCGGAGATGCCGATGTCGGGCGCCACATCGGGCCCGTTGAACTGGGGGCCGCGCGCAGCGGCAGGCGCCGCCGCTGCACGACCGCCAGGGGTCGGCATGATGAAGGTTCGGCCGTTGTCGATCTCGGCAAAAGGATCGTCCGCAGAGGAAGGGCTCATCGCAGTTACCACGTTCTTTCAGATCACCGGCCCGTCAGCCACCATGTCTTGACACCGTGGCAGCCACGGGTCGGGACAAACTCGAATGCACAAGAAACACACCACACACGCGCCACGCCACCTTCATCCGCATCCACCATCGCACCCGCGCCCGCGTTCCGGGCGCGCAGCTCACTTGCGAATGGCCCACAGCTCGAGCTCGAGCCCCGGGAAATCGCCGGCAATGTGCAAGGCCATGCTGCCGTTCTGTTCGATCAGCTTCCACAACTCGCCGCTGCGATCGAGCTCGAAATAGAAGTAGCCCGCATGGAACGGCAACTGACGCGGCGCCACCGGCAAGGCGCGCAGGCCAATGCCCGGCAACGCCAGGTTCACGAGGTCGCGGATCTTGTCGACCGGACCGAGCTTGGTCTGCGCCGGGAAGCGCTGGCGCAGCTGTTCGCCAGGCACCTGGGCATTCACGGCCAGCACGAAGGTGCCGGTGCGCACGAGTTCGAGGTCGCTCACGACCGCTGTGCGCACACCGTACTTGCGGTCGATGAGCTCCACCTGCACGGCGTTCTGCTCGAGCACCGAGGTGAGCATGCGGCGCAGTTCGTCGAACACCGGGTTGAAGCATGCACGAAGGTCGTCGTGGCGGTAAGGCGGAAACACCGGCGGGCGGCGGCTGGCGCTGGCCAGCGTGGCGAGATCACCGGCCAGCCGCAGGCAATCCTGGTGCAGCTCGCGCGGATGGGCGTGGGGCGTGGCCGCGTGCTGGCTGAAAACAGGCTCGTTGCGGTTGAGCGTTTGAAGCATCAAAAAGTCGGCAAGCTCCGACACGCCGCTGCTCAACTGGCCCATGCGGCCGGCAAGCGCCTGGGCGCGCTGAAGGATGAGCCCATGCAACAGCGAGGCACTGGCCGACAGCTGGGCGGTTGCATCGAGCGAGGTCTGCGGTGGAATGAAGCCCCGGTCGAGCGTGACCTGCCCATCGCTGCGGCGCTCGGCCACCAAGGCCACACCCAGCAAGGCATAGGCTTCTGTCGCTTCGCGGGCACGCACGAGGCGCAGGCGAAGGCGGCCGGTCTGGATGGTCGTGGGGTCGTCCGACGCGTCGGTGTTGTCGCGCACGGTTTCTTCAGCGGCATCGAAACGGCTCAACTCGCCGGCATCGGCCGCGCCGTCGTTGAAGGCCACTTCGTTCAGACCCTCGCGCTGCAGCGGGATGGCGAGGTAGATCAGTTCACCCTTCACATCGGGCGAGACATCGAGCGGCGGCGGCAGCGTGTCGAGCTGCGGCATGGAAAACGGTGTGCCGTCGGGCAGCAGGCCGCTCGCGCGGGCCAGCCCGATCTTGCCGAGGGCCAGCAGGCCGTCGTCGAGTTCGAGTTCGGTGAAGCCCCACGCAAACGGCGAGATGCTGCGCGCACGCGCGTCGACCAGCCGTTCGAGGTAGCGGGCTTCCTGCTGGAAGTGATGGGGCTGAAGAAACATCCCCGAGGACCAAACCACCTTGGCGCGCCAGCTCATGTTCGTGTGCCAGAAAAGAAAGTGATCATGTGGTGGATGCGGTGTAAGGCAACAGGGAGCGGGTGGGCTGCAAACCCGCTCAGGGCTCTTCGCGGGCGATCGTCACGTTGACGTCGTCGAGCTTGATCTTGATGACGTTCTTCTTGCCCGGAACGATGGGCACGAACACACGCCAGCGCGCGCGCTCGAGTTCACGGAAGGCACCCACGACGCCGATGAACTTCGCATCGGACGACAGTTGCTTGTTGATGGCCTTCACGTCACCGGGGCGCAGCGTGGCCTCTTCGCGCGAGATGAGTTCAGGGCCGAGCACGGCCTGGTCTTTCTCGAACAGCGAGACGAAATCGGTGGACTCGAACAACGCGGTGGACTTGAGCTCGTACACCCGCACGACGATCGGCGAGGGTCGCTTGCGGCTGTCGGGGTTGGCGCCCGGGCCGACGATGACGGTCGACACCAGCGTGGTCTTGGCCGGCGGCAGGATATCGGGCACCTTGGTGCTGCCGCAGCTGGCCAGCAACACGGCCAGGGACACGCCAGCCAGCAAGGCAGCTCGGCGCACGAAGGGGGTGGACGACAGCAGGTGAGTCGGCATGGGCAACGGAACTTCCGGAACAGAGGCGCTGAAAATGGACCAGCAGACAGGACAACATGGCACGGAGGCAACCCGCAGACGGCGCGGCGCAAGCCGACAGCACGCCTGACGGGCATCGTCCCGGCCGTCTGGAGAATACCGGCGCCTTTGGGGGCGCCATCGTGACTTAAGTAAACCTCCCACGTCCCTTCGGTCCTGCCCTCCCGAGGAGGGCGCCTCCCTTTGGGCCGGGAGACCCGTCCTTCGGGAGTTGCTGGATGGGTCGGTCTGGCTTCTCATTGGCCTCTGAACAAGCCCTCCCTGCTCGGAGAGAGGGCCCCATGACAAAGGTCAGTTGGACCAATGGGTTGCTGGGCCTACGCTTGGCACCTTTCCCCCTCCTCGGCTCCGCCATGACGACTTTCCGATCGATTTCATCGCTGGTCTCGCCGTCGCATGTTTCCAACGAACCGCTGCACGCCGGCCGGCTCGGAAGTGTCGCCTTGGCGCTGGTGGCTGCGGCGGTGCTGGGTGCGTGTGCGGGATCGGCGCCCTCGGGCAGCGGGTCTGGTTCAGGCTCCGGGACGGCTGACACGGCCTCCGCCACGGAGTCCGGCGGCGCGGGTGGCACGGGTGCCAACGCCACGGGGCGTCCGGCTCCCGGCAGCGGGACCGGCCAGGGGCCGAAGGAGGTCCGCACGCGCAATGCGGTGTTCAAGGTGGCAAGCTTCAGCGAGCTGCCCGGCTGGGACAAGGACGACATTCGTGCCGGCTGGAGCGCCTTTCGCTACTCCTGCGAGCCGCTGCAGCGCCGCGAGGAATGGCGCGACATCTGCGCCGCGGCCAAGACGGTCGCCCCCACCGAGCGAGCGATGCGCTCGTTTTTCGAATCGCGCTTCACAGTGTTGCGCATCCTCAACCCCGATGCCAGCCGTGAGGGCGATGTCACAGGCTACTTCGAGCCGCTGCTGGAAGGCCAGGCCACCCGCAACACCGAGTACAACGTGCCGGTCATGGGCGTGCCGCGCGATCTCTACACCCTCGATTGGGGCAAGGTGCCTGCCGCCCAGCGCCGAGCAATCATCCGCGTGAAACCGGCCGGCGAACGCCTGGTGCAGGTGGCCGCCACCGAACCCGGCGGCTATGCCATGGACATGCGCCGCTTCGTGCAGGACGACCGCGACCGCCGCCTGCGCGTGCGTCTGGTCGACAGCGGCGCCACCTCCCGCGTGGAACCGTATTACACCCGCGCCGAACTCGATGCGCTCGGCATGCCGGCCGGGGTCAACGCGCCGGTGCTGGCCTGGGTGAACGACCCGCTGGCGCTGTATGCCATGCAGGTGCAGGGGTCGGGCCGCGTGCTGTTCCCTGATGGCTCCGTCCTCCGCCTTCAATATGCCGAGCAGAACGGCCACCCGTTCAAACCGATGCGGGTGGTGGCCAAGGCCAAACCGGTGACACGGGGTGCCGGCGGTGCCGACGCGGCCGATGACTTCGTGCTGGAAGACGGCAACGAAACCCCGGAGACCGAATCTTCCCCTGACATCGTGACCCGGGGCGGTAAGTCGCTGCCCGCCGCGGCACCAGCGCCTGCAGGCAAGCCCCCGGAATCCGGCGGTCTGGTGGACGAACTGCTGAAGGGCGCCCGGCCCGCCCCGGCCGCCGCACCCGCCAGATCGGCAGCGCCCAGCGCCACCACGGCCCCGTCTGCCGCACGCGCGACCGCTCCGGCAGCCGCAGTCGCACCCCCCCCCACCGCCGCAAGGGCACCGGTGGCCACCTCGCTGCCGACCCTGCCACCACCCGGTGCCGCGCCGCGACCCAAGCCCGCAGCAGCGGCCACGGCCGCCAGCCCCGCAGCCGCGCGCCAAGCCGCGGTGCTGGCCCGGCTCAGCACCGACCCGAGCTTCGTCTTTTTCAAGACGGTGGCCGAACGCCCTCGCACCGAAGGCCCGCAAGGCGCACTCGGAGTGCCGCTGACGGCCGGCCGATCGGTGGCCGTGGACCCGCGTGTCACGCCACTGGGCTACCCCATGTACCTCAGCGCGCCGCCACCCAAGGGCTCGCAGGTGCAGATGCAACGGCTGGTGTTTGCGCAGGACACGGGGGGTGCCATCCGCGGTGCGCTGCGGGCCGACTACTTCTGGGGCTTCGGCTCAGAGGCCGGTCAGCTGGCGCGCAGCACCCGCCACCGCGGCCAGATGTGGGTGATGCTGCCCAATGGCGAGGCCTCTCGCCTCGCCAGCAGCCGCCTGGTCACGCGCGGCGCAGCACCGTCCACCATCGACACCGACGGTCAGTGCCTGATCGCCGACGGAGACTTCTGTTCCGAGGTCAGCGAGTAGGCCGGCGAACAGGCCAACGAACAGGCACTCGGGCACACGCGCCGATGCAGCGCTCATACACCCACGCCGCGCCAAGGGTGCCGGCCGGAGCCCGAGGAGCGCGGGGGCACTACCATGGGGCACCTGCCACACGGCCCCACCGCCCTCCTCACCGCCCCGCATGGACAGCCTCGACCTGCACGTCATCTCCCAAGCACGCGACTGGCACAGCCAGGGCCATGCCGTGTGGCTGGTCACGGTCGTCGAGACCTGGGGCTCCGCGCCCCGTCCGCCCGGTGCCCTGCTGGCCTTGCGCGGCGACGGTGTGATCGCGGGGTCGGTGTCCGGCGGGTGTGTGGAAGACGACCTCATCGACCGGCTGCGCCATGGCGAACGCCTCACCCGCCCCGGAATGGTCACCTACGGCGTCAGCAAAGAAGAAGCCGCGCGCTTCGGCCTGCCTTGCGGGGGCAACCTGCGGCTGCTCCAGGAGCCCCTGACCGACACCGCCTGGATCACCGAGGTGCTCCAGCGCACCGCCCGCCACGAACTGGTGGCCCGTGAGCTCGACCTCGCTACTGGCCTCAGCCGCGTGCTGTCAGCCCGGCGGGGCGACACCTTCCAGCTCAGCGCCACCACGGCCACCCTGCTGTTCGGGCCGCGCTGGCGCCTGCTGCTCATCGGCGCGGGTCAGTTGTCTCGTGCGCTGGCCGGCATGGCCCTGATGCTGGATTTCGAGGTGCTTTGCTGCGACCCCCGTGATCAGGCCGGAAGCGGCTGGGCGGTGCCCGGCACGCGCTTCCTGCCCGGCATGCCCGACGACGTGGTGCTGGCCCTGCAGCCCGACCCTCACAGCGCCATCGTCGCGCTCACCCACGACCCCAAGCTCGACGACATGGCCTTGCTCGAAGCGCTCAAGTCGCCCGCCTTTTACGTGGGTGCACTGGGCTCGCGCGCCAACAATGCGCGCCGCCGCGAGCGGCTCGCATTGTTCGACCTCTCCGCCGAGGAGATCGACCGATTGCACGGGCCGGTGGGCCTGGCGCTCGGTGCCAACACGCCGGCCGAGATCGCGGTCTCCGTGCTGGCGGAGATCATTGCCGTGCGGCACGGTGTGGCCGTGCCCTCCCCCTTGCCTACCGTCGCCCCCTCTTCCCTCTTTGAGCCCTCGGCCATCGCCTCCACGCCGGCCGCCGCGCCCTCGCTCCGAACATGATCACCGTCCTCTCCCATCCGTCCGAACCGCTGCCCGACACGAGCCTCGCGCTGCCCGCGGGGTCGGACGCGCCTGGCCTGTTGGCCGCAGGCGGCGAACTCACCCCCGAGCGCCTCACCGAGGCCTACCGCAAAGGTGTGTTCCCCTGGTACAGCCCGGGCCAGCCGCCGCTGTGGTGGTCGCCCGACCCGCGCATGGTGCTGTGGACGGACGAGTTCAAGCTCTCTGCCTCGCTGCGCAAGACGGTGCGCAAGTTCGCCCGCAGCTACAACTGCGAAGTGCGCATCGACACCGCCTTCCGCGAGGTGATCCAGTCATGCGCCCAGAGCCCGCGAGACGGGCAGAACGGCACCTGGATCGTTCCCGAAATGATCGAGGCCTACGTGAACTGGCACCGGCTGGGCGTGGTCCACAGCGTCGAAACCTGGGTCGACGACCAGCTCGTGGGCGGCCTCTACGGTATCAACATCGGCCGCATGTTTTTCGGCGAGTCGATGTTCTCGCGCCGCACCGATGCCTCCAAGATCGCCTTCGCCGCGCTGGTGTGCTTCTGCCGCACCCATCGCATCGACCTGATCGACTGCCAGCAGCGCACCGGGCACCTGGCGTCGCTGGGGGCCCGCGAGATCCCGCGCAGCGAGTTCGAACAAGCCCTGCCCCCCCGGGTGGGCGAAGCCAGCATCGCCGATTGGACCTATGATCCGGCGATGTGGGATGCGCTCGACTTCCGGGCGCCGTCCTCTCAGGAACCTGGCCCGTGACCCACCTCAAAGAGCTACCGCTCGCGTCGCTGCAGTTTTATGCCACTGCACCCTACCCCTGCAGCTACCTATCGGGGCGGATGGCACGTTCGCAAGTGGCCACGCCCAGCCACCTGATCCACGCCGACGCTTATTCGGGCCTGGTGTCCAACGGCTTTCGCCGCAGCGGCATGTTCACCTACCGCCCGTACTGCGACGGCTGCCGCGCCTGCGTGCCCTTGCGTGTGCCTGTCGCGAGCTTCGTGCCCACGCGCAGCCAGACGCGCGCCTTGAAACAGCACCGCCACCTGAAAGCCCGCGTGCTGCGCCTGGGCTTCGTGCCCGAACACTACGAGCTCTACCTGCGCTACCAGGCCGGCCGCCACAGCGGCGGCGGCATGGACCAGGACAGCGTCGACCAGTACACCCAGTTCCTGCTGCAAAGCCGCGTCAATTCGCGGCTGGTGGAGTTCCGCGAACCGGCCGAGACGGGCATCGGCGCGCTCAAGATGATCTCCATCCTGGACATCCTCAACGACGGTCTGTCGGCGGTCTACACCTTCTACGAGCCCGAGCCGCGCACCAGCTACGGCACCTTCAACGTGATGTGGCAGATCGAGCAGACCCGGCTGCTCAAGCTGCGCCATGTGTATCTGGGCTACTGGATCGGCGAGAGCGACAAGATGTCGTACAAGGCCCAGTTCAAGCCGCACGAGATGCTGGTCAACGAGCGCTGGGTGCCCGCCGCCGGCTGACCCGTCATTCCCGCGCAGGCGGGAATCCA
>JBEGTX010000064.1:0-3379 GCA_041179165.1 Pseudomonadota bacterium | reverse complement strand
GTCCATTTTTCACCGTCTTTTTGTCCCATAGCGGGGCTATGGGCCTGCAAATCCGGCAAAAACTGTCCTCGCTGGGGCCGATTTTCGCTTTCGACGTTCCAAGTCCGACAGGCTCCTAGGCGACGAGGCAGGCAGTATGAAAGGCCTGAGCCCTGCATCTGGTCGAGCAGAGTCTGCCCCTTCATCCCGAGGTGAGGACACCGTCATTCGACAGCCGCAGGCTCGTTCTCGGTGTACCGGTCAGGCTCCGTGGTGCGGAGGATCTCGGTCAGCACGGAGGTGGCGTAAGTCCCGGCGGGCAAAGAGAACGTGAGCACCAGTTGATCGGCTTGCGGCCACTCCCATGACATCTCCCCCGGTGTCGCGACGAGGGCTCGGCGCTCCTGATCCAGACCAGCGTGTTCCATGCCGTCGCACAAGGCGGCGTGACGTTCAGCCACGCCGTTCTCCAGGGCCTGCGTCTCATCGGTGGTGATCACGCGGCCGCGTCCCCAGAGCGGTCCGGTGGGCCGGCCCGCCTCGTCCATCACGTCACCGGGCAGTGTCTTGCCCCAGAGTCCTTGCTGGATTCGCAGCGCCAGCACTTCATTGAAGACGAAGGAGCGCACTGCCGACAGGTAAAGGCCCTTCATCTTCGGGTTGCGCACGCGGATCTCGCGGGCCAGCATGGCGCGGCCCTGCTCGACGTTGCCCCCGTCGTGGCCGAAACGCTGAGCGCCGAAGTAGTTGGGCGCGCCACGTGACGCAACGACCTTGAGATTGGCTTCGATGGTGTCACGGTCGCCGGTCACGTCACGCAGCACGATGCGGAATCGGTTGCCCTGCAGATCACCGCGGCGCAGTTTTTTCACGTGGCGGCTCTGACTCAGCACCTTGAACTCCGGGTGCTGTAGCTGGGTGAGGTCGGGCGTGTCGCCTTTCGGCAGATAGATGCTGAACCACTGACGGGTGATGGCGTGGCGGTCCTTGAGGCCGGCATAGCCCACGTCCCTTTCCTGCACGCTGGCGGCCTTGGCCAGCTGCTGGGCGACGAAGGCGGTGTTGGCACCGTTCTTTTCAACCTCCAGCCAGATGTGTTCGCCCTCACCAGAGGGCGGTTGCTGCGGCAGTTCGGTCACGATGAAATCCTCGTTGAGGAGTTTCAGGGTGGCGTTGGCGTTGCTGGCCGGATAGGCATGGGGCCACTGCGGCAAGGTCGTGTATGGAGCGTCGGTCATGGGCGGGCTGGCAGCACCTGTTGGAGATGGGGACAGGCTCCTAGCCGACCAGGGGGAGTCCAGACCCTGATTCTCTCCCGGCGCGCGTGCCATGACGAGCATCAACAGATGCGACTTCAATCTGTCATTGCTCCACCAACTCCACACGGCGGTTCTTGGCACGGCCTGTGTCGCTGCGGTTGGAGGCCACCGGGGCGAAGCTGGCAACGCCGCGCGCCTTCAGGCGGGCCGCATCGATCTTGTAGGTCGCGACCAAGGCCGCGACGACGGCCTCGGCACGCCGCTGCGAGAGCGTGAGGCTGGCCTCGGCGGCGCCCTGGTTGTCGGTGTGACCGACGATCAGCACCTTCAACGCCTTGTCTCCCGTCAGCAGGCGCGCCATCATGTCGAGTTGCGGCTTCGACTCCGGTTTCAGCTCAGCACGGGCGGTGTCGAAATAGATGCCGTACAACGCGACGCGCCCTTCGGCAGCCAAGCCTTTTTGCAGCTGCTCGGACGACACCGTCACGAGGCCTGTGTCCATTGGTTTGGACTGGACCACGATGACCACCGCGGTGGGGGCTTCCCATGTGGAGTCCGGCTCTGCAACGAACACCATCACGTGGACGGGTGCGCCGTTGCGCCTGGCTTTGGCACTCAGGAAACGAACGTCCCTTGAAACGGCGCTGGCAGGGGAGTTTCGCGCACCGTCCCAACGGCGCGGATCGATCACCTCGTTCGAAAAATTGCCTGTGATCAGCCCGTCGCGACAGTCATTCAACGCACAGCTGTACAGCGTGGTGAAACCGCCCTGGGCCAGCGCCGCCTGGTAATTCCGGAACACCTCGAGGGCGCCACGCGCCTTCGGGCCGACGTAGAAGTAGGCGCCGAGCTGCCCCTCCACCGTCACGGCCTTGTCGAACACGAGCTTGTCGGAAGCGTACCGTGCCGGCCCCATCGGCACCCTCACGGAAGCGAAGGCCTCGACCGCAGCGTTGTCCATGACCGAGCCGGCATAGCGGCCGATGACACCCGAATCCTTGGCCCCCTTGAACTCCACCGGCACGGACGCTGCAAGCAGGAGCGAGGGGAAGGGGAGTGCCAACAACGTGGCGAGGAGGAGCGCGGCGCAGTTCTTCATGTCCGGCATTCTGCGTGGAGGCGAGAGACCCTGGGAACCGCCCAGGTGAGGGTGACGCTCGGTTGTATCAATGCCTCGACATCTCCATCCACGCCAGATGCACGCCCGTACATGTTTCCCCCGATGTGGCAGTGGCAGAGCTCGGTCAGCATCGTCCACCCCAAACAAGAACCACTGGAGACATCGATGCATCAGCACTTGCGCACTACGCGCCGCACCCTGGCCTTGCTCGCGCTCGCGGCCTTGCCTGTCCTGAGCTCTGCTGCCACATGGCAGACCTCCGAGCGGTGGGGCAATACGACCAACGGCGGCTACACGCTCTACAACAACATCTGGGGCGTGGGCTACGGCCCGCAGACGCTGTGGGTCAACTCCTATTCCAACTGGGGCGTGTGGGCCAACCATCCGGCAGGCGGCGGTATCAAGTCTTACCCCAACGTAACCCGTCAGATCGGCAAGAGGCTCAGCAGCATCAAGACCTTGAGCGCCAAGCTCAGTGTCGTCACGCCCAGCGGCGGCGCCTGGAGCTCCACCTTCGACATCTGGGACAACGCCCACAAGCACGAGATCATGCTCTGGTTGAACTACACCGGTACCGCGGCGGGTGGTGGCAACGTCAAGCCCATCGCTTCGCAGTACGACGGCGCGGGCAATGCGGTGCCGGCCTACAAGAACGTGAACGTGGGCGGCGCCACCTGGAACGTGTTCAAGGGCAGCAACGGGGCCAATCAGGTCTACTCGTTCCTGCGCACCAGCAAGAGCAACACCACCACGGTGGACGTCAAGGCCATCCTCAACTGGATCCGTGCTCGCGGCTGGATCGGCGACATCACGGTGGGCGAGGTGCAGTACGGGTTCGAGATCACGTCGTCGCCGGGCGGGCTCAACTTCAACGTCAACGGCTTTGCGGTGACCTCGAACTAGGAGCCTGTCGGACTTGGAACGTCGAAAGCGAAAATCGGCCCCAGCGAGGACAGTTTTTGCCGGATTTGCAGGCCCATAGCCCCGCTATGGGACAAAAAGACGGTGAAAAATGGACCGC
>JBEGTX010000063.1:0-8932 GCA_041179165.1 Pseudomonadota bacterium | reverse complement strand
ACGCAGGGTGCCTTGCAGCGAGGCGTTCAGGTCGCCCTCCGGTCAATCAACGCCTCAGCGGTGCTGGTTTGGTTTCACCTGACGCGGCCTTGTCGGCCTTGCCCTTGGCCGACAGCGCAGCCAACTGCTTGCGCGCACGGGACGTGGCACGTTCCATCAGGTAGGCGCTTTCGAATGCGCGGAAGCGGCCGGTCTCGCACATGCGCGCCAGCATGCGGGCGGTGAGCGACACCGTTTCGGTGTGGCGTTTGCCGCGGGTGAACACGAAGAATGCGCGGCCCGGGCTGACGTAGCTCAGGCGCACCTTCTGCCATTCGTCGTTCAGGTTCATCTGGTACGCGAAGCCCAGGCGCACGTGGTCGATGAGCTGCGCACCTTGCGACGGCTCGGGTGGCTCGGCGGGCGACAGGTCGAGATTGATGTCGAGGTCGAGCGTGCTGAGGTCGAGGTCGACGCCGAGCGGGCTGGCTGCGGTGTCGCCTTCTGACGGAGCGGGCTCGGCCGTGAGGTCGATGTCGACCTCACCTTCCCAGTTGACGGCGCTTTCTTCGACCAGGCCGATGCGCTTGGCCTCTTCGGGCGTGAAGCGGGGCTCGATGGGCGTGGCCCCCGAGCTCGACATGGGCACGTCGCGCAGCAGGCTGTCGTGGGCTGGCACGGGCGTGTTGAACACGGCCTCGAGCTGCTTGGCAAGCAGGTTGTATTCGAGCTCGGTGAGCGGATGGCCCTTGAGCGACTCGGCATGGGCTGGCAGCAGCTTGCCGAAGAATTCTTTCTGGGCGGGCTCGGGCCAGCCGATGAGGCGAAGGCCCTCGTTCAGGTCCTTCATCAGCGGCGGCAGCTGCATGAGGAACTTCTTGCGCATGGCCGGCGAGCCCTTGGGCTGCACGCTCATGACGAGGTCTCGGCCCACACGCTTCAGGCGTTCGACCAGCTCGGACTTGGGGCCTTCTTGGCGGGTGCCGAGGGCCAACGCCTGGCTCCACACCTGTGCGAGGAAGTCGCGCAGGTACTCCTGCATGCCGAGCGGTGCGAGCGCCGTTTGCAGCTGCAGCATGTAGCGCTGCTGCACGCGCAGATCGGACTCTTTGTTGTCGACCACCGACACCGCTTCGGAGGTTTGCTGCACGTCGTTGCGTGCTTCTTGGGCGATGAGGTTCTCGAGGGCCGTCAGCTTGGCGGCGTAGACCTCCATCTGGTCGAAGTCGCCCTCGACGATCTCTTGCACCAGCTCGCGCACATGGGTGAGAAAGAGCTTGCCCGGGCCGTCTTCGAAGTCTTCGAACGCACAGGCCAGCGAAGCGATGCGGTTGACGAAGCGGCGCACCGGGTGCTTGCGCGATGAGAAGAAGGTGTTGTCGCTCAACGCCACGCGCAGCACGGGCAGCTGCAGGCGGGCGATCTGGCGTGCCATCTGGGGCGGCACGCGAGGGTCGGACAGGATCTGGTCGAACAGGCTGCCGACCACATCGATCACCATGTGATCGAGCGTGCCGGTCGAGGCCTGGCGCAGCTCTTCGCGGTGGGTGCGGATGAGGTTGACCGCCATCATGCCGGCCTTGCCGGTGGCGCGCCCCATGGTGCCTCCGCCGCCCAGTCGGCCTGGCGCCGTGCCACCGATGCCGGTGCCCGTGTCGGCAAAGCCGCTGTGGCTGGCGCCCGAGCCGGTGAGGGCGCCCAGGTCGCTCAGCTCGGCTGGCCGACTGGCCAGGAAGGTGAGACGGCGGATGAGCGTCATCAGCTCTGCATCGGCCTGCGCCGATACCCCGGGGCGCGGCGTGAATCGCGCACCCGGGCCTTGCGGTGCGCCGCGGCCCACGCCAGCGCCCGATCCCTGGCCGTCGCCGCCGCCCGTGCCCCAGCCCCCGGGCACGCCGCCGCGCGAGCCCCCGGTGCCGCTCACCGTGTTGGGGTGACCGCCCGGGCCGGTGTGGTTGGGCAGCGCGCCGCCGTCGAAATCAGAGGGTGACGTGCTGTGGAACTGCCCGCCCATCGTGGAGCCGCCGCCTGTGGTGTCGCGCAGCGTGCCATAACCCGAGGTGACGCGGTCGCGGCCGATCTCGTTGCCCGGGCCCTCGACGCCCCGCACCGACAGGCTCACGGGCTGCACGCCCCGGGCGCGGAAGTCTTGCAGGATCTCGGTGTAGCAGGTGGGCATGACACGCGCCATGCCCAGGCCCAGCTCACGCGCCAGCAGCTTTCGGCTTTCGTGGTCGTTGCTGATGCTGGTGATGGCTCGGTAAACGGCGGCACCGATCACTTCGGGGCGCAGCGGGTTGCGGTCGTGGTCGGCGCGGCCGATCTTGAGCAGCGAGCCGGTGTAGGCCGACATTTCTCGAAGCTCCCACTCGCAGCCGTGGGTGATGGCCTGGCTGATGCGGTCGGCGAACATCTGTTCTTCGACTTCATCGTCTTGCACGAGGCTCAGCGACTGCCAGTCGGTGTCGGCCAGCTTGCGCCCCGGCTGGTTGTCGGGGTTGAGTTCGCGCGTGACCCGCTTGGCCAGCGTGTCGCCCAGCACCAGCACATAGGTGCTCATGTTGCGGCGCAGGTCGAGCTGGGCATTCACCAGGGCATCGCGGTCGAAAATGCGATTGGCGGCTGCCGCCAGCACACCCATGTGCGTCGCCACGCGTTCCGCCACGGACGCCGTCGTCGTTCTGATGTGGTTGATGGCTGCGTCGAATGCAGCCTGGGAGCGTGGGTCGGTCGGGTTCATCTCGCGCAAGGCCACAGGGCTGGCCGGTAAACGTTCAGCGGGCCAGAAAGAACGGAATGCAGTTTTTGCAAGTATGGGCCAAAACCACCGGCGCCAGCGACTCTCTGAATGCTGCGACGCAGCAAGAGTTCCACGGCGCCGGTTCTGTCGTCATTTGCGCAGGGCGTCGCGGATTTCGCGCAACAGCAGCACGTCTTCGGGCGTGGCTGCCGCGGGCGCTTCCGGGGCCTGCCGCTTCAGACGGTTGATCTGGCGCACCATGAAAAAGATGATGAAGGCCAGGATCATGAAGTTGATGGCCACCGTGATGAAGTTGCCATAGGCAAACAGCGGCACGCCGGCTTTGGTGAGGGCGTCATAGGTGCGCGGGCCGGTGAAGCCGGCCGGCGCGTCCGACAGCATGATGAAATAGCTGGAGAAATCGAGCCCACCCAGCACCTTGCCCACCAGCGGCATGACCAGGTCCTTGACGACGGAGTCGACGATCTTGCCGAAGGCTGCGCCGATGATCACGCCGACAGCGAGGTCGACCACGTTGCCCTTCATCGCAAACTCTTTGAACTCGGTCATGAACGACATGGAAACGCTCCTAGTAGATGGGGGTGAATCGCCGGATGGCGGACGGAGAGTATTGTCATCGCTGGCAAGGCATTTTTTCGCGCCTGGATGCGTTCCTTCATGGTCAGAGGGGGGGGCGTGTGTGGACCTGAAGCAACTTCGCACGCGTCGGGCGGGCGTTGGCTTGACACGTCCGTTAGAATGCCGGGTTACCCAGGATCAGAAGTTTTCGTTCGAGGATTCTCATGAGTGACCAGCAAGTTGACAGCGGCAAACGCACGTGGCTCATCGCCTCCAGTTGTGCCGGTGTGGTGGGTGGCGGTTTCGCTGCCGTTCCGTTCGTGAGCAGCTTCAGCCCTTCGGAGCGCGCACTCGCCGCAGGCGCCTCCGTGGAAGTTGACATCAGCGCCCTCAAAGAGGGCGAGCGCCAAACCGTGGAGTGGCGCGGCAAACCCGTGTGGATCATCCGCCGCACCCAGGCGCAGCTCGACGCCTTGCCCAAGGTTGACGGCCAGCTCGCCGACCCCAAGTCCGAGCGCAACCCCGGTGAACTCACACCCGAGTACGCCCGCAACGCACAGCGTTCGCGCAAGCCTGAGATCCTCGTGGTCGTCGGCATCTGCTCGCACCTGGGCTGTTCGCCATCCGACAAGTTCGTGCCCGGCCCGCAGCCGTCGCTGCCCGACGACTGGGCTGGCGGCTTCCTGTGTCCCTGCCACGGCTCCACGTTCGACATGGCCGGCCGTGTGTTCAAGAACAAGCCCGCACCCGATAACCTCGAAGTGCCTCCCCACATGTATCTGTCGGACACCCGGCTGATCATTGGTGAAGACAAAAAAGCCTGACCCAGGCAGTCGCGGCATTTCAGGAGATTTCTATGGCTGAGTTCAAACACGTTGCTGCCAACGCACCCATCGGCGAAAAGCTGATGACCTGGGTCGACAACCGATTCCCGGCGAGCAAGCTCTACAAAGAGCACATGAGCGAGTACTACGCTCCCAAAAACTTCAACTTCTGGTACATCTTTGGCTCACTGGCACTGCTGGTGCTGGTGATCCAGATCGTCACCGGCATTTTCCTGGTGATGCATTACAAGCCAGACGCCTCGCTCAACAGCGCGGGCGTGTCGGTGGCGTTTGCCAGCGTCGAATACATCATGCGAGACGTGCCCTGGGGCTACGTCATCCGCTACATGCACTCCACGGGAGCGTCGGCGTTTTTCGTCGTGGTCTACCTGCACATGTTCCGCGGCATGATCTACGGCAGCTACCGCAAGCCGCGTGAGCTGGTCTGGATCTTCGGTTGCGCCATCTTCTTGTGCCTGATGGCCGAGGCCTTCATGGGCTATCTGCTGCCTTGGGGCCAGATGTCGTACTGGGGCGCCCAGGTGATCGTGAACCTGTTTGCCGCGGTGCCTTTCATCGGTACCGACCTGGCCATCATGATCCGCGGCGACTTCGTGGTGGGCGACGCCACGCTGAACCGCTTTTTCGCGTTCCACGTCATTGCCGTGCCACTGGTGCTGCTGGGCCTGGTCGTGGCGCACATCATTGCGTTGCACGAAGTGGGTTCCAACAACCCCGACGGCGTTGAAATCAAGGCCAAGAAAGACGCGCGCGGCATCCCGCTCGACGGCATTCCGTTCCACCCTTACTACTCGGTGCACGACATCTTCGCCGTGGGCTGCTTCCTGATGGTGTTCTCGGCCATCGTGTTCTTTGCGCCCGAGTTTGGTGGTTACTTCCTTGAGTACAACAACTTCATCCCGGCCGATCCACTGAAGACCCCGTCGCACATTGCCCCGGTCTGGTATTTCACGCCGTACTACTCGATGCTGCGCGCTACGACCACCGAGCTGATCTATGTGTTCGTTGCACTCATCGGACTCGGCGCGGTGCTTGCCATCGTCAAGGGCCGCATGTCGGGCATGGCCAAGGCCGGCGTCGCGGTGGGTGCGCTTGTGCTTGCAGCGCTGCTGCTGACCTTCGAGCCCAAGTTCTGGGGTGTCGTGGTGATGGGTGGTGCCGTGATGATCATGTTCTTCCTGCCATGGCTCGACCACGCCGAAGCCAAGTCGATCCGCTACCGTCCTGAGTGGCACAAGGTGCTCTACGGCATCTTCGTGATCGTCTTTGCCGTACTGGGCTACCTGGGTGTGCAGGCTCCGTCCGACATCGGCGGGCGCATTGCGCAGGCCGGTACCTTGTTCTACTTCGGCTTTTTCCTGCTGATGCCTTGGTGGAGCCGCATCGGCACCTCCAAGCCGGTCCCTGATCGTGTGACCTTCCACGCCCACTGAGACGAAGCCCTGCCGGAATTCACACCATGAAGAAACTGATTTTCATTCTGTTGGCATCGCTCGGACTGTCCCTCGGGCTGTCGGGCCCTGCAGCCGCGTCCGAAGGCGGCGCGCCTTGGGAGACCTTCCCCAAGTCCAAGTTGACCGACGTTGCTGCCCTGCAGAACGGCGCCAAGCTGTTCGTCAACTACTGCCTGAACTGCCACTCGGCCTCGTTCATGCGCTACAACCGCCTGAAGGACATCGGCCTCACCGACGACCAGATCAAGGCCAACCTGATGTTCGCCGCTGAAAAGGTCGGCGACACCATGAAGGTCACGATGGATCCGAAGCAGGCCAAGGAGTGGTTCGGTGCGCAGCCGCCTGACCTCACGCTGGTGGCCCGCTCGCGCGCCGACATCGGCAAGGGTTCGGGTTCAGACTACCTCTACACCTACCTGCGTTCGTACTACAAAGACGACACCAAGGCCACCGGCTGGAACAACCTCGTGTTCCCGAGCGTCGGCATGCCTCACGTGCTGTGGGAGCTGCAAGGCACCCGCACCGCCGAGTACGTGAACGAAAAAGATCCGCACGATCCCAAGAAGACCATCCATCGCTTTGCCGGTTTCAAGCAAGTGACCCCAGGCTCGATGACCCCGCTCGAATACGACAGCAATGTCGCCGACTTGGTGGCTTTCATGACCTGGATGTCCGAGCCGGCTCAGAACACCCGTGTTCGCCTGGGTGTGTGGGTGCTGATCTTCCTGTCGATCTTCACGCTGATCGCCTGGCGCCTGAACGCGGCGTACTGGAAAGACATCAAGTGATGTAAGCAACGCGGTGCCGCAGGCCGCTGTTCGGCCGCCTGCACCGTCAGCGGAGTGAGGCTGTTTTCAGCAGCCCACTCCGTTTTGTATTGTTCTGAAACCCTAGCCCTTAAGGAGCCGCCATCATGATGGTGCTTTACTCCGGAACGACCTGCCCCTATTCGCACCGTTGCCGTTTCGTTCTGTTCGAGAAGGGCATGGACTTCGAAATTCGCGATGTCGACCTCTTCGCGAAGCCGGAAGACATTGCCTTGATGAACCCGTACAACGAGGTGCCCATCCTCGTTGAGCGCGACCTCATCCTGTACGAATCGCACATCATCAACGAGTACATCGATGAGCGCTTCCCGCATCCCCAGCTGATGCCCGGAGACCCGGTCGCCCGTGCCCGTGTTCGCCTCTTCTTGCTGAACTTCGAGAAGGAGCTGTTCGCTCACGTGAACATCCTCGAGTCGCGCAACATCAAGCCGAACGACAAGCAGTTGGAAAAGGCCCGCGCGCAGATTCGCGATCGCCTCACCCAGCTCGCGCCCATCTTCCTGAAGAACAAGTTCATGCTGGGCGATGACTTCTCGATGCTCGACGTGGCCATCGCACCGCTGCTGTGGCGCCTGGACTACTACGGCATCGACATGTCCAAGAACGCGGTGCCTTTGCTCAAGTACGCTGAACGCATCTTCTCGCGTCCGGCCTACATCGAAGCACTGACACCGTCCGAAAAGGTCATGCGCAAGTAAATCGAGCCGCGGGCCGAGCCACACCCGGCCTGCGCAAAAGAACCCACCCGAGACGACCATGATCCCGACCTCGCCAGGCACTGCGGGCACGTCCACCCGTCCTTACCTCATTCGTGCATTGCACGAATGGTGCACGGACAACGGACTCACGCCGTACGTGGCCGTGTTCGTGGACGCCAGCGTGCAGGTGCCCGTCGAGTTCGTGAAGAACAACGAGATCGTGCTGAACGTGGCCTTCGAAGCCACGACCGGCATGGCACTCGGCAACGAGTTCATCGAGTTCAAGGCGCGGTTCGGCGGTACCTCACGAGACATCGTGGTGCCGGTCACGCACGTGATTGCCATCTATGCCCGTGAGAACGGGCAAGGCATGGCCTTCCCTGCGCCCACCGAAGCCGGTGCAGCAGGCGCGGGTGCCGCTGACGCAGCGAGCACCAGTTCGGAGCGGCCTGCCGGCACAGGCAGCGAGCGCCCTGCGACGGGCGGGCTTCGCCTGGCCAGTGGGGGTGGTCCCGCGCTGGCGGCCGCGCCTGCGGTTGCCGCTTTGTCGGATGATGCCGATGAGGATGCCCACAGTGATGGCAGCGACGACAGCGCCGACACGCCAGAGCCCACACCACCCGCCGGTGGACGGCCTGCACTCAAGCGCGTGAAGTAAGGCGCATCGCGCGAGGGCGCGCGCAGGTGTGACCACGCCGCGTGAACTCACACGGCGGTGTTGTTGTTGTGACGACCCGCGTGCGAAGTAGCGCGGCGCACAGTTAAAATTCAGATTCAGCCCTTGTAGCTCAGTTGGTAGAGCAGCGGTTTTGTAAACCGAAGGTCGCGGGTTCGACTCCTGCCGGGGGCACCATCTTCTTGTGATGGCGGCCATGGGGTGTGCAGGGCAACATGGGTTTGGCGCGCTGAAACCGCGAGCGGCGGGCGCGTCTTGCGCCCCGGCCCCATCCCACCGATCCGTGAGCCGGTGATGCCGGCGCAGACGGTGCAGACGGTGCAGACGGTGCAGACGGCACCGTGTTCCCCCCTCCCAGGTTCGATTGAAACAAACATCTCGCTGTCCACCTGCCGGTGGCGCTGCTGCATGCCGCGGGAGCTGTGCCATACCCCATGGACACAGGCATTGCCCTCAGGACAGACCCCGGCGTGTGTGAGATACGTCTCGTATCTAGCGCGTTTGAACCTTGATGCGGATTGAAGTAACCTGCCAACCCCGGGCCTTGAGAGTTTCTTCGAGCCGGGGCTGAAGTTGGCGCAGTTTGGCTGCCACCGACGCGTTGGCCGCGATCAGCGACCAGCCTTCGTCGTCGACGGGGCCCGGCTGGATGTGCATGGCCAGGGTGGTCGGCAGGCAACTCCGGATGTCCTCGAAACGGGCCCGCGAGTCGCGCAGCAACTGTTGCAGTTTCGCCAAGGGCGCACTGCGGCCGAGGGCTTCTTCCATGCGCAGGGCATTGGGGGTTGACTGACGAGGTTTGGGGATCACCCCGAGGAGTTTAACGATGCAGATCCTGATCACCCATGGCAGCCTCGCGCGAACGCGGGTCTTGCGCTTGAATCGTTTACAACTGGCTGCGGCCTTGGTCGGCCTGTTCATCGTGCTGATGCTCTTGTCGGGCACCATCTATCACGCCGTGTTCTTGAAGGCCGCGCGTGAAGGCTGGCCGGTGGTCAGCCAGGTGGTGCGCCTTGTCGTGCGCGATGAGTTCGCGCAGCGCGACCGCTTCATGCGCGAGAACCTCGACGCCATGGCCCAGAAGGTCGGTGAAATGCAGGCCAAGCTCGTCAAGCTCGAGGCCATGGGCGAGCG
>JBEGTX010000062.1:0-20512 GCA_041179165.1 Pseudomonadota bacterium | reverse complement strand
ACCGCAGCGGTCCATTTTTCACCGTCTTTTTGTCCCATAGCGGGGCTATGGGCCTGCAAATCCGGCAAAAACTGTCCTCGCTGGGGCCGATTTTCGCTTTCGACGTTCCAAGTCCGACAGGCTCCTCGCAGACCGATGCCGATCACAAGAAATAGCCACTTGATGAGTGGTGATGACGATGTGATTCATGGAGACCTGCGTGGAGAGGGAACTTGAATTGAATGGCGCGTCTGAATGCAGGCCACCGCTTGGACGCGGCATTGTCACTGGAGAAAGCCAAGCCACCCGCCACGACACGGTACCCGCATGACGTTTCCAAACCGCAGAAGCACAAGCCGCTTGCTCCTCAAGCCACTTGAGGAGCTACCTTCAGTGCATGCGGCATGGGGTCGCTCAAAGGAATCGAATGAAGTTCTGGAAGCCGATGTTCGCACTGGGTGCAGCCTGTGCCGTGTGCTGTGCCCTGCCACTGATGGGTGTGGCGGGGGGATTGGCCACCGTGTCTTCAGCGCTTGCCGCTTGTGCAGATGAACTGCTGCCGGCGGCCATCGCGCTGGCACTCGCTGCCGCAGCCCTGGCCGGCCTCTGGATCTGGCGAAAGCGAAAGTCCAGGCGAACTGCCTCCTGTGGCTGTGAAAATGCAGTGGCATGCGCTGGCGGCGATTCCCCACCACCGCAAGACCACCCGAGAACATCGACATGATCGCCACCATCTCCATCGGCGTGCTCGCCCAGCAGACCGGCTGCACCGTGCCAACCATCCGCTACTACGAAGAGATCGGGCTCCTGCCTGTCGGGCCGCGTACCGATGCCGGCCGGCGCGTCTATGGGCGTCCCGCGGTCGAGCGTCTCACGTTCATCCGGCGCTGCCGGGACTTCGGCTTCTCGATCGAACAAGTCCGCGAGCTCATGGAGCTGGTCGCCCACCCGGATCGGTCCTGCGTCGAAGTTCGCGACATCGCGTCGATCCATCTGTCGGAAGTCCGCAAGAAGCTGGCCGAACTGCAGGCGCTGCAATCCTGCCTGTCTGCGTTCGTGGAGCGTTGCGACAACGCATGTGCAGGCGGACCCACGATCGACTGCACGATTTTTGAAGACCTCGTCCAGCCGTCAATGCCACCCCGAGCCGCCACATCGAGTGCATGTTGCGGCGCCCCTTCGGTCAAACCTGATGGGGCATCGCCGAGTTGAAGAGCAGGCAACGAGTCCATCGACGGTGCTTTTGTTGAATGGGTGTAACACCGTCCTCTCGGGCAACTTCCCGATCTACCATGCCTTGCGTTCGCTCGTGCGTCGGTGCGCGCTTCAACACAGGCATTTACCAATGCGCCTGACGCTCGAATCACAATCCTGAATCGGTACGCGAGGACAGGACGGGGGTGGACAGATGCGCCGACAGGGATATCTGTTCCGTCAATTGATCTGGCTCACCGCTGCCGTGGCGATTCCATTGCTTGCGCTGCTGGGTTACAACGTTCATCAAGACGGTCTTCATGCACGCCGCGCCGCCTTCGAGACGGTGGAGAACCGTGCAGCGAGCATCGCTCACGATGCAGAGACACTGCTCACCGCTACAGAGAGCTACTTGAACTTCATGGCCGACCGACCTCTCGTGTCGGCCCTCGATGAACGTCGCTGTGATCCGCTTCTCGACGGTGTGACGCGGCGCCGCCAGCATTTCGCCAACGTGATCGTCACCAATGAGAAGGGGCAGCCGATCTGCGCCGCCTTGAAGAATGCCGGGGGTGCGCTGCCCGCCTTCACAGACGCGGGTTGGTTCCAACAGGCCGCCCACAGCGACACGCTGGTGCTGAGCCGGCCGTTCCCCGACCCCGTCCACCAGCGCATGGTATCGGCCGCCAGCGTGGCATTGCGAGACGCCTCGCACCGGCGAACCGGCACGCTGACCGTCCTGATCGATCTGGAGAGCATCGAAGCGGCATGGAGCCGCTACGCCCTCCCGACCAACAGCCGCCTCACACTGCTGGACCGCCACGGAACGATCATGGTCACGCGACCCGATTTCCATGCGAGGGTCGGAACCAGTGCCAGCGCGGTGCTCCAAAAGGCAGTGGCGGCGAATCCAGGAGGCATCGGCATCGCACCCGGCATCGATGGTGTGGACCGGGCGTTTGCATTGAAGCCCATCCAAGCAGGCGGCTGGCAGGCGGTAGCCGCCATTCCCACAGCGGACGTGTTCGCCGAGTATCACGCGCAGATTCGGGCCAGCATCGCCTGGGCGACCACGCTGATGTTGGCCGTATTGCTGGTTGCCGTCGCCATGGCACGGCGGATGGCTGCGCCGCTGACCGCCCTGGCCGACACGGCCCGCGCAGTGGCACATGGAGACGCCACCATCCGAGCCGCTGAATCAGCGCCCGGCGAATTCGGCTTGGTCGCCACCGAGTTCAACACAATGCTAGACGCTCGTCATCGTGCCGATGCGAGTCTGATGGAATCCGAGCGTCGCTATGCAGACATGCTGGCCAATGTCGAGATGATCTCGCTGATGCTGGATGCGACAGGGCATGTCACCTACTGCAACGACCATCTGCTGAGCCTCTCAGGCCATGCCAGGTCCGATCTGATCGGCGCCAACTGGTGGACCGAGTTCGTACCTTCCGGGCACCAGAACGCCGGCGAGTCCTTCCTTGCGACCATGCGCGGCGGTGCCTTTCAGCGCCACACCGAGTACGAGATCATGCTCCGGCCAGCTGGCAGGCGCTTGGTGCAATGGCACCACTCCATGCTGCACTCGGCCAACGGCGAGACCGTCGGACTGGCCAGCCTGGGCGTCGACATCACTGAGACACGCCTCTCCCAGGTACGTGAACGGCGGCACGCGGACTTCTACACGGCGCTTTCGCGCACGAACAGCGCCATCGTGAGGATGTCCGATCCTCAAGCGCTTTATCAAGAAATCTGCGGGATCTGCGTAGAGCACGGCCACGCCAGCATCGCCTATGTGTCACTGGTCGAGGGCGAACGGGTCAGACCTGTCGCATGGGCAGGACCTGCCGAGTCGTTCCTGCGCGACTTCGCGGTGTCTCTGGACCCAGACCTCCCTGGTGGCCGAGGGCTGACGGCCGACGCCATTCGAACGGGCCTTCACCAGGTGGCAAACCACTGCATCGAAGATCCGCGAACGATGCCATGGCGTGCTCGGGCGCTTGAAATCGGCACACAAGCCGTCTCCACGTTCCCCTTCCGGCGCGCCGGCAAAACGACAGGTGCCCTGAGCTTGCACATGACCGTGGACGGCTTTTTCGACGATCGGCTGATTGCCCTGCTTGAAGAAATGACTGGCGACATGTCATTCGCGCTCGACAACTTCGACCGCGATCTGGCCCGAGCCGCCGCCGAGCGGCAGGCCCAGCTGGACGCCCACCGCTTTCTCACGCTGTTTCAGAATGCCCCGGCTGCCATGTCGATCGTCTCCGTGGAAGACAACCGACTGCTCGACGTCAATGAAACCTACGAGAGCTTCACCCACCAGACGCGGCAGCAACTCATCGGGCGAAATGCGTTTGAGCCAGGGTTGTGGCCAGGGCCTGAGGAACGCATCGCCTTTTTCAAGGAACTCGAACTCAACGGCCGAGTGCGGAACTTCGAGATGCGTGGCGCCCTTACCCGGCGCGACTACCTGCTGCAAGCCGATCTGCTCGAATTTGCCGACCGCCCCTGTGTGCTGACCATCGCCAACGATGTGACGGAAATCAGGCAGGCCAACCAGGCACGCCACGCGCTGCTGGGAGCCGAATCAGCGAGTCAGGCGAAGACAGAGTTCCTGTCGCGAATGAGCCATGAACTCCGCACGCCACTGAACGCGGTTCTGGGCTTCGCTCAACTTTTGCAGAGCGACCCAAATCACCCGCTGTCGGCCCATCACCAGACCCAGGTCGAGCACATCCGCCGTGCCGGGTGGCACCTGTTGACGCTGATCAACGACGTACTCGACGTTGCCAAGATCGAGGCGGGCAAGACCGAAGTCGAAGAACGCGGCGTGGCGCTCGTGGACTTGCTCGATGAAGTCATGCTGCTCAACGAACCCGCAGCGATTGAACACAGCGTGGGCATGACAGCGCTGTACCGGAGGGATGCGCGCATCGGAGTCCTGGCCGATCCCCGGCGGCTGCGGCAGGTGATGATCAATCTGCTGTCCAACGCCATCAAGTACAACCGTCCGGGTGGCAGGGTGACCCTCGACATCGTGCTTCGGAGCGGGCAGACCCATATTCACGTCGAAGACACCGGGCTCGGGATGACACCGGAGCAACTGGCTCATTTGTATGAGCCCTTCAACCGGCTCGGCCGCGAACGCATCACCGTGGAAGGGTCCGGCCTCGGTCTGGCCTTGACCCGCCAACTCGTCCATCTCATGCGAGGACAGATCGAGATCACCAGCGACGCTGGGGTGGGCACACGGGTCACGGTATCCCTGCAAACCCACGACGCTGCCGAGTCTCTCGATGGGTCCGCGGATGCCACTCCCACGCTCTCCGCCGAGGCGAGTGATGAAGACCCGACCGGTGTCGTGCTGTACATCGAAGACAACCCGGTCAACCTGCTCCTGGTCGAGCAATTCTTGTCGCGCTGGCCTCGTGTGCTTCTCGTTCAGGCAGAGAACGGAACCGATGGCATTGCGCTGGCCCGAACCACGAAGCCGGACGTGATCTTGCTCGACATGCGGCTGCCGGACATGGAGGGAACGGATGTGCTGGCCGCGCTGGAAAATTTTCCGCTCACTCCTTGCCGCGTGATCGCGCTGTCGGCGAGTGCCATGCCCGAAGATGTGAAGGCTGCTCGGCTGGCCGGTGCCTTCGACTACTGGACCAAGCCGCTCAACTTCGAGCAATTCCGCGTCGAAATGGCCAGGCTGCTTCACACAAAACCATGACCGGTGCGCCATGCACCCGCCTTCAGGCAGACCCGCGCTGCCACGACCAACATGCCCGGTGAATGCCAGATGGGGAGGCCACGGCCATGCATCGGGTCAGGAACCGGTGCCTCGTAGGGGTTGATCCGTCTGGCGTTTCAAGCAAGCCCAAAGCACCATCCACCTCCCGCACGAAGCGGTTTGAGGCAGCGGGCGATGAGCGAAGACAAGAACGAGATCTATGTGATGAAGGAGGGCCAGCGCTCGCGGCTCGCCTGGCAGCCGGCCTACCGTGCGCAAGATCTGGCCCACTGGGCGGGCCTGAAGATCGTGCGCTTCGGCATGCCCGATGAAGTCATCGACCGACGCGTGCTCGCTCCGCATCCTGTTGTGACGCTGCTGTGCCAGGGCCAGACGTCGTCACGCCTGCGCTATGGCCTGCAAGACGTGACCACGCAGTGCCGCGCCAACGACCTCATGTGCTACAGCGGTGGCAAGGAGATCGACTATGCCCACTGGCACTCCCGCAACGCGATGCTGGTGTCGGTAGAGCTCGACCCTGCACGCCTGTCGGAGCTGGAGGCCGGTGACACCCGCTTCACTCAGAAACCCCTGGTCGGCGCGCCCAAGTTCAACGACCCTGACCTGGCCGCCGTGATTCGCGCGCTGTGGCGCGAGGTGCAGACGGGCTGCCCCAAAGGCCGGCTGTACACCGATGCGCTGAGCCTCGGGCTCGCCGCCCACGTGCACCGCCGCTTCGGCACGCTCGAGAACTCTCTGCGTGACGACCGGTTGGAGGCGCGCTCGCGCCTCACCACCTCGCAATTGCGCCGCATCGACGACTACATCCGGCTGCACCTCGGCGACTCCATCGGCCTGGCGGACCTGGCCAACGAGGCAGGTCTCAGCCGATACCACTTCACGCGCTTGTTCAGCAACACGGTCGGCGTCAGCCCCTACCAGCACGTGCTGCAAAAGCGCCTGGAGCGCGCCTATCACCTGCTGATGAGCACCACCACACCGGTGGCCGAAGTGGCGCTCGCGGCGGGGTTCTCCAGCCAGAGCCACTTCACGACCGTGTGCAAGCGCTTGATGGGCGCCACACCGCGCCAGCTGCGCGAACGCCGCTGAATTCTCACCAGGATCCCGGGGCCCGCACTGCGCGCACCCGAGCGGCGGAAGTGAACGCAGTGCTTGGGGCCGAGTGGGTACCGCCTTGCGGTGGTTTGTCGATTCTCCGTTGTCGTTTTCCCTTAGACCGAGAACTGCGTCACGGACCGCGCCCCCGCTTCGCGCGGGGATTGCCTGATCTTGCGGGAGCTTGCGCACGTTCTTGAAAGATCCACCCGTTAGTCGCCGCCACCATCCGCGCTCCCAAGCCAGAAACGCCCGCGTCGCTTCACACCGATCACGGGCCCATCGAATGCCAGGCCCGGCACTCCCGCCGCGCTCATGGCGTCAATCTACGGAGACAACGATGACGACTCGACTTCAATCGCCGCGCACATTTCGCATGGCCTGCAAATGGCTGGCAGGCGCCGGCCTCACCCTGGGCTTGCTGGGCACCAGCCAGGCCCAGGTGGCCGTGTTCCAGGAAAACTTTGCGAGCAGCCTCGGCCAATTTACGTCCACAGGCAGCGTGACGACCGGCACCTACGGGGCACGCCTGCGCGCTTCATTGACCGGCTCCGATGGCAGCATCACGTCCAGCCCGATCAGCACGGTGGGCTTCACGAGCCTGACGCTGACCTTCACCCGCTCCACCACCAGCCTCGACAGCGGTGAAGCCGGCATTGCCGCGTTCTCGGTCGACGGCACCAACTACACGACGATCGAGTCGACCCAGAGCGCATCGGGCGCGACCACGCTCACGCTCCCCAGCATCGCGGCGGGCCAGAGTGCACTGCGTCTTCGTTTCCGCGTCGCAGCCAACAGCACCACCGAGTACTACACGGTGGACAGCATCGTGCTGCAAGGCGCAAGCGGCCCCACCGATCCAGGTGGCGGCGGAACCTTGCCTCCGGTCAGCAGCGTCGATGCCGACGGTCCGTTCACCACCACCGCCGACACCAACACCGGCCCGACCCGCGCGGCCTGGGTGGTGCGGCCCACCACGCTCGGCGCCAACGGCCTGAAGCACCCGATCTTCATCTGGGGTCCTGGTGCCGGCACCGGCCCGAGCAACTATGACTTCCACCTGCGCCGCATCGCCTCGCACGGTTTCGCGGTCTACTCCATCACCTCGACCGGCGACGGCACCGAGATGAAGGCCGCCATCGACTGGCTGATCGCCGAGAACAACCGTGCGGCCAGCCCGTACTACCAGAAGCTCGATACCACCAAGATCGCCTTGGGCGGTCATTCGCGTGGTTCGGTCAGCACCTTCGCAGCTGGCGGTGATTCGCGCCTGACCACCACCATCCACGTGGCCGGTGGCTCGTTCGACGGACAAGGCTCGGCCAACCTGAAGAAGCCAACCGCCTACATCTGCGGCGAAGAAGACACGACCGCCACGCCGAACTGCGAACGCGACTACAGCGCCACGCGCGTACCGGTCTTCTTCACGGTGATGGACGGCGTCACCCACACGCAGGCTGCTCGCTCCGGCCTGCCCGCCATCATCTCGTGGCTGCGTTGGCACCTGGGCGGTGAGACGTCGCGTCGCGACAGCTTCCTGTCGACCGGTGGCACCTTCCGCACCGGCACCTGGGATTCTCAATCCAAGAACTGGTGACCTGAATCGGCGGGCCGCGCCGACAGCAGCAGAGATCCCCTTCCTCTGCCTGCTGTCGCCCGCGGCCACGCCGAGCCACCCGACGCCTGAGCCATTTTGGCAAAGGCCCCTCGCCCACGAGGCCCTGGACAACCCATCGTCCAAGGCCTCGTGGGCGCGCCCGCTTGCGTTACAGCTTTGCGCGCGAGCCAGGCTCGCACGAACGAACACCACAGGTGTCGCTCGGGTCATGTCGTCATCTCTCACGCGGGGTTCTGGTTTTCCTCCATATCGAAATGTTGTTCTGGTCCATAACATTATTCTCCGAACAAGCACTTCATGACCAGACAGCCCAGAAGGCCGATGCCTAGGGTTGTTTCGAGGATCGGAATGACAGCGGGGTCGGACGGTGGGAGGTGAGACATGGGACGCGCACTGGTTCCTCAACCGCCTGCAGGCTGGCCCATCGCCACATGAAACGCAGGCAAGAACCAGTGAGAAATTGACCGGGTCGGCAGCTCCCTCACCACGCCAACCCAAGCAGTGTGCAAGCCGCGGCTGCATCGTTTGAGCCACAGACATCGAGGTTCTTGATGAACGTCAGACATCCAGTTCTCTGGGGTGCAGCCGCGCTCGGCGTCGGCATGGCGCTCGGCGGTTGGTGGGCGCACGACGCACCCGCCGACGGCCAAGGCGCGACCGGTGCGTTGCAGGCTGCATCGTTGTCCACCACGAATTCCAGCACGCCTGCGACCGGTGCAGGTGATGCCCACAGCGCCCGCGGCGTGGCGGCCGTGCCCGCCGGATTCCAACGCGCTCTCGCCGCCCACCGTTGGGTGTCGAGCCTCAGCGTGTCGCAGTTCGAGGCGGCATTCACTGCCGTGACCGTGGTGCCCGACATCGGCGCGCGACGCCTGCTCGGCACGGTCTACTACCGCCGCTTCGTGGACCTCGACCCCAAGGCCGCGTTCGTTCATTTCGAAGGCAACCTGCACGCGGGTGATCCGCTTTACGTGGACCTGCTGGCCTCGCTGATCGACACCTGGCTCGACCGCGACGCGGCAGCTGCAAGCGCGCAGCTGGCCACCCTGCCTGACCTTCGCATGCGCCAGCGCGTGGCGCGCCGTGTGCTCGCTGCGCGAGATCCAGAAGCAGCAAGTTCAGCCGCCCTGATGGCGCTGCTCAACGCAGACGACCGCGACGCGCTGCGGCTCGACCGTCAACTCGCGCAGGAGCCTGCACAGGCCTTCCACCAGGCGCTCAAGCAGCCGGCCGGCGCGCTGCGCTCCAGCCTGCTGCGTGAGGCCTTCATGGCCTGGGTGCTGGCAGAGCCTGCGCAGGCGCTGGGCCAGATCGACCGCATTCCCCCTGCCGAACGCCAAGAAGTGGCCAGCGCAGCGCTGGCGGCCTTGGCCGAACAGCAGCCGCAACGGGTGCTGGGGCTGATGCAGCACGTCACCGAAACTCCCAATGTGTACCTCGGTGTGGCACTCGGTGTGGTGGCGCGCAAGTCACCTCGAGAAGCACTCGATTGGTTGCGTCAGAACGCAGCCTCCCGCGACCCCGATGGCAGCCTGCTCACCGTCATGATTCCCGGGCTCGCCGAACACAGCCCGGCCATGGCCGCCGAAGCACTGACATCGATGAAGGAGCGGGCCACCACCCAGAACATCCAGTTGGTGGCGGTCGCCATGGCGCGCCAGGATCCGCGGGCTGCGCAGCAATGGATGCAGTCATTCACGCAGGGCCGCTCCCAACGTGCCACGTCACGTGTCATCAACGGCTTCGGCGCCAGTTGGGCAGCCACCCAGCCCGAGCAGGCCGCGGCCTATCTGAGCCAGGTGTCCGAGCCGGGACTGCGTGGCACGCTGATTCGAGAGATCTCGGCCAACAAGGGACAAGAAGACCTGCGAGGCGCCTGGCAATGGCTCTCGCAGTACAGCACCGAACCGGCCTATGCCGAAAGCGCACGCAACCTGCTCTACCGCTGGTCGCACCTGAAGCCGCAAGAGGTGGCCGCCCTGCTGCCTCAAGTGGCCCGAGGCGACGTGCAAAGCGCGGCGGCCGAGCAGCTGGCGATGTCATGGAAGCAGCAAGACGCAACCGCCTACAACGCATGGATCGCGTCCCTGCCAGACGGATCGCTGAAGTCGGCCGCCTCTCGCTGAATCCTTCGCTGAACCCGTCGCTGAAGCCCTCGCGGCACTTCAGCAGAACCCATCAACCAGTTTCAAGAGCGTTCCATTCTGGGCTCGGTCCGGGCCCATTTTTTCCCGCGAGGCGACTCGCAGCCATCCGCCGGTCCAGGCGGTTTCATAACAGGAGACAACATGACAACATCCACTTCACGCAGCCACCTCGCCCTCGCGGCAGCGGCCCTCTCGGCCGTGCTGGCCGCCGTGCCCGCACAAGCAGCTCCGGGCTGCAACACCACCACCGCTGCGGCGGGCAACACCACTTTCAACATCACGCACAACGGCGTGTCGCGCTCCTACCGGCTGCACATTCCGCGCAACCTCGTCACGCCCGCTTCGGTGGTGCTGAGCCTTCACGGCCTGAGCAGCTCCGCTTCATCGCAGCAGTCGGGCAGCGGCTGGGACGCCACCGCAGACGCCGCTCGCAATGTGGTCGTTGCGTACCCGAACGGCGTCAACAGCCGCTGGAACGTGGCGGGCTTCAACCCCAGCGTGGACGACACGGGCTTCATGAAGGCCATCGTCGACCACGTGGCCCAACGTGTACGCATTGCACCGAACCGCGTGTACATCAGCGGCACCTCGCTGGGTGGCGGTTTCTCGCACAAGATGGCGTGCACACAGGCGGCGTACTTCGCCGCGGCCGCACCGGTCGTATTTCACCTGCACAGCAGCCCCCAGGACTACGTCTGCGCGCCCTCGCGCCCTATCAGCGTGAAAGAGTACGCGGGCACGCGTGACACTCTGGTGAAGTACGAAGGCGGCACGAGTTCGGTGCAAGGTCAAACGGTGACCCACCTGTCGGCCAATGCCAGCTTCCAGAAGTGGGCCCAGCTCAACAACTGCACCGGCTCGTCGATGACGACCTGGTCTTACCTGAGCTCCAACGTCAAGGAGTACCAGACCTGCGCGGGCGGCGTGAAGGTCGGTCTGGCCAGCCTGAGCTGCGGCCACGGCTACTGCACCGGCACCTCGTTCGGCTCGCCCACCGACGATGCGTGGAAGCTCTTCAAGACGCAAGTCACGCCCGGCCTGAAGGCCGACGCCTGCGGCGCTTGATCCTGACGATGCCGGGGACCCCTCGCGGGTGACACCGGCACCGATCGTCCGGCACGACGTGGGTCGTGCCGGACCTTGTGCCCATCGGCCACGTCGACCTCGTCGTCAACAGCGACGCCTCACGCCTGGCCCAACCGCCGACAGCGCGGCCCATCTCCGGAGACCATGTCCATGAACCACCTCTTGCCGAAGCACACGCTCGGCCTGCGAACAGGGCTGACCTCAGCCGCTGCATTCGCCTTCGCGCTCCTCGCTGCGTCAGCCGCAGAAGCTGCCGTCATCGCCGAGCAGAACTTCGCGTCGGGTCTCGGCACCTACAGCGCGACAGGCAGCGTCAGCACCGGCACCTACGGCGCGCGCCTGCGCGGCGGCACGAGCGCGGGCCGCCTGGTCGGCGCACCAATCAACACCACCGGCTTCAGGCGCTTGCGTCTCACGGTGAACCGCGCCACCTCGGGCCTCGATGCCGGAGAGACCGCCTCCATCGTGGCCGTCGTAGACGGCCAATCGCGCACACTCGAGTCGACCCGCAGCGCCACGGGCGACGCCGTGTTCGAACTCGGCGACACCGCCAAGAGCGTCAGTGTGCAGCTGAGCCTGGCCGCCAACAGCGCCCTCGAAACCTACACCATCGCCAACGTTCGCCTGGAGGGCGACAGCAGCACCACCGAACCGCCGGTGCGCACGGGCACCATCGTCCCCGACAGCTCGTGGACCTGCGGCATGCCCGGCGGCATTCCCGATCCCGCCAACGGCACGCTGGTCTTCAGCACCACGCTGGCAGCCGATGCGCCGCTGGACGTTGGCAGCACGCCGTACGGCCGCCGCAAGGTGACACGCACGACAGGCGGCACGCTTTCCGGCGGATCGCTGGCAGGCACGGTGCTGTCGGGATCGCTCGACTTCGACCTGTCGCTGCCGAGCGGCGCGCTCGAACACGAAGCCCGCTACACGCTGCGCGCCAGCGACGGCACGCTGATCTACCTGCGCAACTGCGGTGTCGCCGACGGAACCGACGTGCGCTTCGTCGCGGACTTCGAGGCGCCATCGAGCAGCAGTCTGCAGTGGCTCAACAGCGGCACCTACGTCGGTCGCCGCCAGGTCACGGCGTCTGGCATCAAGCTGTCGGTGTATTCGGTGTCGGCTACGCCGTCACCCACCGACCCGGTCACCCGCGTGCCCGCCGATGCGCAGCTGCGCCAGCAGGCTTACCAGTGCACGGGCGCACCGGCCTCTGCCGCACAAGGCACAGAGGTGATGGCCGCACGCGTCAGCATCGGCAGCTCTCAAGCCGTGGGCAACTCTAAACGGGGTAAGCGCAACATCATCCCGATCACCGGTGGCAGCTACAGCGGCAGCCGGGGCTCGGGCACGGTGAACACCGGCGGCGGCGACTACCAGCTGACCGTGTCGGGTGAACTGCAGATCGAAGCCCGCTACACGCTCAAGACCTCGAACGGTGAAAGCATCGTCGTGCGCAATTGCGGCGACTTCGGGGTGTCGGATCTCACCGTGGTGACCTTCGAAGCTCGCACCGACGGCGCGCACACGGCGCTGAACAACGGCAACTTCGTCGGCACGATCACACCCGGCCTGGGCCGCGTGACGATCAACGTGTTCGAACGGCGCTGAGACTTTGTTCGCTGGGTCGGCCGTGTTTGGCCGGCCGGCAGTTTTCACGGGATGTGCGCCGGCCGCGCCCCGACCATCAGGAGTAGACATGACCATGAAGTTGATGCAATGGGGCTTGACGGCCCTGACGACCGCCGCGCTGGTAGCGTGCGGAGGAGATGACACCGCCACCTCGACCGGGGTTTTCATCGACGGGCCCGTGGCCGGCCTGAACTACACGAGCTCATCCCAAGCCAACGGCGTGACCGACACCGCGGGCTCGTTCTCGTACGCCTCAGGGGACACGGTCACGTTCAAGATCGGCAACTTGGCACTCGGTTCGGCGACCGGTGCTGCGACGCTCACGCCGCTGAGCATCACGCCAGGCGCCACTGTCGCGACCGACCAGAAGGTCAACAACAAGCTGATCCTGCTGCAGTCGGTCGATGCCGACGGCAACCTCAACAACGGCATCCAGATCACGGACGCGATCCGCACCATCGTGTCGTCCAATGCGGCCGCCATCAACTTCGATCAATCGACCTCCGCGTTCTCCACGAGCCTGGCGCCGCTGATGTCGGCACTCAACACAGCCCGGGTATTCACGGGCAGCGATTCCCGGCCCAGAACCCTGCGCACCGCGGCAGCAGCCGTCGAGCATTTCGGCCGCGTCAACAGCGAACGCAAAACGGTGACAACGCAATACGGCCCGCTGCGGGGTTTCGCCGCCACGGCCTCGGCTTGGCAGTTCCTCGGTGTGCCTTACGCCAAGCCGCCGCTCGGCGACTTGCGCTGGAAAGCACCGCAAGCACCAGCCGCCTGGACGGGCGTGCGCGATGCCGTGGCCTGGGCCGATCAAGCCGCGCAGAACCCCGCCTACCAGTCCTTCGGTGAAGGCGGCATGAGCGAAGACAGCCTCTACCTGAACGTCACCACGCCCAAAGACGCCGCGAACCTGCCCGTGATGGTGTACTTCCACGGCGGAGGCTTCTCCACGCTGACCGGCAACACCAAGGCCTTCAACAACGCTGCCTCGTTGACGACCAAGGGCGTCGTGCTCGTGGTCGTGAACCACCGCCTCAACACCTTCGGCTACCTGGCGCACCCGCTGCTGTCGGCCGAGTCGGGCTACAGCGGCTCCGGCAACTACGGCCAGATGGACCAGGTCATGGCGATGAACTGGGTCAAGAACAACATCGCCGGCTTCGGCGGCAACCCGGCCAACGTCACGATCTTCGGCGAGTCCGGCGGCGGCGGAAAGGTGCTCTACAGCCTGATCTCTCCCAGGGCAACGGGGCTCTTCCACAAAGCGGTGGTGCAAAGCGGCATCTACCCGCGCAACACACCCCGCACGCTCACGGCCGCCGAAACGAACGGCACGGCCTTGTTCACCGCACTCGGCGTGAGCACGCTGGCGGAAGCCCGCGCCAAGCCCTGGACCGAGGTCGAGGCCGCCGGGCGCAGCGTGGTGTCGGCCGAGCCGAACGTCGATGGGTTCAACTTCACAGGCAACATGGTGGCCGTCTATGACGCCGGCACCCACAACGACGTGCCGCTGATCTCCGGCATGAACAACAAGGACATCGACAACCCGGCTGCCGGCCTTGGCATCACGGGGCTGATCAACGAGATGCCGTGGCTCGCGTCCAAGCGGACCAGCAACACCTACGTCTACAACTTCAACAAGGTCCCGGTCAATTGGGCGGCACAGAACGTCGGCGCCTATCACGGCATCGAACTCGCGTACCTCTTCAACTACCCAGGCAGCCTCTACTCGCACTACCTGCTGGGCCTCACGGGGCTGACCGTGGACCGCACCAAGCTGCCCACGGCGGTGATTGCGGAATCTGGTTACGGCGCAGCCGACGTGGCCGTGGCCGACAACATGATGACGATGTGGACGAACTTCGCGAAGACCGGCAGCCCCAGCACGACGACGTTCAGCTGGCCGGTGTACACCGCGGGCAGCGACGCCTACGCCGAGATCGGGACGGCACCGGTCGCGAAAACGGGATTGGCGACGGCGTTCCAGCCTTGACCCGCCGTCGTTGCAGGGCAAACGAGCGCTCATGAATGAGCGCTCGCGCTCCGCGCCGAGGGATGCCCCCCTAATTTGAAGTTTTTCCGACTGGTGAAAACCCTCAGGCGGAAATGTGAACGTCGGTTCATTCTCCGAGTCCGCCGTGATTTATTCACGGTGAGCCCATAAAACCAGGAGACAGACATGACTTCCATCTTCGCCCGCGGCACCCGCCGCTTGTTCCAATCGGCCGTGCTCTGCAGCGCAGCCCTGTTCACTTTGGGTGCCGGCGCCCAATCCAATCCCTACGAAAAGGGACCTGATCCCACCAAGTCTTCGCTCGAAGCCTCGCGTGGCCCATTCGCCGTCGGCAGCTACAACATCATCGGGGCCAGCGGCTTCGGCGGCGGCACGGTGCACTACCCCACCACGCAAGGCAGCTACGGCCTGATCGCAGTCGCCCCGCCTTACCTCGCCCAATCGTCGTCCATTGGCTGGCTCGGCCCACGCCTGGCATCGCACGGCTTCGTGGTGGTGCTGGTCGACGTGAACAGCACGCTCGACTTCCCTGAAAGCCGCTCGCGCCAGCAGCTCGCGGCCATCACGTACGCGCTGCGTCAGAACACCACAAGCAGCAGCCGCGTGTACGGCAAGATCGACCCCACCCGCATCGGCCTGTCCGGCCACAGCATGGGCGGTGGTGCCACCATCCTCACGGCGCGCAACTCGCCTAACAACATCAAGGCCGCCTTCCCGCTGACCCCATGGAGCAGCGACAAGAACTTCTCCAGGCTCAACGTGCCTACCGGCTACCTGGCTTGCCAGAACGACAACGTGGCCGCCAACTCCAGCCACTCCAGCCGCTTCTACAACAGCATGTCGTCCAGCGTGCCGAAGGCTTACTACGAGCTGCGCGGCGAGTCGCACTTCTGCCCACAATCGGCCAGCAACAACCCGATCATCGGCAAGTACTCGGTGGCCTGGTTCAAACGCTTCGTGGACAACGATGAGCGCTACAGCCAGTTCCTGAGCGGCTCGTTGGCCAACGCCGACCGGTCCTCCGGCAAGTTCTCGGACCTGCGCACCAGCGGTCTGTGAGTCTCTGAAGAGCGTGATGTTCTCAGGCCCCGCTCGGGGCTTGAGAACTCACCCGCGGCGAGCCAATGCGGCCTTGAGCCACACCCAGCGCACGCCGCGCCTTCAAGTGAAATCCCCTTGAAGACCAGCCCCTCGTCAAGACGACGAGCTGACCGGCGATGACGCCGGGCCCGTCTTGGCTTCCTTCAGGGCCTGCATCACGCGGTACGGCAGCATGAGGCGCACGTAAGACGCGCGAACGCGTGCCAGCGCATCCCGCTCGGGTGTGAGTCGCTGGGCATACAAAAAGCTCATCATCAAGCCGAGAATGTCGAAGACCAGCTGCTCGACATCGGTGTCCTTGCGCAGGTGTTCCTCGTCGACCGCCTGACCGACGCTGCGCTCGAGAATGCCCTGCCAGATCCGGAAGCCACGCAGCAAGCGCTCGCGCAGAGGCTGCTGCGCCTCGGCCACATCGAACGCTGCGACGGCATACAGTGACCCCGCGAGGGTGTTGATCTCGGCACCTTGCTCGACCCACAGATCGATCAGGGTGTCCATGCGCGGCGCGCCGCGCGGCTGCGCCATGGCGGGTCGAAATACGCCCACCTGAAACAGCCGCTCGTATTCGTCGAGCACCAGGTGCTGAAGCTCGCTCACTGAACCCGCTCGCAACGCCACCCCGGCCTTGCTCACGCCCATCTGCCGCGCCACGCTGGTCAACGTGACCGCCAGCAACCCTTGGCGCTTGGCGATGTCGAAGGCCGTGGACACCAGCGCGTCCATGGTTTGGTCCCGCTTGGAACGTTCAGCGACAGCCGCGACTTTCTCGGCCTCCATCACCACGTTTTCATCCACCTCGTTAAGCCTTGAAGGCATCTCACACTCCGTCCAACATTCTCGAATAGCCCACAGAGCTTGAGGTCAATCATAGTGTCACGCAGGCGACAGCCCCACCCGAGATGAACCCTGAGTCGAGGGGAAACCCGCTTCCTGATTTATGAACAGGCGTTCATTCTCCGCTTCCGTCGTGTTGCCTTTGGTTGATGCGACGCCAACATCAAATAACAGGAGACAAGCATGACGTCCATTTTCGCCCGCAATACCCGACAGCTGTTTCAGTCGGCCGTGATTTGCAGCGCAGCCCTCTTCGCCCTGAGCGCCAACGCCCAAAGCAACCCCTACGAAAAAGGCCCAGCGCCGACCAAAGCCAACCTCGAAGCCGCCAAGGGCTCCTTTGCTGTCAGCTCCTTCAGCATCAGCCGCCCCAGCGGTTTCGGCGGCGGCACGGTGCACTACCCCACCGCCGCAGGTAAATATGGCCTGCTCGCCTTGGCACCACCTTACCTCGCACAGTCGTCGTCCTTCGCCTGGCTCGGCCCACGTCTGGCTTCGCACGGCTTCGTGGTCGTGCTGATCGACGTGAACAGCACGCTCGATTTCCCGGAAAGCCGCTCGACCCAGCAGCTCAAGGCCATCGAGTACGCGCTCAAGCAAAACACCACGAGCTCCAGCCGGGTGTACGGCAAGATCGATCCAAGCCGCATTGGCGTGTCGGGCCACAGCATGGGCGGTGGTGCCACCATCCTGACAGCGCGCAACAAGCCAGCGAACATCAAGGCCGCCTTCCCATTGACCCCATGGAGCAGCGACAAGAACTTCAGCACCCTGCGCGTGCCAACCGGCTACCTGGCTTGTGAAGACGACACCGTGGCCGGCAACGCCGACCACTCGACCCGCTTCTACAACAGCATGCCTGCTGGCGTGCCAAAGGCCTACTACGAGCTGAAAGGCCAAACGCACTTCTGCCCACAGTCGGCCAGCAACAACCCGATGATCGGCAAGTACGCTGTGGCCTGGTTCAAGCGCTTTGTCGACAACGACACACGCTTCAGCCCATTCCTGAGCGGCACGTTGGCCGAGGCCGACAAGAGCTCGGGCAAGTTCTCGGTGCTGCGCACCAGCGGCCTGTAAATCTCTGACGATCGTGCGGATCCTCAGCTCCTCTCGGGGCTGAAAACCGCACCCGGCACGCAACCGCCTTCGGAGAAATCCGGAGGCGGTTTTTTATTGGGACGCCGGATCGACATGTGTCGGTTCGCGCTGTGCTCGCCGTCCGCGCCCCGACATCTTCAACGCTGCGACGTCACGCCTCACCCTCCGAATGGGGTGAACGCCACGCCGCACCCAGCGGCAGCGCCCACTAGAATCACCGCACAACATCAAAGCGGGAAGCGTTCGGGGGGACGCCAATGAACTTGCAGCCATTTGTCGATCGGCAGCCCACGAGGCTGCGATCTTGAGTCGAACCGCGGCGCTCGACACCCTGTACACCGCAGAGACACCCGAAGGGATCGCATTGTCATTGCGTCCCGCGGGTGTGGTGGCGCGCTTGCTCGCCTACCTCATCGATCTGTGCGTGCGCATCGGCGTGTACATCGTCATTGCGATGGTGTCTTTGCCCTTTGGCGGTTTGGGCACGGCCCTCATGCTGGTCGTCTACTTTGTGCTCGAGTGGTTCTACCCGGTCATTTTCGAACTGACGCGCCGCGGGGCCACCCCTGGCAAACGCGCCATGGGCCTGCAGGTGGTGATGGACTCGGGCTTGCCTGTCACGCCCGCTGCATCGATCACACGCAACCTGTTGCGGGCAGCAGACTTCTTTCCGATGCTGTACGGCTTCGGTGTGACCTCGATGCTGCTGCGCCCCGATTTCAAACGCCTCGGTGACCTGGCGGCGGGCACGCTGGTGGTCTACACCACGTCAACCGACCTGCACGGCGTGGTGCCCGAGGCCCAGCCCGGCCCACCGGCGCGTCCGCTGGCCCTGCACGAACAAGCCGCCATCCTCGCCTGGGCTGGCCGAGCCGCCACGCTCACCCCGGCCCGTCTGGACGAACTCGCAATGCTGGCGCAAGCCGCCATCGACACGTCGCCACAAACCGCTTCCGTCCGCGAGGGCGACACCACACGGCGTCTGCTGGGCGTGGCCCAGTGGCTGCTGGGCCGCCGGCCGTCTCACCGCGAAGGCCTCCGCGAAGCCCCCCAACAAGCCCAACGAGAAACAGGTCGCCACGGAGGGCCGCCGCCATGACACCACTGCAATTCGAAGCCGACTATGCAGGGATGTGGCAAGAGCTCGACGCGGCCCTCGACGCCGCTGAACACAAACGCCTCCCCAGAAAAAAAGGGGAACCCCGCCCGCCTGGCCGGGCCGAACGAGCGAAGGCCATCGACGGTGCCCGCCTGAGCCTGTTGTACCGCCGCGCTTGCGAGCATCTCGCGCTGGCCCAGGCGCGTGCGTACCCCATTCACCTGACGCAGCGCCTGGAGTTGCTGACCCACCGGGCCCATCGCCTCATCTACCACCGCAGCGACCTCGGTGCCGCCCGACTCAAGCAGTTGGTGCTGGTGGACTTCCCGCAGAGTGTGCGGGCCCACCGCATCTACCTGCTCGTGGCCACGCTGCTGTTCATGGTGCCCATGCTGCTCGTGGGCTGGGCCTCCTACCAGGACCCCGGCTTCATGCTCCACATGACGAGCGCACAGGAGCTGCAGAAGTACGACCAGATGTACAGCAACGGCAGCAGCGCCTTCGGCCGCGAACGCAGCGCCGAAACCGATTGGAGCATGTTCGGCTTCTACATCATGCACAACATCGGCATCGGGTTTCAGTGTTTCGCCGGCGGCATCTTCGCGGGGCTCGGCAGCGTGTTCTTCCTGGTCTTCAACGGGGCCAGCATCGGGGGCATCGCGGGCTACCTCACGGTCCGTGGGCACGGCGACAACTTCTACCCGTTCGTTGCGACCCATGGCGCCTTCGAGCTGACGGCCATCGTGCTGGCGGGCGCGGCGGGCATGCGGCTCGGGCACGCGCTGCTCGCCCCGGGGCGGCTGACGCGGCTCGAGGCGCTCAAGGCGGCCTCTCGCGATGCGATCGTCGTGGTCTACGGGGTGATCGGCATGCTGCTGATCGCCGCAGCGATCGAGGCCTTCTGGTCGTCGTCGACGTGGGTGGCCCCCGCGGTCAAGTACGGCGTGGGCGCGGCCTGCTGGCTGCTGGTGCTGTCCTATCTGCGCTGGCAAGGGCGGCCGCCCGCAGCGGCAAACGAGGCCACGCATGCAGGTTGATGCCATTGCGGTCGAGCTGCGCCCGCGCCCCATGTACGAGGCGGCCGACCTGGGCGTGCGCCTGGTGCAGGCCCATGCCCGATCGGTGTGGGCCACCTGCACGCCCGTGTTCATCGCCGTGATCCTGATCGCGTTGTCGACCGTCACCATCGCGCCCTGGCTGCCGAGCGCCATCATTTTCTGGCTCAAGCCCTGGCTCGACCGCAGTGTGCTGTTCGTGCTGTCGCGCGCGGCCTTCGGTCAGAGCACAAGGTTCACCGACCTGTGGCACGCCCAGCGCACCGCGTGGTGGCAGCAGCTTGCAAGCACGCTGACGCTGCGCAGGTTCTCACCATGGCGATCGTTCACCCAACCGGCCTACCAGCTTGAAGGCCAGCGCGGCAAGGCCATGCGCCAGCGGCGCACGCAACTGCTGCTGCGCCAACGGGGCGCAGCCACACTCACGCAGTTCGTGTTCAGCAGCATCGAGATCGTCGTCAGCCTCGGCCTGATGACCACGGCCTTGTGGTTCGCGCCCGAAAGCATGCGCGTCGACCTCGCCCGATGGTTCTTCTCCGACGGCCTGTTCGTCGCGGGGCTGCTGGCCTCGGTGTATGCCGTCGTGGTGCTGCTGCTGGAGCCCTTCTTCGTGGGGGCCGGTTTTGCGATGTACCTGAACCGCCGGGTGCAGCTCGAGGCCTGGGACATCGAGCAGGAGTTTCGCCGTGCGTTCTAGGAGCCTGTCGGACTTGGAAAGCGTCGGCTGCAAATCGACCGCAGCGGTCCATTTTTCACCGTCTTTTTGTCCCATAGCGGGGCTATGGGCCTGCAAATCCGGCAAAAACTGTCCT
>JBEGTX010000061.1:0-5526 GCA_041179165.1 Pseudomonadota bacterium | reverse complement strand
AGGACAGTTTTTGCCGGATTTGCAGGCCCATAGCCCCGCTATGGGACAAAAAGACGGTGAAAAATGGACCGCTGCGGTCGATTTGCAGCCGACGCTTTCCAAGTCCGACAGGCTCCTAGGCCTTCAACGCGCGATTTCTTGTCGGCCTTGGTCAGGCACTCGGCCACGAACATGGTCTGCGGCATGCGTTCGTGCATGGACTTGAGCAAGGCCACGGCTGCATCCACAGCCTCGATGGGCGTCTCGGGTTTGGCGATCGGTGGCAGCAGCTTCGGTGCGACCTTCGCTGCACCTTTCAGCGTCGGCAACGGATTGCCATGCGAGGCCTTCATCAGCTCGATCAGGTGCAGCGAAAACCCTTTCGCCTCTTTGGCCGCGATGTGTTTTTCGGCCAGGGCAACGGCCGCTTCGCGGGTGGGCGCCGTGCGCTCCTTGCGGTCGATGACCGCGGTCGTGCCGTCGACCTCCACCACCCAGGCCTTGATGTTTCCACCGCTGGCCAAGCGGTACTCGCGGCGAGTCACCTTGTTCTTCGATGCATTCCAGGGCGTGACTTCCTTGAAGCCCAGATCGCGATATCGGGCTCGCAGTTCATCAAGCTCGCTGGCGGGAAGTTGCAAGGCCATCCAGGGACCGTTCAGCACACCGCGCCGAACCAGCAGGCGGTCGCCCCGCTGCTCGACGTCGACGAACAGTTCCTTCAGCTGGTTGTAGAAGGTGACGCGGTGCTGCACCTTGCCGGCCAAGGTGCGAGCATCAGGCACATCGCGGTCGAGCACGCCGTCGTGCCAGATGCGCAGTTCGAAATTCTGGCTGAAGAACCACACTTCCGATGGCGTGTCGAGCCGAGGGTCGGTGTACGTGATCTTGTCACCCCCATTGAGCGCAGTCAGGCGGTCCCAGGCGAGTTGTTCTTTGCTTGGCTTTGAAGCTGGCATGTGGCGTGGGGAAGTCGTTGAGAAAGATGTCAAGGGCTCAGAACGGCAACAGCTTGAAGTTGAAGAGCCGCTCGGCCAACCACACCGAGGCGAGTGCGGCAATGAGCAGCGAGCCGCCAACCAGCACGAGCTTGCGGTAGAACCAGGTACGCCGAAGCGCAAAAGCAAGGGGCAGGAAGACGGCCACGATGGCGAGCTGGCCGGCTTCGACGCCCAGGTTGAATGCCACCAGCGCCAGCAACAGCGTGCCCTGAGGCAAGCCGAGGTCGGCCAGCACACTCGCAAAGCCGAAACCATGGATGAGCCCGAAGCCGAAGGCCATCACCCACAGGCGGCCGTGCACGAGGCCGAACACGTTGTTCAGGGCGGCCACCACCACCGAAGCGGCGATCACCGACTCGACCCAGCGGGTGGGCAGCGTGATCACGCCGAGCGTGGCCAATGACAAGGTGATGGAGTGCGCCACGGTGAAGGCCGTGACCACCTTGGCCACATCCCAGAAGGTGGTGCGAAAGCGTGGTGCGGGTTGCCAGCGCCGGTGCTGCCAGACGAGCACTGCGGGCAGCAGCAGTGACAGCAGGAAGAGGATGTGGTCGAAGCCGATCCAGATGTGCCAGACGCCTTCGCGCAGGTAGTCGGCGAACTGCGACCAGCGACTGGTGTCTGCCAGAACGAACTGCTGGGTGGGCGATTGCGGCCCGAGTACGGCACTGCGGTTGGCGCCGTTGGCCTCGAGCGAGAGCAGCCCGCGGTGCTGCGGGTCGAGGTCGGAGAACAGCCGGTAGGTGAGGGTGATGGCGGCGGGCGCATGCGGGCATTGCACGCTGAAGGCCAGCACGGTATAGCTGCCGTCGGTGTGGGTGTCCACGAGCTGCTCACCCGCGTGGGTGGAACAGGGTTGACCGTCGCCCAGCACGTTGAGCCGGGCCAGCGCGTAGGCGGCCATGTCGGCATGACGTGCGCGGGTTTCGCCCCAGGTGATGTTGCCGTCGCCATTGGCGTCGAGACCGATGGCGAAGTCGAGGTCGCGCAACGCGATGTCCCAGCGGCCGGTGATGCGGCTCTCGGCGACCGAGAGGGTGAGGTAGCTGTCCGAGGGCTTGTGGGCCAGCGCGGGTGTGAGTGCGATCGCGCCTGTCGACAAGAGGGCCAGGGCGGCGATGCGTCGGCCTGCCGCGACCAGATGCTTCAACAGGTTCATGGCGTGCCTTTCAGCGACGCGGCAAGCCGTTGCAGCGCAGGGGCCTCGATGCCCGAGGCCTTCATCCAGGCGAGCACGGGCTCGGCGGCAGCCGGCTGGCGAGCGGCTGTGGCGGCCTCGAGCAGCATGCGCGCGTCGGCTGGTTCTTTCTGCGCGGCGTAGTTGTGATCGGCGAGCTTCAGCGCGGCGGCCGGATCGTTCAACACATGCAGAGCGAAGCGGGCCTCTTCTTTTTCATGGGTGGTGTCGCCACGGCGTCGTGCCGCGTCGAACCGGTCGGCGAGGTCCTTGGTCCATGCGGCCAGTGCGGGGGCGCGGGTGGCATGGGCGGCCAGCGCCAAGCGCACGAGCAGCACGTCGGCGCGCGTCTTGCCTTTCAACAGCACCAGCACCTCGGCCGCCCGCTGGTGGTCGAGCAGAAAGTCGGCGTAGGCGGCTTGCAGATAGATGTCGTCGACGCCCAGTTGCAGCGCTTGACGGTAGGTTCGTTCGGCATCCGCCGTGCGCCCGATGCGGTCCTGGGTTTCAGCCAGGCGCGTCAGCGCCCAGAGCCGCTCGGCAGCCGGCGCCTGCGGCTGCCGGGCGAGCGCGGCCTGCAACTGTTCGATGGCGGGCACAGCCCGTCCGCTCACGGCATCGGCACTCGCGATGCAGGCGACACCCAGCAGCGGCGGCACCCGCGGCGCGAAACGCTCACAGGCCTCGCGGGCCTTGTTGTAGTCGGCCTGCACCATGTGGATGGCCGCCAGCCACGCCCAGGCTTCCACATGATCGGGTTGCTTGGCCACGGCCGCCTGAAGGTCGGCGAGCGCGGGCGCGAACTGGTGGCCGAACTGCAGGATCACGGCACGCAGCACCCGCACATCGACCGGGGGATCGGCCTCGTTCCACCACGGTGTGAGCGCGGCCTGGGCGTAGCCGATGTAGCGTGGGTCGCCTTCGGCCTGCACCAGCTCGTGATAGCGGTGAGCCAGCTTCAAGGCCGTGGGGAGATCGCGTGGGTCTCGAGCCAGCGCGGCGCGCCAGGCGCGGGTCTGTTGTTGCCGTGGATCGTCGGCCCGTGATGCGAGCACCTCCAGAACCTGGGCATCGTCCTTGGGAAGATAAGGAGCCGCCACAGCGGGCAGTGCACAGGGCAGGGAAAACACCAGCGCGACCCACACCAGTAAACAACGTCTTGCGTTCAAGGGCAGGTTCTCCGGGCTGTACATTGGCTGCAGGGTCTCGCCGCCGCGACATGCGTGGCAGGGCCGGATGGTACCAACGGGCACAAGCTGCTTGGAGACCACTTGTTGCACGGCTCAAAAAAACTTTTGAGATCGTGTGTCAACCGATCGATTCGGGGCACCGTTGGTGTCTGGTCAGATCGGGGAAAAGTTCCAGACAGTTCCCAAAACTGACAAGCATGCAGAGCAGGCATCGTGTCGATCACAAAGCGATTCGGTGAGCGCCTGACACCGTGCGGGTCATCGTTCTGTTGTTTTGTGTATCGGGCGTTTTGCCCACTTCAATCACTTCAAGGAAATTCCATGAACAAGCTCCTCACCGCCCTGATCATCTCCGCCGCTGCCGTGACCTCTTTCCAAGCCCAAGCCGCTGGCCACGCCGCTGCTGCGCCTGCCAAGGCTGCTGAAGCCGCTCCTGCTGCTGCACCAGCCAAGGCTGCTGAAGCACCTGCTGCCAAGCCAGCCAAGAAGGTCAAGAAGGCCAAGGCTGCCAAGCCAGCCGCCGCGGCATCCGCTGCCAAGTAATTCGGCAGGCGTGACTCCAACAGGCGCCTCGGCGCCTGTTTTTGTGACGCCAACAGGCGCTTCGGCGCCTGTTTTTGTGTGCGCCCGGCACGGGCGCACTCTTGGAGCTTCAGAACATCTCGCGGCTCGCCAAGGCGGCTGCGGCCGCTCGGGTTTCCACGCCCAGCTTCTCGAACACGTGCTCCAGGTGTTTGTTCACCGTGCGCGGGCTCAGGCCCAGGATGTCGCCCACGTCCCGGTTGGTCTTTCCTTTGGCGATCCACGACAGCACCTCGGTCTCGCGTGGCGTGAGCGAGGCCATGTTCAGGCGGCTTGCCGGCGCATCGCCCTTGCGCGCCTGGAGCAGCAGCATCTGCTCGCCCAACCCCACGGGCCCCAAGTGCCTGACCACCAGCGCTTGGCCTTCGCTGGTGATGCTGGTGTGTGTGTGGGGCAGCGTGGCATCGGAGGCGCAAGCGGATATCCAGGCCCACCAGTCGGCAGGCAAGCGGTCGGCCGCCTCCACCTGCAAGGCTTTCAGCCACGTCGCGGCCTTCGGTGAACGCCAGGCCACGCGGCCTTTGGCATCGATCACCAGCACGCCATGGCCGCCCACGTCGATGGCGTCACGCGCCAGCCGCATGGCGCGGGCATTGCGCACATGGGTGGCCAGCCGCACCACCACCTCCTGCGTCTTCACGGGCTTGACCACGTAGTCGACACCGCCGCTGTCGAAGCCCTCCACGATGTGCGAGGTCTCCGAAAGCCCGGTCATGAAGACGATGGGAATGTGCGACAGCGCCGGGTCGGCCTTGATGCGCCGGCAGGTCTCGAAACCGGAGAGCCCCGGCATCAGGGCGTCGAGCAGGATGGCGTCCGGTGAGACCAGGTCGAGCCGCGCGAGCGCCGACTCGCCGTCTCGGGCCATCACCACGGTGTAGCCGTCTTCTTCGAGCGCCTGGCACAGGTGGCCTAGCGACTGCGGGGTGTCGTCGACCACCATGACGACAGCGCGCGGGGCACGGCGGGGAGCAAACGAGACATCGAGAGCGAGGGGGGCATTCATGTGGAGACTCCAGGGGCCTGTTGCAGCGAGGCGCTGAGCCGGTCGAGCAGTGCGTCGAGATCGAAGCGTGCGAGCAGCATGCCGAGTTGCGTCACCTCGGCCTCGCAGACGGGATGGTGGCGAAGGGCGTCGTCCAGCGCATCGCGCAGGCCCTTCAGGTGGCCGAGCCGGGTGAGGCGGATCAGCTCGCCCAGCAGTTCGGGCGGCAGCGCGCCTTGTGCGGTGGCGGGTGGCGCTTCGGGCGGTGCCCAGATGGGCATCTCGAGTTCGGCCAGCCACTCGATCTGCAGGTGGCGTTGCAGCTCGTCGAGCAGCGCCGATTCGATGACGGGTTTGTCGACGAAGCTCTGGCACCCTGCGGCGGCGAGTTTCTCGGGGCGGTTCTCGAAGGCATTGGCCGAGACCATGATGATGGGCACCTCGGCAAGGCCTGCAGCGCGGATCTGGCGTGCGGTCTGCCAGCCGTCCATGTCGTCCATCGACACGTCGAGCAGCACCGCATCGGGCGGCTCGGCGAGGGCACTCTCCAAGGCCTCTCGGCCGCTGGCCGCCTCGCGGATGGTGAAGCCAAGCGGCATCAGCATGCCGGCC
>JBEGTX010000060.1:0-27265 GCA_041179165.1 Pseudomonadota bacterium | reverse complement strand
AGCTTCCCCGCAGGGGCGACGCTCACAGGCCGCAGTCCTTTGGGTTACCTTTGGGACGCCAAAGGTGACTCGCCTGCCGGGGCGAATACCCGGCGCGGCAGTGCCATGAACCAACCAGTTTGCGTTCAGCCCACAAGAACCGACGAAGGTGCGTCGAAGCCGCAACAGCTTCACATCGGACCTGTGGATACCGTCCTTCGACGGTATGACTGAGGGTTGTGTGCGATCCGCGCGCAAGCTACTCGCCTGCCAGGGCGAAATCCCAGCGCGGCCGTGCCCACAAACCGGCGCAAAGACGAAGCGAGATCAACCTCAAAGGCTGACTCGATTGCGCAAGCCCTTTCGGAACAAAGGCCGCTCGCGTGCGGAACCGCCGTGCGTCAGAATGAATCCCTCCTTTCCGACTTGAATCGCGCCCCGGCGCCACCACATCCATCCTCATGGAAAACTATCACGGCACGACCATCCTCAGCGTGCGACGCGGCAACGTGGTCGCACTCGGCGGCGACGGGCAGGTCACGCTCGGCACCATCGTCGTCAAGGCGACCGCGCGCAAGGTGCGCAAGCTGCACCGCGATCAGGTGCTTGCAGGGTTTGCGGGTGCGACCGCCGATGCCTTCACGCTGTTCGAACGCTTCGAGGCCAAGCTCGAGAAACACCAAGGGCATCTGGTGCGCGCAGCCATCGAGCTCACCAAAGACTGGCGCACCGACCGCGTGCTGCGCCGGCTGGAGGCCATGCTGGCCGTGGCCGACCACGAAGCCTCGCTGATCATCACCGGCAATGGCGATGTGCTCGAGCCGGAGCTCGGCATCGTGTCCATCGGCTCAGGCGGTGCTTACGCGCAGGCCTCGGCCCGTGCGCTGCTGCAGCACACCGAGCTGAGCCCGCGTGACATCGTGAAGCGCTCGCTCGAGATCGCGGGCGACCTGTGCATCTACACCAACCAGAACCACACCATCGAGACGCTGGGTGAAGCGCCTGAGCCGGCCGAGGCGCGTTGATGCGACGCCCACCGCACTGCGCCCTTCCCCACTCGATCACTCGGCCTCAGGCCTGAACACCATGTCCATGACCCCGCAGGAAATCGTCTCCGAGCTGGACCGCCACATCGTCGGCCAGAACGCTGCCAAACGCTCGGTGGCCATTGCGCTGCGCAACCGCTGGCGCCGCCAGCAGGTCGAAGAAGGCCTTCGCGGTGAGATCACGCCCAAGAACATCCTGATGATCGGCCCCACCGGGGTGGGCAAGACCGAGATCGCACGCCGCTTGGCCAAACTGGCCGACGCACCCTTCATCAAGGTGGAAGCCACCAAGTTCACCGAGGTGGGCTACGTGGGCAAGGACGTCGACTCCATCATCCGAGACCTGATGGAGATCTCGGTCAAGCAGGAGCGCGAAACGCAGATGCGCCGCCAGCGTGTGCGCGCCGAGGACTCCGCCGAAGACCGCATCCTCGACATCCTCGTGCCGCCAGCGAGAACAAGCAACAGCGGCTTCGGCCTCACACCCGATGCAGCCGAACCCGTCGCAGAGAGCACGGCGCGGCAAGTGATGCGCAAGCGCCTGCGCGAGGGCACGCTGGCCGACAAGGAAATCGAGATCGATCTCGCCGACCCCAAGCCCTCGCTCGAGATCATGAGCCCGCCCGGCATGGACGAGATGGCCGAGCAGCTCAAGGGCATGTTCGCCAACATGACGCCGGCACGCCGCAAGACACGCAAGGTCCGCATCGATGAAGCCACCAAGCTCCTGATCGAGGAAGAAGCCGCCAAGCTCGTGAACGAAGAAGAGCTGCGTGCCGCGGCACTGTTCAACACCGAGCACAACGGCATCGTGTTCCTGGACGAGATCGACAAGGTGGCCTCACGCAGCGATCACGGCGGGCCCGACGTGTCGCGCCAAGGCGTGCAGCGCGACCTGCTGCCGTTGGTCGAAGGCACCACCGTCAACACCAAGTACGGCATGGTCAAGACCGACCACATCCTGTTCATTGCCTCAGGCGCATTCCACCTGAGCAAGCCGAGCGATTTGATTCCCGAACTGCAGGGGCGTTTCCCGATCCGCGTGGAACTGGGCTCGTTGAGTGTGGACGACTTCGAGGCCATCCTCACGCAGACGCATGCGAGCCTCGTGCGCCAGTACCAGGCCTTGCTGGCCACCGAAGGTGTGACGCTCGAGATCGCCCCTGACGGCATCCGCCGCCTGGCGCAGATTGCCTTCGACGTGAACGAGCGCACCGAGAACATCGGCGCACGCCGCCTGTCCACCGTGATGGAGCGCCTGCTCGACGACATCAGCTTCGATGCCCCCAAGCTCAGCGGCACCACGCTGTCGATCGGTGCGGCAGAGGTGAACGCCAAGCTCGGCGAGCTCTCGAAGAACGACGACCTGTCGCGCTACATCCTCTGAGCGAACTCACGGCCCGGCATGCCGGGCCGCCGTTCAGCGCGAGGCCTGCAGGGCCAGCAGCCCGTCGAAGATGAGCCGCTCGATGGTCTCGAACGGCAGATCGGTGATGGCGAGCAGCTTGGGCGCCGCGCCACCGCTCATGTAGAGCGCCGGCTCCTGGCCGGTCTTGTCGCGCAACTTGCGGTGCAGGCGCTCCACCGCACCGGCCATGGCGCTCGAGCCGCCACTCATCAACGCGTCACTCGTGTTGGTGGGGAAGTCGACGATCTCTCCCGTGGGCACCTTGAGGCCGGCGGTGCTCATCTCGAGCGCGCGCTGCATCACGCCGAAGCCCGGCAAGATGAAGCCTCCGAGAAAGTTGCCGTGCGCATCGAGCGCATCGACCGTGACGGCCGTGCCCACCATGACCACCAGCACCGGCCGTGGCTTGCCCTGCGCCCGCACCCGCTGCCAAGCGCCGATCAGCGCAACCCAGCGGTCGCTGCCCAGCCGCCCCGGGTGGTCGTAGCCGTTGTTGACCCCGGCCGCGCTCAGCGAGGGCACGACCCAGCGGGGATCGATGTCCCAGATTTCGAGCTGCGCTTCGACCCGGCGCTTGATGCCTTCGCCGGCCACGACGCAGCCCAGCATGCTGTCGGGTGCAGCCAGGCAGGCCCATTGTGTTTCAGCCAGGCTGTCGATGGTCTCGAGAAAGACGGCGTCGTGAGCGAGCAGCGTCGCACCGGGTCGCGGGGCGTCGTACAGCGCCCACTTGAGGCGGGTGTTGCCGATGTCGATGGCCAGAAAACTCATGTGCGCGAAAAGCTCCGTGAACCGGGCGGCCGCACCATGACCCGGCCCACGCAGCGCGCGGGGCCTGGCCCTAGGAAACCGAGTGGATCGACAGCAGCTCTCTCACACGAGACATGGTCTGAGTCGCCCACAAGCCCTTGAAGGGTTTGGTGATGCGCAACTCTACCTCTTCCAGCAGGTCTTCGAGGTCGGCACGGGAACGCGCACGACGCAAACGCAGCAAAGTCAACGAACCGGCCACAGGGGCCTCGGCACGAACCGCGCGAATGAGGATGCCGCGGGCTTCTTCGAGTGCATCGTCCTGGCCTTCTTCGCGCACAAGAGAGTCGAGCGCCGACATGTCGGTCGAGGGCGGCTCGTTGAGTGTCGATTCGTTGAGGCTCGATTCGAATTGCAGGCTCAGCGACGCTGGCAGCGCGCTCAGCACGGAGTCGGGCTCGGGCTCAGCCTCGGGGATCGCCGCGAGCGCAGCGGGTTGCGAGGGCACGTCGGCCGGTGCTGCAGGCGGCAGTTCGTCGAGCGGCATGGGCTGGCTGTAGACGATGTCGGCAGGCGCGCTGAAGGCGATCATGCCCAGGTCGACCAGCTCGGAAAAACAACTCTCGGGCGAGCCGGCCTTGAGGGCCATCTCGCGCACTTGTTCTTCGGTGCGGCGCCCGTCGACCAGCAACAGCACCGTGCGATGGCGCTGACTCAGCTTGCGTTGGCGGCTGGCCAACTCGGCCGACGCTTCGGGGGTCTTGACGGGTAGATTCAACGTAGCCAAGCGAAACTCCTCTTTGGCGATGTGGCTGACTGGCGGCCGACAGGGCGAATTGTGCCGACATTCGTGCGGCGCGGGGCCCCCCGAGCGGGCGGGTTGTGCGAACTTTTCGAATGGACAGCATGGGACCAACCCGGTCCCGCAGATGAGGGGTGCCACGGCTCAACCGTCCCCTACACTGCGACATCCCTCTCACAGACCTGATCAGATGGAGTGCTTATGCCCCGCTCGAGACCCGACATCCGTGACTTCCAGCACAGCGAGGCTGGCACCAAGGGAAAACGCTTTTCGCTGAAAGGCATTTCACCTTCTGATAAGCCATTCTCAAGCGGTGACAAGACTCGGGACAAGGCCATGGTCGAAGACCTCGCCCTCGAACTCGACACGCTGCAGAATCTTTTCTATGCCGACCGCCGCTTCAAGCTGCTGGTCGTGCTGCAAGGCACCGACACCAGCGGCAAGGACGGCACGCTGCGCGGTGTGTTTGGCAAGATGAGCCCCCTGGGCGTGCACACGGTCGGCTGGAAAGCGCCGCACGCCGCCGAGCTCGCACACGACTACCTGTGGCGCATCCACCAGCAGGTGCCTGCGGCCGGCGAAGTGACGGTGTTCAACCGCAGCCACTACGAGGACGTGCTGGTGCCGGTCGTCAACGGCTGGATCACGCCGGCGCAAACACGCCAGCGCTACGCCCAGATCAACGATTTCGAGCGCATGCTCACCGAGACGGGCACCGTGGTCTGCAAGTTCATGCTGCACATCTCGAAAGACGAACAGCGCGCCCGCTTGCAAGAACGGCTCGACGACCCGGCCAAACACTGGAAGTTCGCCCTCGGCGACATCGATGCCCGCAAGCAATGGGATGAGTACCAGAAGGCCTACGCCGACCTGATCTCGGCCACCGGAACGCCTTGGGCGCCGTGGACCGTGGTGCCGGCCGATTCGAAAACCCACCGCAACATCATGATCGCCACCGCACTCAAGCGCACGTTCGAAAGTCTCAAGCTGCGCTATCCCGAAGGCGACCCCGCGCTGGCAGGGCTGAAGGTGGAGTGAGCGCCCAGTGACGCGTCAAGGCACAAGAGGCCGCGCTGCCTCGGCCCACAAAGTGAGCTCGCTCCGGGCCACCGCCACACAGGGCAGCACACCGCCCTCTAGTTTCTCTTCGGCACTCAGCCCCGGCCACTCAACGAGGTAGGCCACTTGGCCCTGTCGCAGTTCACACAGGCAGGCTCGGCACGTGCCGTTGCGGCATGAGCTGGGCAGCGTCACGCCAGCACGCTTGGCTGCGAGCAGCAGGCTTTCGCCCGCCTGCGCCACAAACTCGAGGCCCAGGGGGTCGACCCGCACACGAAACGTGTCGGGCGCATTCAGATTGCCAAGGTCACGGTTTTCAGCAGCCATGCAACATCTTGCCTGCACAGCTGAATGCCACAGCCCATAATGTTTTGTCAGCCAGGCTTGGGGCCACGGCTGCTGAACGCGAGCTTGCCCATGTCCATCTTGTTTGTACGCCACGGTGAAACGCTGCTCAATGTGGCACGCACACTGCAACCTTCGGACACGCCACTGAGCCCACGCGGCGAATTGCAGGCCGAGGCCGTGGCACAACGCCTCGCGGGGCTGGGCATTGCCGGCATCGTGAGCAGCCACCTGCCTCGGGCACGTCGAACGGCAGAACTCATTTCAAAGGCCACAGGTCTCCGCGTGAATGAAAACCCGGCCTTGCAAGAGCGCAACTTCGGCAGTCTGCGCGGCTTGCCCTATGACACCTTGCCCTACAACCCGCTGGCCATGGAAGACGCCCCGCCCGGCGGCGAGTCCGCCAGTGAATTCCATCGCCGCGTGGCCGAGGTCTTTGCGCAGATGGTGCAGCACCGGCGCGGCCTCGACGGCCACCTGGTAGTCGTGACACACGGCCTCGTGATTCATTCGCTGCTGACGCACCACCTGCAACTGCCCGATGGCACGACCGCGCCCCAGCGCTTGGGCAACACCTCTGTCACCGCGGTGTCGGCTCTGGCACCCCATGAGGTCGAGCTGCTCGACTGCACCTTGCACCTGGCCGATGTGGCGCAGGACGACGCACAGAGTCTCTCTGGCGGCTGAGTTCAGGCGACTGCGTTCAGGCGGGCGCCGGAGGCGTCCACCCCAAGCGCTTGAGCAGCGCCTGCGCTGCCGCCGGCGCGTTCTCCTTGGCGCCATTGATGAAATACACGAACACGTCGCGCGCCTTCGCTGCGGCTGGTTCGTCTTCCACCCGGGGCAAGTCTGCCGGCTCGCCACCCTCCGCCCACTTGCGAGCGACGTCGGCCCAGTGATCGACTTCTGGCGCCGTGTAGCCCGTCTTGACCTCGGACCGGGCACACATGAGCCGGGCGTACACGAAGCCTGCAGTGAGGTCAGCGAACGACGGGTACTCTGCCGAATCGGTGAACACGGTGGCGCAATGGTGGCGACGCGCGAGCTTCAGAAAGCCTGCCGTCTTGAAGCTCTCATGGCGCACATCCAGCACATGGCGCAACGCACGGCTGCCGAGCTTCTTTGGCAACAGGTCGAGGAAGGCCTCGAAGTCGTCCGGATCAAACTGTTTGGTGGGCGCGAATTGCCAGACGATGGGCCCGAGCTTCGCCCCCAGTTCAGACAGACCGCTGTCGATGAACCGGTCGATAGACTCCCCGGCCTCGGCCAACACACGCCGGTTGGTGGAGTACCGTGTGGCCTTGAGCGAGAACACGAAGTCGTCGGGTGTTTCGTCGCGCCAGCGGGCGAACACCGCAGGCTTTTGCAAGCCGTAGAAGGTGCCGTTGACCTCGATGGCCGACACCTGCCGGCTGGCATGGATGAGCTCCTTGCTGTGAGCAAGCCCATCCGGAAAAAAGTGACCCCGCCAGGGCTCGTAGGTCCAGCCACCAATGCCCACGCGAATGCGTTCTTTCATCTCCACTCCACTCAGGCGATGCGCCCTGTTTGCAATGCCCATTGGCCCGACAGGCCATGGGTGGTTGGCACGCCACAGCGCCGTTTCTGCCGACGTTTTACTAGACTCAGCCCCACTCAACAATGGGATGGATCATCATGACGATGCCATGGATCTGGCTCGCATTGGCAGGGCTGTTGGAAGTAGGCTGGGCTGTCGGGCTCAAGTACACCGAAGGCTTCACACGCCCGACTGCCAGCGTGTTGACTGTCGCCGGCATGATCGCAAGCGTGGCCTTGCTGGGCCTGGCCATGCGCCACCTGCCACTGAGCACCGCCTATGCGGTGTGGACCGGCATCGGCACGCTGGGCACGGTGATCTTCGGCATGGTGGTGATGGGGGACAGCGTCACCGCATGGCGACTGGCGTGTGCCGCCATGATTCTGCTGGGCATTGCCGGGCTGAAGCTCAGCACCTGAACCCGCCCTGCCCGCAGCTCGCTGCGATCAGACGCGACGCAGACCGCCACCCTGGGTGGTGATGCGGTCACCCACATTCAGACCGTCGAGCGAGTCGAGGCGAATGGTGCGCGTGTCGCCATTGTCCAGGCGCACATGCACGTTGTAGCCAACCACGCGCTCTTCAGCACGGCGCTTCTCGATCTGGTGACCCGCCACGGCGCCACCGATGGCGCCCAGGGCCGTGGCCGCCTTCTTGCCGTTGCCATCACCGATCTGATGGCCGAGCACGCCGCCAGCCACGCCGCCGATCACAGCACCGGCGCCCGAAGGCTTCTTCGTTTCGGTGATGGGATCGATGTCGCTGATGCGGCCCAGGTACGGGCTGGTCACAGGCCGCTCACGTTCTGGGGCAGGACGCGCCTTTTGCGGCACGGCCTTGGCCGGGGCCGTCTGCGCCGCCACCTCGGCCGCCGTGGGCTCGCCCTTTTCTGGTCCGCAGGCGGTCACGACCACGGCAGAGAAGATGGAGGCGATGACCACGAGCAAGGTCGGTGGGTAGGTGCGGGCGGTGTTCATGGATCGGTTCCTCGAATTCAGCGTCGGCACCAAGGGGTGCCGATCAGTGAAGCGATGATGGCCGCAAGACGTGGTCGCGGCTGCCCGTCAATGACACCAGCGCAGGTCAGCGCGCGCCGAAGCCACCGTAGGACAACACGAGGGTCGCGACGCACACCACCGCCAGCACGCCCGTGGTCCAGCCCAGCAGGCGGCTGCGGGCGCGCAGGATCTCGATGACCTGCACCACCTGCGCGTTCTGTTCGGCGAGCGACTCCAGCAACTGCGCGGCGGCCTGCTGCTGCGTGTGCAATCGGGCCAGGCCCTCTTCGAGTTGCTGGATGCGTTGCTGGGCTTGCTGCAAAGGGTCCCCGGTGACGGGTGCCGGCGGCACGGGCACCTCGTCCTGGGCGCGAGCGAACATCTTGCGCGCGCCCTTGACGATGCCGGGCGCCGCGGTGATCACGTCGCCCCACGGAATGACTTTGAGTGCGGTGAGCAGGCTGATGGGCACGGTGGCGTCCTCGGTGTCGGTACAGCCTCCAGTCTCTCACCAACCGCCTCAGGTGCAACCCCAATGCCCCTGTAGGTTGCCTCCTACGACCGGTCGCTGGTTCGGCTGATGGCTGCATGAATCCCCCATCGGCACCATTGCTTTCCATGGACCTGCGTGTCGCGGGTCGGTCTGGAGTAGCAGCATGTCTAACGATGCGCAATGGGTTGAAGATGTTCATCGTTGGTACTACGGCGGCACCGCACCGGCTTCGTATCAGAACGACTTTGTTGACAGTGCGCTTTCGGGCGACGAGGCCATCGGCTACGAAGCGGCGCACCCTGCGCTGCAGGCACACCACTGGCCAGACGCGCCACAGCGTGTGAGCGAGCCCACGACATGAGTGCATCGGTTCACCATTCCGTCTCACGCTTTCGTGGCACCACATCCACGACCGCCCAACCGTCCACCATGCTGTGGCTGACGCTCGCGCTCGGCACGGCGCTTGTGCTGCTCACGGCCCTGGTGCTCGTGATGCAAGGCGTGGTGCGAGGCAGCGAAAGCCGCCGGCACGTGCAAGCCGATGAGGCCCGCCTCGATTGGCAATGCCAGGGCCAAGGCGCCCGGGTGATCTCGGCCTGCCAAGCTCGCGGTGAGCGCGGCAGTGCCACGACCTCGCTCCTCGCGACCGCACGCTGAAGGCCAGAGCGGCTCGCAGCTTGCGCCGACGCTGTAGCACCGATTCCGCGGCCTGACGGGGAACCACGAAGGCATGAGTCATACCGTCGGGGCACAATACCCCGATGGCACAAACCACACTCATCACCTCGCAGTCGTTCACCGACGCCGCCAGTGCGCTCGGCCACGCTTCCACCATCTACAACGCCGGCATTGCGCATTTGCGCGACAGCCTGCAGCGTTTCGTGGCGGGCGAGCCCATCGCGCAGCATGTGCGAGCCTGCTACCCGTACCTGCGGGTGCACACCGATACCGTGGCGCGCGCCGACACGCGCCTGGCCTACGGCTTCGTGGCCGGCCCGGGCACGTACGAAACCACCCTCACCCGCCCTGACCTGTTCGGCGAGTACTACCTCGAGCAATTCAGCTTGCTGCTGAAGAACCACAACGTGTCGCTCGAAGTGGGCCTGAGCAACCAGCCCATCCCCGTGCACTTCTCGCTGGCCGAGAACGACCACCTGGAAGGCAGCCTCACGCGCGAACGCCGCTTGCTGTTGCGCGACCTGTTCGACCTGCCCGACCTGGCGGCCATGGACGACGGCATTGCGAATGGCACGGCTGAGCCCGAGATCGGCCCGAATGGCAAGCCGCGTTTTCCGCTGGCGCTGTTCACCGCACCACGCGTGGACTACTCGCTGCACCGCTTGCGCCACTACACCGGCACCGCGCCCGACCACTTCCAGAACTTCATTCTCTTCACGAACTACCAGTTCTACATCGACGAGTTCGTGCGCATGGGCCGCGAGGCTATGGCCCAGCCGGATGGGGAATACAGCGCATTCGTGGAGCCTGGCAATGTGGTGACTCGCCGCACCGGCCTGCCGCTGCAACCAGGCGATGAACTCGGCATTGCGCCGCCACGCCTGCCGCAGATGCCGGCCTACCACCTGATGCGCCACGACCGCACGGGCATCACGATGGTGAACATCGGCGTGGGCCCGGCGAACGCCAAGACCATCACCGACCACATCGCCGTGCTGCGGCCCCATGCATGGATCATGCTCGGCCACTGTGCCGGCCTGCGCAACTCACAGGCGCTGGGCGACTACGTGCTGGCCCATGGCTATGTGCGCGAAGACCATGTGCTCGATGAAGAACTGCCGCTGTGGGTGCCCATTCCACCACTGGCCGAAGTGCAGGTGGCCCTGGAAACCGCGGTGGAAGAAATCACCCAGCTCAAGGGCTACGAGCTCAAGCGCATCATGCGCACGGGCACGGTGGCAAGCACCGACAACCGCAACTGGGAGCTGCTGCCCTCGCACCACCAGGCCAGCACACCCGAGCGGCGTTTCAGCCAGAGCCGCGCCATCGCGCTCGACATGGAGTCGGCCACCATCGCGGCCAATGGCTTTCGCTTCCGTGTGCCCTACGGCACGCTACTGTGTGTGAGCGACAAGCCACTGCACGGCGAGATCAAGCTGCCGGGCATGGCCAACCACTTCTACCGCGAGCGGGTCGACCAGCACTTGCGCATCGGCATGCGCGCCATCGAATTGATCCGCGAACAAGGCGTGGATCAGCTGCACAGCCGCAAGCTGCGCAGCTTCGCCGAGGTGGCATTCCAATAAGGCGATGGCTCAGGCCGTGAGCGACTCCAGCGGCCCGAAGAACTCGTAGCGCAGCTGCGGCGATGGAATGCCCAGCGCCAATCCGCTCGCGTACACCGACTTCATGAACGGCTTGGGGCCGAGCAGGTACAGGTCCACGTCGGCACCGGCCGGCAGGTGCGAGGCCAGCAGGTCTTGCGTGACAAAGCCCACGGCATCGGGGCGGTCGGCCTTGCGTGGTTGGTCGTACACATACACCGCCTTCACGTTGCGATGCTGCGAGGCGATGGCCTGCACACGCGCCTGGAAAGCGTGCACGCCGCCATGCTGCGCGGCATGGATGAAGTGGATGGGCCGCCCGCTCGGTGCGGCCGACTCCAGCATGCTCATGGCCGAGCGTAATGCCCACGCCACCGGTCACCAGCACCAGCGGACGCTCTGCCGCACTGTCGAGGACGAAGTCGCCACACGGAGGCTGCGCCTGAACCACCGTGCCCACCTCGGCCACATCGTGCAGCCAGTTGGAGGCCCGGCCTTCGGCCTCGCGCTTCACGCTGATGCGGTACCAGGGCTTGCCCGGCGCATCCGACAGCGAGTAGTTGCGGCGCACGGTGTGCCCATCGATGGTCAACACCAGCGTCAGGTACTGGCCTGGTGTGAACGCGAGCAGCTCGCCACCATCCACCGGCTCCAGGTAGAGCGAGGTGATGATGTCGCTCTCTGCTTCCTTGCGGGCAATGCGCAGTGCTCGCGTGCCGCGCCAGCCGCCAGGCCGGGTGGCGTTGCTGCGGTAGACCTGCTCTTCCGCGTCGATCAACAACTGGGCGAGCGCGCCATAGGCCTCGGCCCAGGCGGCAATGATCTCGTCATTCGCCACCTCGCCCAGCACCTCGCGGATGGCCTGCAGCAGGCAGCCACCCACCAGCGGATAGTGTTCGGGCAACACGCCCAGCGCCGCATGCTTCTGGATGATGCGGGGCAATGCGTCTTTCAGCGCATCGAGCCGGTCGATGTGGCTGGCGTACGCCAGCACGGCGCCGGCCAGCGCCCTCGCCTGGGTGCCCGAGGCCTGGTGCGCCTCGTTGAAGAACGACTTCACCTCCGGGTGCTTCTGGAACAGCAGCGGGTAGAAGTGCGCGGTGATCTCGGCGCCCCGGTCCTTGAGCAGTGGCACGGTGGCCTTAATGAGGGCAATGGTCTGGGCTGAGAACATGGTGAGCTCCTGAATGTGCTTGTTGGGGTGTCATGAAAAACTTCACGCTTTGGTACTCAACATCCGTGCCAGGGGTGAGGCCTCGCTAACCCATTGATTGTTGGGCAAGCACGCTGGAAAGTTGTTATTCTGACCACGCACACTCGGTGTCCGAATGACATCACGTTGTCCCAATGACCACCACACTCTCCGCTTTCGAATCCCCGGCCGACACCTCCACCGAAGAGAGCCGCCTGCGCCTGCTGCTGACCGCCGTGCGCCGGCTGGTGGTCTGCGACGCCGCCGCGCTGCTGCGGCTCGACGACACCGTGCTGGTTCCCGTGGTGGTCGACGGCTTGAGCGACGAGGCACTGGGTCGGCGCTTCCCCGTCGGGGCCCATCCCCGGCTGCAGCGCCTGCTGGCGAGTGCCAACGGCCTGCGCTTCGCGGCCGACTGCGGATTGCCCGACCCCTACGACGGCCTGGTGGCGGCCCGGCCCGGCATTCTTCCAGTGCACGACTGCATGGGTGCCCCGCTGCACCGTGCGGGCAGGCTGTGGGGACTGGTCACACTCGACGCGCTCGACCACGATGCGTTCTCCGGCGTCACCCCCTCGCAGATGACCGCGGTGGTGGCCTTGCTCGAAGCCGGCATCGAGGCCGAACACACCATCCGCACCCTGGCCGCCCGCGCCGCGCGCGACCACGCGGTGGCGCACGAGTCGCGCACGACCGCGCAATCGCGCGAGCTGCTCGGCCAGAGCCCGGCCATGCAGCAGTTGCGCCGCGACATCGACACCGTGGCGGCCTCCGACCTCACCGTGCTCATCCTGGGCGAGACGGGCGTGGGCAAGGAGCTGGTCGCGCAGCGCCTGCATGCGCAATCGACCCGCCGCGACCGCCCGCTCATCCAGATCAACTGCGCCGCCCTGCCCGAGACGCTGGCCGACAGCGAACTCTTCGGCCACAGACGCGGTGCCTTCACCGGTGCCGTGCAAGACCGCATCGGCAAGTTCGAGCTGGCCGATGGCGGCACGCTCTTCCTCGACGAAGTGGGCGAGCTGCCGCTGCCCGTACAGGCCAAGCTGCTGCGCGTGCTGCAAGGCGGTGAGGTGCAGCGCCCGGGGAGTGACAAGCCCTTGCGTGTGGACGTGCGCATCCTGGCCGCCACCAACCGCGAGCTGCACACCGAGGTGGCGCAAAGGCGCTTTCGCGCCGACCTCTATCACCGCCTGTCGGTCTATCCGCTGCAAGTGCCGGCGTTGCGCGAGCGCGGGCGGGACGTGCTCGCCTTGGCGGGTGGCTTCCTGGAGGAGAACCAGCACCGGCTGGGCGCCCGCAACTTTCGCCTGTCACCCGAGGCCGCGGCTGCCCTGCAGGCGCACGACTGGCCGGGCAACGTGCGCGAGCTCGACCACCTGATCAGCCGCGCCTGTCTTCGCGCGCTGTCAGAACAAGGCCGCAAAGGCCGTTGGATCAGCGTCGAGCCGGAGCACCTGGGTCTTGGCAGCCGCGCCAATGCGCCGCCCAGCTCGCGCCGCACGACGGACCGACGGGCCCAGCCGCCAGCGCCTCTGCAGATGCCGCCAGGCACGCTGCGCGAGGCCACTGACAGCTTTCAGCGCCAATGGCTGCAGGCCGCGCTCGAACGGCATGACGGATCGATGGCTGCTGCCGCGCGAGACGCCGGAGTCGATCGCAGCAATTTTCTTCGCTTGGCGCGGAGGCTTGGGGTCAAGGGGTGACGGCATCTCTCACGCGTCCACCCAAATGGGTCATGCCGACGCAGGTCGGCACCCACCGTCCGCACGCCTGAGCAGTGAGCGCAGCAGTCCGCCGTGCACGCAGTGGGTGCCGGTCTTCACCGGCATGACAGAGTGGGGGCGCAGGCCGGCACCCACCCTGCGCACGTCTGAGTGATGAACGCAGCCGGCGGAGGCCTCAACCCTTCCAGCGCCTGAAGATGAGGGATGTGTTGAGTCCCCCAAACGCGAAGTTGTTGCTCATCACCAGATCGGTCTGAAGCTCGCGCCCATCGCCCACGATGTAATCCAACGGTGCGCATTCGGGATCGACCTGCTCGAGGTTGAGCGTGGGAGCGAACCACCCTTCGCGCATCATCTCGATGGTCATCCAGGCTTCGAGCGCGCCGCAGGCGCCGAGCGTGTGGCCCATGTAGCTCTTGAGGGAGCTGATGGGGGTCCGGCCGCCCAGCACCGTGTGCGTCGCGAGCGACTCGAACACATCGCCCTTGTCGGTGGCGGTGCCGTGGGCATTGATGTAGCCGATATCGGCGGCCTGCACGCCGGCGTCGTCCAGCGCCAGTTGCATGGCCTGACCCATGGTCTCGGCCGCAGGCTGCGTGACGTGGCGGCCGTCGCTGTTGGTGCCGTAGCCGAGCACCTCGGCATGGATGGTGGCACCGCGTGCCAAGGCATGGCCGAGCTCCTCGAGAACGAGTGTGCAGGCGCCTTCACCGAGCACGAGCCCATCACGGTTCGCATCGAAGGGACGCGGCGTGAGCGAGGGCTCGCCGTTGCGCGTGCTGGTCGCGAACAAGGTGTCGAAGACCGCGGCGTCGATGGCGTGCAGCTCTTCCGAGCCGCCGGCCAGCATGGCCAACTGCTTGCCCGACTGGATGGTCTCGTAGGCATAGCCGATGCCCTGGCTGCTCGAGGTGCAGGCACTCGACGTCGTGATGATGCGGCCGGTGAGACCGAAGAACACGCCGATGTTCACGGCCGCCGTGTGGGCCATCGACTTGATGTAGGTGTTGGCGGTGATGCCCTCGGTGTTGTTGCCGAGGATCATGCGGCCGAAGTCGCCGATGGCATGGGGCGAGCCAATGGACGAACCGTACGAGATGCCCATGCGCCCGCTTTGCACCAGCGGATGGCCGAGCAGGCCTGCGTGTTCGAGTGCCAGCTCGCTGGCGCGTGTGCCCATCACCGCCACGCGGCCCATGCTGCGCATGGACTTGCGGTGGTAGTGCGAGGGCAGGTCGAACGGCTGAGCCATGGCGCCCAGGCGCGTGTTGAGGCCTTCGAACGCGGCCCATTCGTCCATCACCCGGACGGCGTTCTGCCGGCTGCGCAGCTTTGCGCGCACCGTGGGCCAATCGTGTCCCAAGGGACTCAATGCGCCCATGCCCGTCACCACCACTCTTTTCATCATTTGCCTCGAACCAGATACTGCATCACCCACACCTCGACTGCCCGGCGCTCGGCCGTCACCCCATCATTCCGCCGTTGACCGAAATCACCTGCCGTGTGATGTAGCCCGCCTCAGGGCCCATCAGGAAGGCCACCAGCCCCGCCACCTCGTCGGGCGTGCCCATGCGCCGCAATGGCACGATTTTCAGGGCTTCGTCGACCACTTCGGCGGGAATCATGTCGGTGTCGATGAGCCCAGGTGCCACACAGTTCACGGTGATGTCGCGTTTGGCGAGTTCGATGGCCAGCGCCTTGGTCGCGCCGATGATCCCGGCCTTGGCCGCGCTGTAGTTGGTTTGCCCGCGGTTGCCCACCAGCCCCGACACGGAGGCGAGCGTGACGATGCGGCCTGGCTTGCGCCGCCGCACCATGGGCATCACCAGCGGCTGCAGCACGTTGTAGAAGGCATCGAGGTTGGTGTGGATGACGCTGTCCCACTCTTCTCCGGTCATCGCAGGAAAGGCGTTGTCACGCGCGATGCCGGCGTTGCAGACCACGCCGTAGTAGGCGCCGTGTGCCTCCACGTCGGCCAGCAGGATGGCCGATGCCGCTGCGCGGTCGGCCACGTCGAACACCAGCACGCGGGCGTTGGGCCCCATGGCCCGCACCTCGGCGGCCACGGCCTCGGCCTCGGCAATGCCTTGCCGGCAATGGAGCACGAGGTGAAAGCCGGCGCGCGCAAGGCGCAATGCAATGGCGCGGCCGATGCCGCGGCTGGAGCCTGTCACAAGCACGGTCTGGTCAGCCATGGGGGTTCTCGGAATGAATGAAGGCTATGCCCTTGTCGGGCTCGTAGATGCTGAGCCGGGCCGTGGCCACGGGCTCGCCGTCTTGCAGGATGCGGCAGTCGAACATGCCCAGGCCGTTGGCGCCGATGAACTCCTGGTTCACCTCCACACGCAGCGAGGCACCGACGGCAAAGTCAGCACCCAGCGCGTCGTAGCGGCGCGTGCCGAGCAGCATGCCCGGGCGCGGCTCACCGCCTGCGCGGCGGTGGCGGGCCCCCGACCAGGCTGCGATGGTCTGCGCCATGTACTCGATGCCGACCCAGGCCGGCACCACACCGTCGCGGGTGAACAGGCCGTCGGCCGGCACCACCACCTCGGCCACGGCATGGGTGTCACCGGCCTCGATCAGGCGGTGAATCAGCAGCATGCTGCTGCGGTGAGGCACATAGGCTTCGATGGGCATGAGGTCCATGGTCAGCCTTGTGACAACAGCAGCGTGGCGTTGCTGCCACCGAATGCAAACGAGTTGCTCAGCACATGTGACGGCGCACGGCCCACGCGTTCGCCGGGGGTCACGAGCCGGATGGCTGGCAGCGCCGGATCGACCGCGCCATCCCACCAGTGCGGAGGCAGCAGCCCCTGCGGGTTGTCGACCATGGTGATCCAGGCGATGGCCGCCTCGATGGAGCCTGCCGCAGCCAGCGCATGGCCGGTCAGCGGCTTGGTGGAACTGGCTGGAACGTCCAGGCCCAGCAGGCTCGCGACGGCCGCACTTTCCATCGCGTCGTTCAACGGCGTGGCCGTGCCGTGCAGGTTCACATAGCCGACATCGCGGCCCTGCACCCCGGCACGCTGCAGCGCCTGCTGCATGGCGTTCAAGGCGCCGCGGCCGCTCGGGTCCGGTGCCGACATGTGATGGGCGTCGGAGGTTTCACCCCAGCCGGCCAGCCGAAGCGGGCCGGCCTCGCGTGTCATCAGGAAGAGGGCTGCGCCCTCGCCGATGTTGATGCCATGGCGGTGGAGCGACATCGGGTTGCAGCGCTCGGCCGACACCGACTCGAGCGCGCTGAAGCCGGCGATGGTGAAGCTGCACAGCGCATCAACACCGCCCGCCACCACGGCATCGACCAACCCCGCCTGCAACAGCCGCGCGCCCGAGGCCATGGCCTTGGCGCCTGACGAACAGGCCGTGGAAATCACATGCGCCGGGCCGCTCACCCCGAGCTCGGATGACAGGTAGGCCGCGGCGTTGCCCAGCTCCTGCTGGGCGTAGTCGAAGCCATCTGGCCACGTGCCGTCGCGTTGATGCTGCTGTGCGGCGCGCTCGCCCTCTTCGACCCCCGAGGTGCTCACGCCCAGCACGATGGCGACCCGCGTGGGGCCGAACTTCTCGATGGCGGCATCCACCTGCGGGCGCAGGCCATCGAGTGCAGACTTCAGCACGGCGTTGTTGCGGCTGCGTTGCAGCGGGTGCGCAGCGTGCAGCGGCTCGGGCTCGAACGGCAGGCAACCGAGGTGCAACATGCGCCCGGAGGTGTAGCGGTCGGTGGGGGCCACGCCGCCAAGCGTGGTGCTGAACAAGGCTTCGCGCACAGCGGCCTCGCCCCGGCCCAGCGCGCACACCACCCCCATGGCATTGAGAAACACGGGCGTCATGGTGCACCGCCCGAGAGATCGCGCGAGTCGATGCGCAGCTCGTAGCCGTCACGAGACTGGGTCAGATCGGCGCGGCCGGGCTGCGGAAAGCGCACCGTGGTCACCGTCTCACCGCCTTGGGCCAGCACACGCTGCTGGACATCGGCCTGCAAGGTCCAGCCCGCGGGCAAGGCCTGGCGCACGGCCTCGGCCGGCCACATCACCAGCTGAAGGTCGCTCAGGATGCGCTCGGCCGACACGGCCGCAGGCAGCCAAGTGGCCCGGGTTTCTTTCAGGCTCACACCGTCCCATTCGAGGCGCGCCGCCGTCTGGCCCAGGCTCACCAGCGCCAGGCGCACCGCCTTGTCGTCGGCCTCGAGCAGCACCTCGATGCGCTGCGTCTGACCGCGCGCGGTGACCGACAGCTGCTGCTGCAGTGACAGCGTGCGGCCGAGTGACGCTGGCGACAGCCTCAACACAGGTACCGATGCGGGTGAGGATCTCGTGACGGGCGCAGCCAAGGCCGCGACGTTCTCCGCCGATGCAGCGCAATCCGCCTGGGTAAGTGTCGGCCCGCGGTCGGGCGCGCTGGCGCAGCCGGTGGCGAGCATCAGTCCGGCCATCGACAACACACCCAACGCGCGCACCACGACGCCTGCCGGCCGGAATCCGCTCACTGCGAACACAACTCTTCCAGGACCCCGAGGCGACGCTTGGGCTCGGCCACGTACGGGTTCTTGGTGTCCCAGGCATAACCAGCCAGGATGGACGAGATCATGCGATGCACTTCGGGCGACTGGTTCGGATGGAAGATGACCTTCTGGAACCCGCCCGCGTACCAGGCCTCGACATAAGCGCGGAAGGTGTCGACGCCGGTCTTCAGTGGCACGGCGTAATCGGCCTGCCAATCGACGGCCTCGCCGGCAAACTGGCGGCGCAGGCACGCGGCGGCCAGGCTGGCCGACTTGACGGCGATGGTCACGCCGCTCGAGAACACCGGGTCGAGAAACTCCCCGGCATTGCCCAGCAGCGCAAAGCCCTGGCCCCACAGCGAGGTGACGTTGGCGGCATAGCCGACGATCTGCCGTGCGGGGGTGTCCCACACGGCGTTGCGCAGCAGGTGGCTGAGCGTGGGGTCTTCGGCAATGATGGCGCGCAGGCGTTCGGTCTCGGTGCCCTGATAGCGCGACAGGAAGGCGTTTTCAGCCACCACGCCGAGCGAGCAGCGGCCGCCCGAAAACGGGATGGTCCAGAACCAGACGTCCGGACGTTGTGGGTGCACCGTGACGCGGATCTTTTCTCGGTCGAAGGCGCCGGGCTCGAAGTTGTCCTGGATGTGCGTGAAGATGGCGCCGCGCACGGGGAAGTCGGACGGCGTCTCGAGCTTGAGCAAGCGGGGCAGCACCCGGCCGAAGCCGCTGGCATCGAGCACGAAGCTCCCATCGATCACGTACTGCTCACCCTCGGGCGACTTCACGGTCACCTGGGGACGGGCCCCGCCGAAGTCCACCTCCTGCACCTCGTGGCGGAAGCGCACCTCGGCCCCCGCACGGGCGGCCGCATCGGCGAGCACCTTGTCGAAGGTGGCGCGCTGCACCTGGTAGGTCGTGCCCCAACCCTCGGAGAACTTGTCGCGGAAATCGAAGTGGGTGTAGCGGTCGCCCCATGCGAAGGCAGCGCCATTCTTGTATTGGAAGCCGGCTTCCACCACGTCTTTCAGCATGCCGGCTTCTTCGATGAAGCCCATGCTTTGTGGCAACAGGCTTTCACCGATGGAGAAGCGTGGGAACTGCTCTTTTTCGACCACCAGCACCTGGCGGCCCTGTTTGCGCAGCAGACCTGCGGCCACAGCCCCAGCCGGGCCTGCGCCGATGATCAGGATGTCAGTGGATTCTTTGCGCAGGGTCATGAAAGGGGTCCGGGGAAAAGATCAGTGCAGTGGAAAAAGAATGGAGGCAGATCGATCATGCGGAGGGATGAGAGGCCGCATCGGCAGCGAGTTCAGCATCGGTCTCCCGCACGGCCAGCACATAGCGGAACGGGCAGCCGCTTTCGTCTACCTCGACCCGAAAGCCATTCTCCGCCAGCAACTCGGCAAAGGGTTGCTTGTGCCACGCCTCCACGAACGGCTCGAACGCGTGGGCCGACAAGGCCTTGAAGTACATGCCGCGCCAGCCATGGCTGCGCCACACGCGCCACATGGAACTGCGCCACTGCACGACCGACGGCTCGAGCACCGCCACCCGGCCGCCCGGGCGCACGATGCGCCGCAGTTCGGCAAGGATCTGGCGCAGGTACAGCGGCGGCACCTCGTGCAGCAGGAAACACAGGCTCGCGCCATCGAAGGAGGCATTCGGCATGCCTGTGGTTTCGGCCATGCCATGCACCCAGGTGATGCCGGGGTAGGTCTTGGCGGCGAACTGCAGCAGATAGGGCGAGGGGTCGAGCCCCACCACCTCGGGTGTGCCCGCGGCCTTCAAGGCGCCGGCCATGTGCCCGCCCCCGCAGCCCAGGTCGATCACCCGTTCGGCCCCAGCCAGGGCCTGCGCCAGACGCGCCCGCCCGACGGCCATGCTGCCCAGCATCACGCGATCGAACCAGCGGGCGTAGCCGGCGCTGATCTGCTTGGAGTAGTTGCCATTGGGCAGGTTGTGGAATTCCTGCAGGATGTATTTGGCGATGCGGTCGCTGCCCGGCATGCCGGAAGGCAGCTGCACGCGCTCGCGCGAACGCCCCATCGCCCGGCGCAGCAGCCGCAGCGCGGTGAGGGGGTGTTTCCAGTCGAGCTGGTCGGGCCAGGCGTCCGGCAGTTCGACCGACGCCCAGTCGGTCTTGAAATCGGCGAGGCCCTCGCTCATGTCGATCTTTCAGCGTGGCCCTGCGGCCGGTGGAGATGATGAAACCGTGGGTGAAACCGGTGGGCCGAAGGCCAGTCCCGAATTTTGACGGAGGAAGCCTCCCGCTTCATCCCCTCTTTTTGACGACTGTGACCAGGAAGCAGGCAGGGCTTGTCCTGAGCGGCAACGGTGAGACAGGTCACGCAGCAGCCGCCACAGGTCAATGAAGGAGTTGGCCCGCGCGCAGCATGCCGACCACCCCCACGAGAATCCAGAAGGTGTTGAGCACCGTGTAGGCGGCATCGCGCCGCACGACCGCGCACCACGACAGGATGACTGCGTCCACCGTGTTGAATGCCCAGACGAACATGAAGGGGCTCGCCGGGCCCAGCCAGCTCACCAGGCTGAAGCTGACGATCCGCATCAGCACACCCACCATCTCGATGGTGCGGATGTGGGCGAGAACGAACCGGTTGAACTGCGGAAGATTCATGAAGAACGAGGCCAGACATCGCGGTGAAGGCCTGGCGGTCGTGCAGGGCCGGAATGGAGTGAATCCAGCATTTTCGCCTGTTCTGGGGCGGGATTCACCTTCAAAACGCTTGATTTGCGTCCGCAGGCGACCACAGTCTGCCAGCGCCGGGGCCCGGGACCCAGGGCTCAGGCGGCGCCAGGCTTGCTCGGAACGCCTGCCCGGCACCCCGGGCGCGCGAAGTAGAACCACTCCTGGCCGGGCTCTGCGGCGGGGAAGGGGAACACCACGTGCCCGTCGGTCGGCGCGGTGACCGGTGTGCCGTCGTGCCGCAGGCCGATCAGCTCGCCGGCCGCCACTGCATCGAAACTCGACCAGTCGCGCGCGAAGCGGTCGTCCGGGTGCAACCGGTCGGTGACCTCGCTCAGCGTGAGGAGCTGGAAGGTGTGCGAGGGTGGCTGCAGCGGGAGGTCCGCCAGGCCCAGCAGTGCCAGCGTCTGGACGATGGCCCGGTAGGCCACCTCGGGGGCAGCCGGGTCGTCATGTTGCCCGCATTCGAGCGTGACCCCGTAGCCACCACAGGTGCGCATGTACTCGGTGGTGCCGATGCCGTAGGCAGGATCGGACGGCACGTCCGAAGCTTCCGAACCTGCGCGCCGTTGCCGCGCCCGGACACCGCGGGTGTAGGTGTCCAGCCAACCTTCCACCAGCCGGGTGGGACCGAGGTGGAGGGCCAGGCGGGTTTCAGCCTGGGCGTGAGCAAACGCCTCGAGCGGGCCCTCGTTGTCGGTCGGGCCCAGCATGGCAAAGGGCTGGCCGGCCGTGTGGAACGAGTGCAGGTCGAGCAGCACATCGTGAGCGGCGAGCCAGGGGCACAGCACATTGGCCACATGGTCTTCGAAATCGCGCGGCTCGGTGCTCGGCAACAAGCGGCGATTGAGGTTTCGGTCGCCCTGGCGGGTGCCACGCGCGTAGGCCAACGGGTTGGCAACAGGCACCAGCGTCAACAGACCGCGTGCGATGCGGAGGCGGCCATGCTCGATGTCGGCCAAGAGCCGCTCGATGGCCCGAGTGCCGCAGGTCTCGTTTCCGTGCACGGCCCCCAGCACGATCAGCCGCGGGCCCGGTTGCAGGCCGGCGAACTGGTGCGCCCGCAAGAACGTCGGTGCATGGGTCGAAGTCATGGGCTCCATTCTCCACGCTTCGAACTGCCGCACCGAGAAGGCGGCCATTCACCCCATGACCACCCGGACACCCTTGCATGCCCCGATGTCCTCCGTCATCTGCAGGACCTAAACTCCACCCGCCTCTACACGGAGTATTCATGGCCCTCTTCCCTCAAAACGCGCTCAACGACGGTGTCAAGAAACGCGAGGTGTTCGGGTGGGCGATGTACGACTTCGCGAACTCGGGCTACACCACCGTCGTGCTCACGGCCGTGTTCAACGCCTACTTCGTGGGGGTGGTGGCGGGCAATGCCGATTGGGCCACGCTCGCGTGGACGCTGGTCATCTCGGCCTCGAGCCTGGTGGTCATGTTCACCCTGCCCGCCATCGGCGCCTATGCCGACCTGAAGGCGGCCAAGAAGCGCTTGCTGATGCTGAGCACGACCGGCTGCGTGCTGGGCACACTGGCCCTGGCCTTTGCCGGCCCCGGCGACCTCTGGCTCGCGGTGATCGCCGTCGTCGTGTCGAACACCGCCTATGCGTATGGCGAGTCGCTCATCGCAGCCTTCTTGCCCGAGGTGGCGCGGCCCCAATCGCTGGGCCGCGTGTCGGGCTGGGGCTGGAGCCTGGGCTACCTCGGCGGCATGCTCGCGCTCGGCTTGAGCCTCGTCTACGTCTTGATGGCGCAAAAGCGGGGTGAGACCGCGGCGCAGTTCGTGCCGGTCACCATGTTCATCACGGCCGCGATCTACTCGATCGCCTCCACCCTCACCTTCTTTCTCCTGAAGGAGCGTGCAGTCCCTCAGCCCGCGCCGGCCGGCGGCAGCGGCCTGGGTGCTTCGCTGCGCCGGCTCGGCGAGACGATCAAACATGCGCGCCACTACCGCGATTTCTGCTGGTTCCTCGGCTGCAGCGCCAGCTACCAGGCCGGCATCTCGGTGGTCATCACACTGGCCGCCGTGTATGCCAAGGAGGCCTTCGGTTTCAAGGAGGCCGACATCATGCTGCTGGTGTTCCTCGTGAACATCGCGTCTGCCGTCGGTGCCTTCGGCTTTGGCTACTGGCAAGACCGCATCGGCCACAAGATCGCGCTTGGCGTCACCCTGCTCGGCTGGGTGCTCATGACCGCCATTGCCGTGCTGGCCACGGGCAAGGACATGTTCTGGGTGGCTGCAGTCATCGCGGGGCTGTGCATGGGATCGAGCCAATCGGCCGGACGGGCCATGGTGGGCCTCTTCTCGCCCCCCGAGCGGCGAGGCGAGTTCTTCGGCCTGTGGACCTTCGCCACGCGCCTGTCGGCCATCGTGGGCCCGCTCACCTACGGCCTCGTGACCCTCATCACCAGCAACAACCACCGACTTGCCATGGCGATCACCTCGGTGTTTTTCATCGCAGGGTTGTTGTTGCTGTGGCCGGTGAACACGAAGCGCGGGGGCAATGCGGGCGATCCGCATTGAGTGGAGGTGCAGCGTTGAGTGTCCGCGGCGGGCACGGCCCTCGATCTGTCACACCGGCGTAGGCCGGTGCCCACACCGTACAGGCCTCATGCTCGGCCGCAGCAGCATGCGCCTGCATGCAGTGAGGTCGGCCTGCGACGAGATGACGTGCGAAGGAGTATGAAGGCACGGCTCATCGGTTGGATGTGCTCCACCACCGCACAGCACCGGGCTCGACCTCACACAGGTAGAGCGGGGGATTGCGCGCGCAATCCCCCCGAGCGGACGCCTTCGATGGTAGAGCTCGGAAACCACCAGCCCTTCGGGGCAATGAACATGGGCTGTTAACCCGGCCTATAAATTCAATGTCCACCTCGTCTGAGCTCTCGTTGCCTGACGCCCCCCGTCTTTCGATGAACACAACTTCAGCAGGAAGCCCCGCACGGACGAGAAGAGACGCTACCGCGTCGGCTCGCTGGAATGCCAATGCCTTTTGAACGTCGGGAGAGGTGAGTGGAACCGCCATGACGCCGCTGACGATGACGACCTCGACAGGGCAATAGTCTTTGTCGCGGACACTCAGCACAAACTCCGTCAGAGTCCGTCTGGCTTGGGCACTGACACCGCTCGACCCGGGAAGAAAATTCACTGCCAGTTCAAAGGTGTCTCTTGCCGGTGACAAGCCATGAGCCGAACCCACAGCCAAGCTGCCTGCCATGCAAACGGCAGCGAACACGATGCTGCGCATGCAGCGAATTCGGAGAAGGTTCATCGACTGATTCCCAGTGAACGGCGGGCTGGACGTTGCCAAGATCACGCACGAGCCGGGCGACGACATCCTACGGCATGCTCTACGCGTCCCGTCATTTCGCCAGCGCTGCGACGTTCACTCGATCGGGATGCGACCCACCCAGCGGCGGCGATTGAAGGTCAAGGCGGCCGCGCCGAGCCCACCGAGACTGATGGTTGTCACCAGCAGCCAAAAGGAGTTGCCGATGCCGCGAGGGCTGCTGTCTTCCGCGGGCGACGGGCTCTCGCACTGCGCCAGCTCACCCACTGGCCGCGGGTCGCACTCGGGATCGCGGGCCTGGGTCCAAGACAACAGGCTCAGCAACGCAAAGGACATGAGAAAGGCACCGAGAAATCGAACAAGACGGGGCCAGGTCCAGCGAGCGAACTTCATGACAGACAAGCCGGTGGTGCCGGCAGAACAGGCCGAAGCCCGGAGCCCTCAGCATCGGCCCGACGTGTGCGTCCACGATGAAGCCTGTGTGAAGTACAAGGCCGCCGGACACCCCCATTGGGGGCGCATGCCGAAGGTCACAAACGGCCTCGGCCCCCTCGAACGAGGCATGGCGACGAGGCGGTGTGCCGCCTACTCTGAAGTCACGGTCATCAGTGAACCGCTCAGAGCATCGAGAAGGAGCACACCATGAACAATGCGTCGTCACCATCCCACTGCAGCACGCGCTGCGAACTGCACTACCACTCGATGGGACACGACACGCTGTGCTTTCCCTGCGACGAGGCAGGTCACGTGGACCTGGACGGGCTCAGCGAACGCGAACGGATCGACTACCTGTACGCCCGCGCCATGGTCGGCCGCGAGGTGTCACGTCCCGAGATGGTCGCGACCCTGAGCTGAGCGGGCCGGAGCACGAAGCAGCGGCGCCAACCCCCAGACCAGCAATACCCCGAACAGCAAGGTCAGACCGAACGCGCGCAAAGCGGGGGTGCTCGACAAACCCAGCAGCCCGAACGACAGCCAGGTGCTCGCGGCCCCCAGCACCACCGCCAGCCAGGCCGACGCATCCTCGTCGTGCTCGAGCAGAAAGATGCCGTAGTCGGACCCGATGCCCAGCAGCAGCACGAGCGCCAGCACATTGAACAGCTGGAACGGCTGCCCCAGCCAGCCCAGGATGGCGACCGTGGCCACGCTGGCGATGAAGGTGGGCAGCCAGGCCCGCCAAGCCATGCGCTTGAAGCGCCACCACAGCACCGCAAACACGAGGGCATGCCCGGCCACCAGCAGCCATGTCATCGCCAGCCGGTAACGGCCCAGCAGCGAGGAGATCTCGGCCGTCTTGTCGACCCAGCGCACCCCGTCCACACCGACGGCCGCGGCCTCCAGGCGGCCGAGAACCGAGGGGTCGTGCAGGCCGCGCAGCATCACCACACTGGTGAGTTGCCCGCCCACGGCCCCGAGCCAGAGGTCACGCGCGGCGGCAGACACCGGATGGGCCAGCCAGGTGTCGAGCGCGAGCGGCGCAGAAGCAAACGCAGGCCTCACCAAGGCCTCGGACAATTGCGCGTTCACGCCGGCCAGCACGGGCTCCTCGATGCGGCGCGTCAAGGCGGCGTCAGCCGCCTGCCGTTGCAACGAGGGCACCCAGTCGGACACCGCGCGGTAACCCGCCAACTGGCCTGCGGCCACCAGCGCATCGAGCCGCTGCTTGAGGACCTCTTCACGCTGCAGCACCTGTTCGGCATCGGCACCGCGCACGAGGTAGAACTGCGCCGGACTGGGCACCCCGAGCAGCCGCCCGACATCGCCTTGCGCCTTGATCAGTGCCGCGGGTGAGCCTTGCAGTTGGCGGATGTTGTCGTTGCTGCGCAGCTGCCACCAGCCACCGGCACACAGCAGCCCGAGCACCAGGTAGGCACCGATCGCGCGACGGCTCAGGCTGAAACGGGGCCAGTGCAACAGGCTGCGCGACACCGCGTCGGCAAAGCGGCTGGTGCGGACGTGGCCGCGGTCCAGCAAGGGGAACCAGCACACCGAGGTCAGGAAGGCCGCCGCCAGGCCCACGGCCGAGAACAAGGCCATCTGGCGCAGCCCGGGGAACGGCGCGAGGCCGAGCACGAGGTAGGCGAGCACGCTGGTGGCCAGCGCCAGGCTGAGGCCCGGCAGCAGTTGGCGCATCAGCCGGGCCGGTGCCACGCCCGGATGCCCCTGTCGGCTCGCGAAATAGTGGATGCCGTAGTCCTCGGCCACGCCCACCAGGCTGGCACCGAAGACGAGGGTGATCAGGTGCACCTGACCGAACACCCAGGCCGTCACCGACAACCCGGTCGCACAGCCCACGATCAGCGACAAGGCCACGAGGCCGATCGGCCGCACCGAGCGGAAGGCCATGCCCACGAGCAGCATCACGGCGGCCAGGGCCCCCCAGCCGATGGTGTTGATCTCGCGGCTGGCCTGCACCGCCGCGGCCTCGCCATGCAGGGGCACACCGGCCCGCAGCACGCGCAGCTTGGGTGTCCCCGCACGGGCGGACGCTTCAGCGGCATCGAGGGCATCGCCGTACAAGGCATCGCCATTGAGCGAAAACGCCGAGCCGGTGATGTCGTAGGGCAGCACCACCCACTCGTGTTGCTCGGCGGACAGCCACAGCTCGCCGTCGCGCGGACGGGCGCGGGTGTCGCTGGCGCGCGTGCTCCACCACTGCGGCCAGAGGCCCAGCGGATCGGCCGACCAGTCGGACATCTTGAGGCCGGCGGCCGGCTGGTACAGCGCCGACAGCGCACGCTGCAACAGCACCGGCGAGGCTGTCGAAGCCAGCTGCTCACGCTGTGCCGGCGTGAGCAGGCGGTCGCGGTAGGGTCGGTAGAACTCGAGCGCCCGCGTGAGCGCGCCGGCATCGATGGCCGTGCTGGCTTTCAGGGGCACACCCGAGGCCTGAAGGCTCTTTCTCCAGGCCGCCATGGCTGCTTGCGTCGTGGCCCAATCGGGCGTACCGACCATCACGATGACCTGGCGCGACACCCCGTTGGCCAGTTGACGGGTGGCCAGCGTGACCTCCGGCGCCTGCTCGTTCTCGGGCAACAGCGCGAGCACGTCGGTGTTCAGCGCCGCGCCATGCCAGAAGCGCCACTGGTGCGCACCCACAGCCAGCACACACACGA
>JBEGTX010000059.1:0-3298 GCA_041179165.1 Pseudomonadota bacterium | reverse complement strand
GCCCCAGTGGTCGTAGTCGCGGGCCTGGCCGCGCATGTAGATCATGCCGTTGATGCTGGACGAGCCGCCCAGCACCTTGCCGCGCGGGTAGCGCAGCGCGCGGCCGTTGAGGCCGGGGTCGGCCTCGGTGGCGTAGAGCCAGTCGGTGCGCGGGTTGCCGATGCAGCGCAGGTAGCCCACGGGCAGGTGGATCCAGACGTAGTCGTCGTTGCCGCCGGCTTCGATCAGCAGCACGCGCTTCGATGGGTCGGCGCTGAGCCGGTTGGCCATGAGGCACCCGGCGGTGCCTGCCCCACAGATCACGTAGTCGTAAGTCATGGCGCCCCCACGTCCCTTCGGTCCTGCCCCCCGAGGGGGCGCCTCGCATCGGGCCGGGAGACCCGTTCCTTCGCGAGTTGCTTGATGAGTCGGCCTGGCTTCGCCTTGCCTCGGGTTCGAATGGCCAAGCTTCGATGGCACGCGTCTGTCGGAGCATACAGGCCCCCAAGAAAACTTGGCCCGGCCGACGCCCCCGGAGGGGCCTCGTGCCGGGCCTCGCTGAGCCGGGCGGTCAGGCTTGTGGCGGCACCGGTGTGTCGGGTGCAGCAGGTGCCGGCGTGCCGCGGGTGAGCTGGTACCAGTCGACGCGGCGGGTCAGTGTCATGACCGCGGCCAGCACCACGAACAGCAGCACGGCGCCCATCACCAGAGCGGTCTGCTCCATCTGCAGCACGGCGAACAGGCCGCCGTAGAGCGCAGCGATGGCGGCACCGAAACTGAAGCCCGCCTTCCAGCCGTTCAGCAGGTGGCGGCCGTAGAACGTGAGCAGGGACACGCAGGCGCCGCTGGCAATGAGGTACGACGTGGTGAAGGACAGGTGCTCCGACAGGCTGAGCAGCAGCAGGAAGAAGATGCTCAGTGCCGAGCCCACGAGCAGGTACTGCACCGGGTGCACACGCAGGCGGCGCAGCACCTCGACCAGCCCGACGGCCACAAAGGACAGGGCAATGAACAACAGGCCGTACTTGACCGCGCGGTCGCTCAGTGAATAAGGATTGACCGGGTCGATGAGCGACACGCCAAAGGCTTCGAGGCAGTTGCGACCGCCGGTGGCGCCCTCTGCATGGACGGCGTAGGCCAGGCCGCCCTCCTCTCCGAGGTTTTCGCAGAGCATGGCGTCGCGCAGGAACTCGCGCGACGCGGTGCTGGCCAGCGACGACACCTGCCAGCTGGCGGTGAAGTTGGTGTCGGTCACGTTGCGTTTGGTGGGCAGGAAGCGGCCGCCGAACGAGGGGTGCGGCCAGTTGCCAGCAAGGGTCATCTCGGTGTTGTCGCCCATGGGCACGACGGCCAGGCTGGTGCTGCCGATGAGTTCGAGCGTGACCAGCGCCGAGAAGGGCTGGAGCGTGGTCTTTTCGGGCAGCACGGCATGAAAGCCGCTGGCGTACTTGTCATGGCCGGTGCCAGGCAGCATCGTGAGCGCGGTCTCCCCGATCTGCATCTTGGCCTGGCGGATGCCGCGGCCGTCGGTCACGGCCATCATCAGTGTGGGGGCGGCGCAGCGCAGGCGGCCGTTCTTCTGCTCGGGCTTGGGCGCTTCTTCTGCCGCGAAGCTGGCCTTCAGCGTGGTGGTGGCGGCGTAGGTGTTCACCTTGAACAGGCCGCGGTACAGGGGCACCATGTTGAGGGTCGATTGGATGTTGAGGTCGACCGGGGTGGACACCAGCCGGAAGTCGCGCTTGTTGACGGTCTTGACCAGCTTGGGTGCCTTGTTCTCGACTTTGGTCCAGTCTTCGGTGTCCCATTCTTCGGTGCAGACGGTCTGCATCACGGGGCCGAGCACGGCCTGGCGGCCTGATTGGGCGTTTTCGATGCCGCGCACCGCATCGGCGAAACGGCCTTGGCGTTCGTCGGCGAGCGAGCTGATGCGGCCGAGCGCGAGCATCAAGAGGCCGATGATGGCGATGAGGGCCAGCACCTTGATGATGTATGGATTTTTGTTCATGGGTTCTCCCGTGGCGATGGACGCACTGTGCTTTGCCGGGGTGAAGTGCCCATGAAGTCTGTGTGAAGGCGGGGCACCCGTGAACCAGGGGTGCGTTTCGCAAGGCACCAAAACGGTGATTAGCAGAAGCGATGGCCCGCTTCAATCCCCTCGATTTTCGAATGGCGTATTTTTTGTGCCAATTTGATGCAGGGGCGTTCAAAAACCAGCGCATACCCCCGCATTAACCCTGGGTTGCTGCCTCGAAATGGGTTGGATGGTCGGGTTGGCGCATCGTCAACGGGCACGCCCCGATCCTTCTTTCACCGAGGAAACCCGCGCATGAGGCACCTGGGGCGTGCCCTGGGCCTCTGCCCGAAAACAACACTTCGAAGACCGTGTTTCCCACGTGGTTTCCACAATTTGCATCGGTTTCGAGAATTACTTGATAATGGAAATTCTGTGTCTGGAAGCAGCGCCTTCGCTTGAGTGGTTCAGGATAGGTAAAAGCTCCGCATGGTTCTCTTGAAATTGGAAATGAAAGGCGCTCTCCATGGGCAACAAACTCTACGTCGGTAATCTCTCTTACAGCGTTCGCGATGACGACCTGCAACAGGCATTCGCGCAATTCGGCAGCGTCTCCTCTGCCAAGGTCATGATGGACCGTGACACTGGCCGTTCCAAGGGCTTCGGCTTTGTGGAAATGGGCTCGGATGCTGAGGCTCAATCCGCCATCAGCGGCATGAACGGCAAGGACCTCGACGGCCGTGCTCTCGTGGTGAACGAGGCTCGTCCTCGTGAAGAGCGTCCAGGCGGCTTCGGTGGCGGCGGTGGCGGTGGCCGTTCCGGTGGCGGTGGCGGCTACGGCGGCGGCGGCTCTGGCGGTGGTGGCGGCTTCGGCGGCGGCGGCGGTGGCCGTTCCGGCGGTGGCGGCGGCTACGGCGGCGGCGGCTCCGGTGGTGGCGGCGGCTACGGCGGTGGTGGTGGCGGTGGTCGCTCCGGCGGCGGCGGCGGCTACGGCTCCGGTGGTGGCGGTCGCTCCGGCGGCGGTGGCGGCGGCTACGGTGGTGGCGGCGGTGGCCGCGGCGGCTACTGATCTGTTGCCTTGGCCGGGGATTTTTTCTCCGGCTTAGCCAGACACGTTAGGAATGAGCGATGGAGGCTTTGGCTTTCATCGCTTTTTTCATGGGCGATTGATCTCGGTGTTGACCTTGGTTGCGCAGGCGCTCCCCCATCGCGGTCATCCCGCAGCGTGCCTGATGGCCCGGACGCCTCGACCACGGTGCCTCCTGGGGCGTGGGAGTGTCACTCGCCTTGACGATGTTTGCGCTGGCG
>JBEGTX010000058.1:0-5874 GCA_041179165.1 Pseudomonadota bacterium | reverse complement strand
GCCGGCGGTCAATCTTCACTTCCAGAATTTCAGCGCGGTAGCGGCGGCCGTCGCAATCGGGGCAACGCAGGTAGACGTCGCTCAGGAACTGCATCTCCACGTGCTCGAAACCCGAGCCACCGCAGGTCGGGCAGCGCCCGTCGCCCGCGTTGAAGCTGAACATCCCCGCCCCGTAGCCGCGCTGCGCCGCCAGCGGCGATTGCGCAAAGAGCTTGCGGATTTCATCGAAGGCGCCCACGTAACTCGCCGGGTTGGAACGCGCCGTCTTGCCGATGGGCGACTGGTCCACAAACACTGCTTCGCTCAGCCAATCGGCCCCCAGCAGCGCATCGTGTGCGCCCGGGGTTTCGGTGGGTTTGCCGAAGTGGCGGGCCAGCGCGGGGAACAGCACGTCCTGCATCAGCGTGGACTTGCCTGAGCCGGACACGCCGGTCACGCACACCAGGTGCTGCAGCGGGAACTCGACCGTCACGTCCTTCAGGTTGTGGTCGCGAGCGCCTTGCAGAATGAGTTTCGGCGTGGCCTCGGTCACCAGGCGCTTCAGGCCCATGCCCACCTGCTTGCGTGTGCCGAGGTAGGCGCCGGTGAGGGTGTCGGCATGGCGGATGTCTTCGGGCGTGCCATCGAACACGATGCTGCCGCCGCGTTCGCCTGGGCCGGGGCCCATGTCGATGAGGCGGTCGGCGGCCAGCATCACCGCGGGGTCATGCTCCACCACCACCAGCGTGTTGCCGGCATCGCGCAACCGGTGCATGGCCTCGACGATGCGGTTCATGTCGCGCGGGTGCAGGCCGATGCTGGGCTCGTCGAGCACGAACAAGGTGTTGACCAGCGAGGTGCCGAGGGCTGTGGTGAGGTTGATGCGCTGCACCTCGCCACCGCTCAGCGTGCGGCTCTGGCGGTCGAGCGTGAGGTAACCGATGCCCACATCGCACAGATAGCGCAGCCGGGTGCGGATTTCATCGAGCAGCAGCTTGAGCGCGTCGTCGAGCAGCGAGCTGGGCAGCGTGAGCGTGTCGAAAAAGCCGCGGATGCGGTCAATCGGCATCAGCATCAGGTCGTGCACAGTGAGGCCGGGCAAGGACTCGAGCTGCGCGCGCGTCCACTCGGTGCCGTGGGGAAGAAAGCGTTTCTCGGGCGGCAACGCGCCGTCGGCGTCGGCCTTCGTGCCCATGCGCCAGAGCAGCGCCTCGGTGGTCAGGCGCGCACCGTTGCAGGTGCCGCACGGCGTGTAGCTGCGGTACTTCGACAGCAGCACGCGGATGTGCATCTTGTACGACTTCGACTCGAGGTACTCGAAGAAGCGCTTCACGCCGTACCACTGCTTGTTCCACTTGCCCGACCAGTTGGGCGAGCCGTTGATGACGAAATCTTGCTGGGCCTGCGTGAGGGCAGACCAGGGGGTGTCGCGCGGGATGCCGGCCTCGCCGGCGTAACGCAGCAGGTCGTCCTGGTTCTCTTGCCAGGCGGGGGTCTGCAAGGTCTTGATGGCACCGCCGCGCAGCGTCTTGCGCGGGTCGGGAATGACGAGACCGTAGTCGACACCGATCACGCGCCCGAACCCGCGGCAGGTGTCGCACGCGCCCATGGCGGAGTTGAACGAGAACAGGGCTGGCTGCGGCTCGTTGTAGCGCAGGTCGCTGTCGGGGCAATGCAGGCCGGTGGAAAAGCGCCACAGCGGCGGCTCACCTTCATCGGCCAGCACATACACGTTCACCCGGCCGCTGCCTCGCTTGAGCGCGGTCTCGATGGCCTCGATGGCGCGGATCTTCTCGGTGCCCTGCAGTCGGAATCGGTCGGCCACCACATCGAGCAGCTTGCGCGGCCCGGTGGGCGACGCCACCTCGCGCTCGGCCTGCACACGCGTGAAGCCGCTGGCCGACAGCCACTGCGTGACCTCCTCGGCCGAGGTGTTGGCCGGCAGCTCCACCGGAAACGTGACTGCCAGCCGCGGGTCACCCGCCGCGGCGCTGCGCGCCATCAGCTCGGTGTAGATGGTCTCCGGCGTGTCGTGGCGCACCTGCTGCGCGGTCTTCTTGTCAAACAGCTCGGCCGAGCGCGCGAACAAGAGCTTCAGGTGGTCGTTCAGCTCCGTCATCGTGCCCACGGTGCTGCGCGAGGTGCGCACCGGGTTGGTCTGATCGATGGCGATGGCGGGCGGCACGCCATCGACCCGGTCCACGGCCGGCCGGTCCATGCGGTCGAGGAACTGCCTCGCATAGGCGCTGAACGTCTCGACATAGCGGCGCTGGCCCTCGGCATACAGCGTGTCGAACACCAGACTCGACTTGCCCGACCCACTGGGGCCCGTCACCACCGTCATCTCGCCCGTGCGGATGTCGAGGTCCAGGTTCTTGAGGTTGTGCTGGCGAGCGCCGCGGATGCGGATGAGGCCGGATGACATGGGGGAGGACCTGCAGGACGGGGAGGCCAACATTCTAGGAGGCCGGCCCTGCCCCGCGGCTTGAAGGGGCAAGGTGTGCAGCCACTGGCCCTGTGGACCCAAGGTGCTGCTCCGGGATCGCTCGCGGGTTCATGCCCGAGACGACACTCCAAGCCCTCGCTCATGCCGTTTGCCATTGAGCAAAAGCCCGATCCAGGTCGACCGCACACCCCAATGGTAGGTGACCCACAGAGTCGAAAAGCAGATCCCATTGATCAAGGCGAACTTGATCGCCCAATGCAGGTCGGCCAGCATGAAGGCCGCCTGCAACGCCATGACCAAGGGGAGATGCATGATGTACATCCAGTACGAAGCGTCGGCGCCGTAGCGAATGAGGGCACTTTCGCGGTGGAGATACTTCACCCCGGCCCCGACGAATGCAAACGTCCAACAGACCAGTGCGATCCCGTAGGCCGCCGCGTAAGCCAGCTGAATCGTCCCGCCGTGAAGCACCGCTGCTGCATCGACGCCAGTCAGTTGAATGCAGGCCAATGCACCGACCAGGCCCAGCCCGAAGTTGACCCAGCAGCGATCGCCGAGGGCCTCAAGTAAGACTCTCTGCCGGTCGAGCAACCATCCAATCAGGAAGACATAGGCATAGATGAATGTCGGAATGGCTGGTGGGACGAGGGTGTAGCCCGGCGGCGGAATGCCCATCCATGCGTTCCAGTTTTCAAGCTGCGACAAGGCGGCGGCGACAGGCAAGGCAAGGAGCACCGCACCCAGTGGCGCCGTCACGGCCGCGCGCAGGGCAGCATCGGCGAACCCACCGACCTTGTCTTTGAACCCGAGCGCATCGAGGGCACTCCGTGCGGAGAGCGCAAGAACATAGAGCCACAACAGCAGGTACAGGAACCACAGGTGGAGGAAGTTGGGCGACGCTTCCGTGATGAACCGAGGCAGGGGGTCAGGCAGCTGATTGCCGTTGGCTCTAGCGAGTGCCCAGAGAACCGCAGCAGCAGCCAGGACACCGGACACCACCCATCCCAACACGAGGGGCGCCAGAATGCGCGCCCGCCGATTGCGGCAGAACGCAGCCAGTCCGTCGCGATGAAACAAGACCCGAGTGAAAAGACCGGCCACGAGAAAGAACACCGACATCCTGAAGACATGGATGACAAACATCGTGACGCTGAGCGTCTCGCTTTTCTGGGAGTCACTGATCGGCCACAGGCCCGGGTCGATTCCTGGAAGAAACGACAGGCACGCATGCAGTGCAATGCCGAGGAGCAGGGCTGCCGCGCGAATTGCATCCAGGGCGTGCAGGCGCGGCGGCGCGGTGTCAGCAAGAATCAATGCGCAGTTCTCCATACGGCAAGGGCCGAATTCAGCCGCTTGCCCACAAGCTTACGGGCCCGGCGAGCACGCTGCCAGGGCAATGCCTCATCTTCATGGATTCAGCGTCTGAACTCTTCTCCTCTCGACATGGAGACGGGCACCGTTTCACCCAGAAACAAGTCTCACCAGCGTGGAAGCAATTCAGAGCTTAGTCTCTGTCCTAGAAATCCGAAGCAGCAGTCGCATGAAAAAATGTATCTTTAGTTGGGGCTTGGGGGCCATGCTGGCAAGTGTCACGCTCAGCAGCCACGCCCTCGTCTTCGCCATCAATGAAGGCGTCACCTACCGCGTCTCCAACGAAGAGATCGCCGCCAAATACGCAACCATCGCCACCGACCTGTCCAAGCTGCTCAAGCAGCCCGTGACCATCGAGCCCGTGGGCGCGTACCCGCTGCTGCGCAAGGGCCTGGCCGCCAAGTCCTATGACTTGGCCATGGTGCACCCAGCGCACCTGTCGATCCAGGCCATCAAGTCCTCGGGCTACAAGCTGGTGGCGATCACCAAGGGCTTCGAGAACTACTCGGCCAACTTCCTCGTCGCCGCCGACTCGCCACTCAAGTCGCTCGCCGACCTGCGCGCCACCAAGGTCGGCGCCCCCGACGAAGACTCGATCACCTCCTGGATGGTGCGTGCCACGCTGCGCGATGCCCTCGGCAAGTCAGACGAGGTGAGCTACATCTACACCCGCTACCAGGACGCCGTGCCGTTCATGGTGGAAAACAGGTTCACGCCCGCCGGCGCCACCGCGGCCAACGGCGTCATCAAGGCCTGGACGGCCAAGGGCGGCCGCGTGCTCGCCAAATCGCGCCCTGTGCCCATCAAGCACATCATCGCCAGCCCGTCACTCACGGCCGACCAGGTGCAGAAGGTGCGCGACTACCTCGTGAAACTCGACACGACCGACGAAGGCCGCAAGAAGCTCGAGACCACGAAGTTCAAAGGCTTTGCCGTGTACGCCGAGGCCGACCTCATGGCCATCGGCACCTGGCTCGGTCTGTAAGCCCGTCGGTCACCTCAGGGATTTCACTTCCCTGGTGGGCTCTGAAGACCCCCTGCGCGCACGCCATAATCGCCGGTCTTCACATGGTCACCGGCACGGCGCCCAGGCGTCCGGCCACGCAGGGAAAAAGAAGTATGTCCGCCCCTTTCCAACAGCTGTTGTCCGCCGGTGCCGATGACGCCACCGCCATCTCCGCCCCAGGGCGCGTCCCACTGACCTACAAGGCGCTGCGCCAGCTGGTCAACGACACCCTCGCCAGCCTCAACGTCCTCGGCGTGGGCCGCAACGACCGCGTCGGCATCGTGCTCGCCAACGGCCCCGAGATGGCCGCCTGCTACATGGCCGCCGCGGCCGGCACCACGAGCGCGCCGCTGAATCCCTCGTACCGTGCCGATGAATTCGAGTTCTACCTGTCCGACCTGAACGCCAAGGTGCTGATCGTTGAACGGGCCAGCACCTCGCCGGCCATCGATGTGGCCGTGCGCCTGGGCGTTCGCGTGGTCGACCTCGTGGTGGCTGATGGCGCACCGGCCGGCAGCTTCACGCTCGTACCGCGCGACAACGCGGCCTCGGCACACACCACGCAGGGCGGCTACGCCGAAGCTGACGACATCGGCATGGTGCTTCACACCTCGGGCACCACGTCGCGCCCGAAGATCGTGCCGTTGTCGGTGGGCAACCTGGCCGCGTCGGCCAAGAACATCCGCGCCACGCTGGCGCTGTCGCCGAAAGACATCGGCCTGAACATCATGCCGCTGTTCCACATCCACGGCCTCATCGCCGGGGTGCTGTCGCCGCTGTCGGCGGGCTCGCAGGTGTTCTGCACGCCGGGCTTCAACGCGCTGAGGTTCTTCGCATGGATGGACGAAGCCAAGCCCACCTGGTACACCGCTGTGCCCACCATGCACCAGGCCATCGTGGGGCGCGCCAAGGGGAACGCCGAGACCATTGCGCGCAACCCGCTGCGCTTCCTGCGCTCGTCGTCGTCGTCGATGCCGCCGCAGGTCATCAAGGAACTCGAAGTCATCTTCAAGGCGCCCCTGATCGAGGCCTACGGCATGACCGAGGCCACGCACCAGATGACATCCAACCC
>JBEGTX010000057.1:0-7849 GCA_041179165.1 Pseudomonadota bacterium | reverse complement strand
GTTCACCGATCATGTCGAGCACCTCGGCGGCGAGTTTGCCGGCCACGCGCATCTGGGCCACGTGGGCGGGGGTCTTGATCGAAATGGCCATGGTGTTCACGAAAAGAGATGCGCCATTGTCGGTGTTCAGGCCGCAGGGTGCCTGAACAAGGGCAAGCGGCCTGGTCCGGGCGCGAGGTCAGACGCTGCCGAAGCGGAAGCTCGACACCGCCGTGCCGCCGAAAAAGCGGTCCTCGTGGTAGATGCGTGTGGCCGCTTCGCCTTCGGCTGCACCCACGGCCGCCATCAGCGGCAGCAGGTGGTCTTCTTGCGGGTGCGCCTGACGGGCCGCGGGGGCTTGGCTCCACGTGAGCAGCCGCGCCGTGCGCTCTGAGGGCGATGAGTCCACCAGGCTGTCGTTCAGCCACTGGTCGAATTGCTGCGACGGGCCCAGCCCGCGCGGACCGAACGCGCGCAGGTTGTGGTAACTCAGACCGCTGCCCACGATCAGCACGCCTTCGTTGCGCAGCGGCGCCAGTGCACGGCCCAGCGCCAGGTGATCGGCTGGTGAATAGCCACTGTGCAGCGACACCTGCAGCACGGGCACGTTCGCCTCGGGGTACATCACCGCAAGGGGCGAGAACGTGCCGTGGTCGAAACCCCGTTGGCTGTCCACGGCCAAGGGCAGGCCGGCGGTCGCCAGCAGCGCTTGCACACGCGCGGCCACCTCCGGTGAGCCGGGCGCTGGGTACTGCACGCGGTAGGTGTGTTCGGGAAAGCCGCCGTAGTCGTAGATCATGGCGGGCTTCGCTGTGGCCATCACCGTGAAGGCCGGCGCCTCCCAGTGGCCCGAGACCATCAGGATCGCGCGCGGCGTCTCGCCGAGCTCGGCCGGAATGGCCTGCAGCGAGGCCTCGAGCAGGTCGTAGGCACCGTTCGTCTGGTCTTTCATCCACGGCCATGGGCCTCCGCCGTGGGAGAGAAAGTAGGTGGGCAGCAAACGGGTGGTCATGTCAGTTCTCCAGCGATGCAGCCAGTCTAGGCAGTGCGCGATCGCTTGGCGTTGCCTTGTTTTGTCCACAGCCTTCAATCGCGTTGATGGCTGAAGCAGGCGAGCAGAGCGGTACAGTCAGTGGATCTGCTTTCTGGAGCCGCAATGTCCTCGTCCCGTTTCGCGCCTGTGGGCAAGTTCTTCCGATGGATCTGGTGGTTCATCGATGCCAGCCGCCGCACGGTGGTCAACGTTTTGTTCCTGTTGATCGTGCTGCTGGTGTTCTTCGCATTCCGCAACAGCGGCGCGGTGCTGCAAGACAAGACAGTGCTGGTCCTCAAGCTCAAGGGCCATCTGGTCGAGCAGCGGTCGGGCAGTGCGCGGGAAACCGCCATGGCCCAGCTCAATGGCGAAGACGCCTCCAGCACCCAGCTGCGCGACGTGCTCACCGTGCTCGATGCGGCGGGCAAAGACAAGAACATCCAGGGCGTGCTGCTGCAGCTCGACGAGTTCGAGGGGGCCGGCCTGCCCGCGCTGCGCGATGTTGCCGCCGCCCTCACGCGTTTCAAGGCCGCCGGCAAGAAGGTGACCGCCTGGGGTTCGGGCTTCGACCAGCGCCAGTACTTCATCGCAGCGCAGGCCAACGAGGTGTACATGCACCCGATGGGCATGCTGTTCCTGCAGGGCTTCGGCGGCTACCGCAACTACTACAAGGAAGCGCTCGATCACGTGGGCGTCAAGGTGAACCTGCTGCGTGTGGGCAGCTTCAAGAGCGCGGGTGAGCCCTTCATCGCCGACGGTCCTTCGCCCGAGTCCACCGAGGCCAGCCGCTTTCTGTACGACGCCATGTGGGCCACCTACACGCAGAACGTCGAGCAGGCGCGCAAGCTGCCAGCGGGTTCACTGATGGCCATGATCAACGAACTGCCTGAGCGCCTCGCGGCAGCCGAAGGCGACATCGCCCGTCTGGCCGTGAGTTCCAAGCTGGTCGACGGCCTGAAGACGCGCGAGGAATTGCGCGAGCAGCTGATCGAGCGCGGCGCGCGTTCGAGCGACGGCAAGACCTTTCGGCAGGTGGGCTTCCAGGCCTACCTGAGCCAGCAGCGTACGCCCGCGATGGGGCAGGCCGTGGGTGTGGTGGTGGCCGAAGGCGCCATCGTCGACGGCCAGGCGCCTGCCGGCCAGGTGGGCGGAAGTTCCACCGCCGAGCTCGTGCGCAAGGCCCGCCTCGACCCCGACATCCGTGCCGTGGTGCTGCGCGTGAACTCGCCGGGCGGCAGCCCATTCGGCTCGGAACTCATCCGCCATGAACTCGAACTCACGCGCAAGGCCGGCAAGCCGGTCGTGGTGTCCATGGGCGACGTGGCCGCTTCGGGGGGCTACTGGATCTCGATGGCGGCCGACGAGGTGATGGCCGATGCCGCGACCGTCACCGGCTCCATCGGCGTCTTCGCCCTGCTGCCCACGGCCGACAAGGCGCTCGAGAAAATCGGTGTGCGCACGGCCGGCGTGACCACCACCTGGCTCGGCGGTGCAGGCGACCCACGCCTGCCGCTCGACCCGCGTTTCGCCAATCTGCTGCAGACCCACATCGACCAGGTGTATAGCGACTTCACCACCCGCGCGGCCGCAGCCCGCAAGGCCACGCCGGCCGCCATCGACGCCGTGGCGCAGGGCCGGGTGTGGACGGGCCTGCAGGCGAAGGAACGCGGGCTGGTCGACACGGTCGGCGGCTTCTACGACGCGCTGCAGTCGGCCGCCAAGCGCGGCGGGCTGGGCGTGGCTTCGCGGGTGGTCTACATCGAACCCGAACGCAGCCGTCTGGATCAGGTGCTGGGTGCCCTTGGCGGCAGCGCGGCCAAGATCGTGAGTGATCAGTTGCAGGCGAGTGGCTTGGGGCTTGCGCAAGGGCTGTCGCCCAAGGTGGCGCGGGATGCGCAGGCTGAGCTTCGCTGGCTCATCGATGCGGCGGATGGGCGGCAGCCGTTTGCCACCTTGGCGCATTGTTTGTGCAGCCCGTATTGATCGCAACAGAATGCTGGATCGGGCCCACCCATGATCGACGAGCTGATCCCGCTGGTGGAAGAAGTGCGTGCCCAGGGCGCACTTGTCATTCTGAAGTGGGACGGTGAGCGAACGCACAGCGTTTGCACGGTGGTGATCACCCGTCAGGACACCGACTTCGTCTGGCGCAAGGACTGCAACGATGTCGGCGCGACGCTTGCCGAAGCGCTCGCCGATTACAAGGCAGCGCACTCGCACTGACAACGTATCGCTCAGCTTCTCGAGCGTGTTGAAGCTGGAGCGTGGCCAGTCACCATCCCGAGATGGGCGGGGCGGTCAATGAAGCAGGTCGTCCAGACGTGCCATGCGTTCGCGGGCCACGGTTTCACCGAAGCTCATGGACACCCCACCGAACAGGGCCGAGCGCAGGTTCCACACATCGGCGTTGTGGCGTGCGCCCAGGATGCTGCGCGAGAGCAGGCTGCGCCGTTTGGGGCAGACGTCGTCGATGAGTTCCAGGCACAGGCACTTCAGCGTGTCGAGCGAGGGCCCGCGCTCGCGGCGTCGCAAGTGAGTGGAGAGGAATGTCAGGCAGCGAACAGCAATCGACATGGGTGAGTCTCGTGAAGCGTGAGGGGCTCACCCGTAAATCGGAGGCCTTTCATGATCACCATGCACCGCGCCTGGCGCAGGGCCGGGCACCCGGTGGATGGGCAACAACGCGGAGTGTCTACGGGTTTCTACGGTGTGTAAACACGGAAAGCTTTCACCACGCTTGCAGCGTGACGTAGTGACGAAATTGGTGTTGGCGTGGTGGTTTGGCGAGAACAGGGGGGCGTTCGGGTCCAGGCTTTCTACGCCGATCGCTGTGCGCCCGCCCGCCCGGCCTCCACATGAAAGCGCGCTGCCGTGCGCACCGTGGCCCGCGGATCCTGGGCATCGCTCACCACGCGCAAGCTGGCGTCCAGGCCGGTGGCACTCAGCTGGAAGCGCACGTAGCCGCGTTCGTCGCTGCGGCCGTAGCGCAGGTGCGGGTTCAGCGGCAGGGCCGCATCGAGCCGGGCCTGGTCCATGCCGCGGCTGCTGATGGACGTGCCGCAGAACTCGGTGGCCACGAGCGGCCCGCCGGGGCGCAGCGACAGGTCGGCCACATAGTTGGCGTGTACATCGCCTCCCAGCACCACCGGGTTCGGTGTGCGCCGCTCGGCCAGCGTGGCGAGCAGGCGCTCGCGCGCTGCGGGATAGCCCGACCAGCCGTCGGTCCAGTACCGCGGGTTGCGGTCCCAAGTGAAGGGGGCCATCAGTGTTTGCTGGGCCAGCAGGTTCCAGCGTATGTCGTTCGGGGCGAGCCCGGCGGACAGCCAGCGCTCCTGATCGGCGCCGAGCATCGAGCGAGACGCCAGGCTGAGCTCAGGGCAATTGGCCTCGAAGACGGTGTTGCTGCCGCCGCGTCCGGGTGGCGGGCAGGCTTGCGCATCGCGGTACTGCCGGTCGTCCAGCACATGGAAGCGCGCCAGGCCGCCCCAGTCGAAGCGCTCGAAGATGCGCAAGTTGGGGCCGTTGGGGCGGGTGGCCGGCGGCATGGGCATGTGTTCCCACCAGGCCTGATAGGCCGCCGCGCGGCGCTTCAGCACGTTGCCGAGGCTCTCGCTCTGGTCGTTGGCATAGTCGTTGGAGACCTCGTGGTCGTCCCAGGTGACGAGCCACGGCGTGATCGCGTGGATGCGCTGCAGGTCGGGGTCGCTCTTGTACTGCGCGTAGCGGGCGCGGTACTGGTCCAGCGTGTGAGCGCCTGTGTGTCCCTCGTGAACACGCACGCCGCCTTGCGCCGGTGGGTACTCGTAGATGTAGTCGCCGAGAAAGACGACGAGGTCGGGGGCTTCGTCGGCGAGATGCCGCCAGGCTGAAAAGTAGCCGTGGTCCCATCGCTGGCACGAGGCAATGGCAAAAGTCATGGGGGCCAGGCTGCCTGCCGCCGGCGCGGTGCGCGTGCGTCCGATGGCCGATTGCTGGCCGAGCGCGGTGAAGCGGTACCAGTAAGCGCGCGCGGGCTCGAGGCCATCTACCAGCACATGCACGCTGTGGCCCCAGTCGGCCTGGGCGGTGTCGGTGCCGCGGCGCACGATCTGCTGGAAGCCCTCGTCGGCTGCCAGCTCCCACTGCACCGGCACCTGCATTGCACGGCTGTCGCTTGGGCTGAGGCGCGTCCACAGCACGATGCTGTCGGCACGGGGACAGCCCGAGGCCACGCCCAGGCTGAAGCAGTGGTCTCGCGCGGGTGCGTGCACGCAGGACAGCAGGCCGGGCGCGGCGCCCGCACTCAAGGCCAATGCCAACAGGTGGCGGCGTGTGGGTTGCAAGGGCTCGGACATGGTGAACGTCACGCTAGCACAGAGCTCTTTACAAGGGCATGACAGCGCTCGCCTATCATCCACCGCCGAACCGGTTTATCTCTTTCTGTCTCCCTGTCTGGGTGTCCATGTCGTCCGAACCTGCCTCGCTCAACCACGCCCAGATGGAGGCGGTGCATCACCTCGACGGCCCGTGCCTGGTGTTGGCCGGCGCCGGCTCCGGCAAGACGCGCGTCATCACGCACAAGATCGCGCGTCTGCTGCAGGCTGGCTACGCGCCGGGCCAGATCGCGGCCATCACCTTCACCAACAAGGCCGCGCAGGAAATGCGCGAGCGCGCCAAGTCGCTCATCGGTGCACGTGCGGCCAAGAACCTCGTGGTCAGCACCTTCCACTCGCTGGGCGTGCGCATCCTGCGGGCCGAGGGCGCGCGGCTGGGTCTGAAAGAGCAGTTCAGCATCCTCGACAGCGACGACGTGCTCGGCATCCTCAAGGACGCGGGCGGCTCCACCGACAACAACCTCGCCCGCCGCTGGCAATGGACGATCAGCCTGTGGAAGAACCAGGGTCTCAACAGCGATGGTGCGCTGGCCGCGGCACTCGACGACGACGAGCGTGTGGCCGCCGTCGTCATGAAGCGCTATGAAGAGCGGCTTGCGGCCTACCAGGCGGTCGACTTCGACGACCTCATCGGCCTGCCGCACAAGCTGCTGTTGAGCGACGAAGAAGCCCGCGCCAACTGGCAGAACACGCTGCGCTACGTGCTGGTCGACGAGTACCAGGACACCAACGCCATTCAGTACGAACTGCTCAAGTCCATCGTGGGCGAGCGCGCGATGTTCACCGCGGTGGGCGATGACGACCAGAGCATCTACGGCTGGCGTGGTGCGACGATCGACAACTTGCGCCGCCTGCCGCAGGAGTACCCGAACCTCAAGGTCATTCCGCTCGAGCAGAACTACCGCTCCACCGGCCACATCCTGCGTGCTGCGAACTCGGTGATCGGCAACAACCCCAAGCTGTTCGACAAGAAGCTGTGGAGCGACCTGGGCGACGGCGAGCCGGTGAACGTGATCGAGTGCGACAACGAAGAGCACGAGGCCGAGCGCGCGGTGGCACGCATCCAGTCGATTCGCGGCCAGGGCAGTGAGGGTGGTGAGGTGGCCTTTCGCGATTTCGCTGTGCTGTACCGCGCCAACCACCAGGCGCGCATTTTCGAGAAGGCGCTGCGCAAGGCCAACATTCCTTACAAGGTGTCGGGCGGCCAGAGCTTTTTCGACCGTGCGGAAATCAAGGACCTGTGCGGCTGGCTTCGGCTGCTCGTCAACAACGACGACGACCCCGCGTTTCTGCGCGCAGTGACCACGCCCAAGCGCGGCATCGGCCACCAGACCTTGGCCGGGCTGGGCGAGTTCGCCGGCAAGTGGAAGGTGAGCCTCTACGAAGCCCTGTTCGCCGAGAGCCTGGGCGTGTCGCTCAATGCGCGTGCCGTGGGCTCGTTGCACGAGTTCGGCCGCTACGTGAGCGACCTGGAGTACCGCGCCCGCCACACCACGGGGTCTGAAGACGCCAAGGCCTTGCTGATGGGCTGGCTTAAAGACATTGACTACGAGAAGCACCTCTACGAGGGCGAAGACAGCGAGAAGGTCGCCGCCAGCCGTTGGTCCAACGTGATGGACTTCGTGGACTGGATTGCCAAGCGCTGCGGCGGCGAGATCGAGAACGACGGCGGCATGAGCGTCGAGACCGAGAAGAAGAGCGTGCTCGACGTGGCCCAGACCATCTCGGTCATCATCAGCCTGGCCGAGCGCGGCGACGACCAGGACCTCGTGACCCTCAGCACCTTGCACGCATCCAAAGGACTGGAGTGGCCGCACGTGGTGCTGGCCGGCGTGAACGAAGGCCTGCTGCCCTTTCGCAGCGAAGACGACGAGATGACGCCGCAGCGGCTCGAAGAAGAACGCCGGCTGATGTACGTGGGCATCACGCGGGCTCGCCGCACGCTGGCGGTCAACGTGCTTCGGCGCCGCAAGAAGGGGCGTGAACTCGTGCAGGGGATTCCTTCGCGCTTCATTGGCGAGATGAAGTTGAACGAGGTCGCTGCAAAGGTCGATCCTCGCGAGAAGCTCAAGGCTTTGCGTGCTGCGGCGGCTTCGCGCGCTGAGGCGGCGAAGGATGCTGAGGTGAAGCCGGGGGGGTGATGGGTTTTGTGTTTGCTTGCGCAAACGTGCCTGGGCGTGGCAGGTGATTCCGTCGAAGGATTGAACGCACACAACGCTCCGTCATACCGGCGCAGGCCGGTATCCACTCTCCCGATGTGACGCTGTGCTGATGTCCGCCAAGTACCTGCAGTCGTTTGGGCTGAACGCAAACCGGTTTGTTCATGGCACAGCCGCGCCGGGATTTCGCCCCGGCAGGCGACCCACTTGGAAACCGCCAAGTGGGCAAGCGGTGCGTCCTGTGAGCGTCGCCCCTTCGGGGAAGCTGTGAAGCTTGTGCTTTGAGGTGCCGGGCGAAACTCACT
>JBEGTX010000056.1:0-9993 GCA_041179165.1 Pseudomonadota bacterium | reverse complement strand
CTGTCGGACTTGGAACGTCGAAAGCGAAAATTGGCCCCAGCGAGGACAGTTTTTGCCGGATTTGCAGGCCCATAGCCCCGCTATGGGACAAAAAGACGGTGAAAAATGGACCGCTGCGGTCGATTTGCAGCCGACGCTTTCCAAGTCCGACAGGACTCCTAGAGTCCCGCGAAAGACCTGAGGTCTGCGCGCGTGGCACCTCAGCTGCGCTGAGCCGCAGCTCAGCGCTTCACGTCCTACTTCTTGTTCTCGAGCTCTTGCAGCTCACGCCACTGCACCTTGCCGGTGGCGGACTTGGGCAGGCTCGCGACAAATTCGACCACGCGAGGGCTCTTGTAGACCGCCATGTGGTCGTGGGCCCAGGCCACGACGTCGGCTTCGCTGACGAGCCCGGCTTGGCCGGCCTTCAGCACGACGAGGGCCTTGACGGACTCTCCGCGCTTGGGGTCGCGTGTGGAGATCACGCACACCTCCTGGATGGCTGGGTGGCGGTACATGAGGCTCTCGACCTCGGCCGGCCATACCTTGAAGCCTGATGCGTTGATCATGCGCTTCAGGCGGTCGACCATGAAGAAGTAGCCGTCTTCGTCGACCTGGGCCAGATCCCCGGTGCGCAGGAACCGCTTGCCATTGATGTCGACGAAGGTGTCGGCGGTGGCCTGCGGATTGTTCCAATAGCCCTTCATGATCTGCGGGCCGTTGACGACGATTTCGCCGATTTCACCCACGCCCAGTTCGGCAAAAGTCGCAGGGTCGACGATGCGCGAGTCGACATCGAACACCGGGATGCCCAAGCACTGCTGCTTGGGACGATGGGGAGGGTTGATGTGGGTCGCGGCCATGGTCTCGGACATGCCGTAGCCTTCCACATAGTTGAGGCCGGTGAGCTCCTTGAGTTTGGCCGCGATGGCCTCGGGCATGGCCGCACCACCACCGCGCAAGCCGTTGAGGCTGCTCAGGTCGTATTCGCTCAGTCGCGGGTTCGACAGGAAGTCGATCATCATGGTGGAGATGAGCTGCCACGATGAGATCTTGTAGCGTTGGATGCAGGTGGCTGCCGCCTCCCGGTCCCAGCGCGGCAGCATGACCACGGTGCCGCCGCTGTAGGCGGGGCTGTTCATGCCGCCGGTCATGCCGGTCACGTGGAACAGCGGCAGCACCGACAGGTACACCGTGTCTTGTGTACGACCGAACCACTGGATGCCGCCCACCAGGGTGCTCATCACCGTGCGGTGGGTGTGCATGCAGCCTTTGGGGTGACCGGTGGTGCCCGAGGTGTAGGGCATCACGCAGAGGTCGTCGGGGCCCGCGGTCAGCGGGCCCGGCACGTGGGCCATCGCCAGCATGTCGTTCCACAGCGTGACACCGGGCTCCTTGTTGGCCTGGCGGGGAGCCGACACGAAATCGGGTACGGGCAGGTCGGTGGGGCTCTTCAGATAATCGCTGTAGGCAGTGACCAGCGCATGCTGCAGCCCTTGTCCGCCGCCCGAGTTCATCAGCGGGCGAACTTGCGGATAGAGGTCTTGAGGTGCGATCACCGTGGTGGCACCGGTGTCTTCGATGTAGTGCGCCAGCTCGGTCGAGCGGTTCATCGGGTTGACGGGCACGACCACGGCATCCGCTCGCAAGATGCCGTAGTAGGCGAGCATCCATTGCGGGCTGTTCTGCATGTAGAGCAGCACGCGGTCGCCGGCCTTCACGCCGCAGACCTGCTGCAGGTAGCCGGCAATGCGCTCGGACTCTCGTTGGAACTCAGAGAAGCTGACCGTGGTGTCGTAGAAGACGATGTAGGGCTTGTCGGGATAGCGCAGCGCGGAGATCTCCACGTTGCGGTACACATTGGTCTCTGGCAGCGTGAGATGCTCAGCGAGCGTGGGTGGCCAATGCGCGCGGTGACGGTCGGACATGTACTGCTTTCGGTCGGGAAATCGGTATGCGGTGCTGCAAATTCTAGTGGCCGCATGGCAGGCCGGTGGTCATGTTACGCCCGGGCGGTGGCGTGTGGCTTGATCGCGACGTGCCGGTCTTCCACATCGTCAATAGCTGGCAAGAATGCGGGGGAGGGTTACCTCACCTGCAGCATGTGCTGCTGCGGCGTTCGGTCGAGTGCATCAGGCGCCGATGCACTCGATCGGTGGCATGAACTGCCTCTGCGAGCGCCAATGAAAAAGGGGCGGCAACTCGCAATCAAAGGCTGAGTGCGATCCAGGTCCTGCTCAGCTTGCCCCCGCTCCCTGGACACCTTGGGCTGCACTCGCCGTGCCCGACCCAGTCTTCGCCAGGCGCTCGGGCAGGAAGAGGGCGGCCGCCGCACCGAGCAGACAGACAAGCGCTGCGACCTCGTAGACGGGCTGAATGCCCGCGGCGAATGCGGCCGCGAAGGGGCTGATCAATGACTCTGGCGCGCCGCGCATGGCGAACTCCTGGATGCCATGGGCCAGCAGCGAGCCCATCGCGGCAATGCCCAGTGCCCCGCCCAGCGTGCGAACCATGATGGGCGTGGAGGTGCCGACGCCGATCATGTGAGGCGGCACCGAGAACTGGGAAACCACTGTGACCAGCGGGAATAGCGCGCCGATCCCCAGGCCCAACGGGAAGAGAAAGAGCGACATCCAGCCTACCTGATCGGGGGCGAGATGGAACACCAGGGCCAGCGCCGCGAAAGATGCAGCGGACAGCAGGCAGGCACCGATGGCGACGGCGCGCACGCGGCCCCGTGTCCGCAGCATGCGTCCGCTCAGGATGGCCGCCACCGTGATGCCGACCGACACCGGCATCAGGCGCCAAGACGAACCCGTTGGTGAGTAGCCCAGGCCGTTTTGCAGGTACATCGGCAGGAAGACGACGGCCGCGAACAGCACGATGCCGCTCGCCGCACTGACCAGCGTGGCGGCCATGAATGCACGCTGCGTGAACATCGCCAGCGGCAGCAGCGGGTGAGCCGCCCGTCGCTCGACGATGACGAACGCCACGCCCAGCACCGAAGCCGCGGCCAGCAGTCCCAGCATCTCGCCGAGGGCGACACCACCTCCGCCCAGTGCACCTTCACCCCCTTCACGGCGCGTGGCGAGCAGCAGGCACACCAGCGTGGCCGACAGCAAGGCCGCGCCCAGCCAGTCGACGGGATGAGGGTGACGCGATTCTGGCGGACGGAAGCTGGCGGCCAATACCGCCAGCGCCACCATCGCCACCGGCACGTTGATGAAAAACGCCCAGTGCCACGACAGATGCTCGACGAGGTAGCCGCCCGCGAGTGGTCCGAACATCGTGGAGATGCCGTACGCCGCCCCGAGCAGGCCCTGGTACCGGCCGCGCTGCTCGAGCGGGAAGAGGTCGACCACGCCCAGCATCGTCAGCGTCAGCAGCCCGCCGCCGCCCGCCCCCTGTACCACCCGTGCGATCACCAGCTCCGTCATGCTGCTGCTGAACCCGCACGACAGCGATCCGATGAGGAAGAGCCCGACTGCCCACAGCAGAAGAGGCTTGCTGCCATGCACGTCGGCCAGCTTGCCGTACAGCGGCACCACGATCGTCGATGCAATGAGGTAGGCAGAGAACACCCAGGACACCTGGGATGCGCCATCGAACTCCTGAATGATGGCGGGCAAGGCCGTGGCGAGGATGGTCTGGTCGAGGGCGGCCAGGATGAGCATGGCGGCGAACGCCGCGAACGTGAAAGAAGTCTGGCGCGGGGTCATGGGGCTGGGCGGGACCAAAAAGTGACGGGACGAGGCAGTGTCGGCAGCGGCAACATGTTTGTACAGTGCAATGTATTCAATGGATAATTTCATCCGATGAAACACTTCGACCTCAACCTGCTGAGGGCACTCGATGCCCTGTTGCGCACCGGCAGCGTCACGTCCGCCGCAGAAGTCATGCACCTGAGCACGCCGGCGATGAGCCACACGCTCGCACGCATCCGGGAGCTCTTGGGCGACCCCGTCCTTGTGCGCGCGGGCAGGCGGCTGGTGCCCACGCCTCGTGCCCTGGAGCTGATCGAGCCTGTTCGCAGGCTGCTGGACGATGTCCAGACCTTGTTGGTCCCTTCGACCGCGAGGGGATTGGCGGCCGTACGGCGTCAGTTCGTGCTGCGTGCACCCGACGGCATGGCCGTGGTGTTCGGTGCCCTGCTCGTGGAGAAGATGCAGGCCGTCATGCCAGAGGCGAGTGTCAAGTTCGTGGCCGAGAGCCACCTCGACCCGAGCGGGCTGCGCGAGGGGCGCATCGATCTCGACATCGGCGCTCTGCGGGACAGCGACCCGGAAATCGTGACGGCGCCGCTCTACAAGCAGTCGCTCGTCGGCGCTGTGCGCCGGGGCCACCCTTTGTTGGAAGCCAAGGTCACGGCAAAGCGCTTTGCAGCGCAGCGGCATGTGCTTATTTCCGCACGTGCCAACGAACCCACGCTGATCGATGACGCACTGGCCAATCAGCGCTTGCAGCGGTTCGTCGCACTCACCGTCACCAACTCCTATGCGGCGCTGATCGCTGCGTCCCGTTCATCCCTTGTCGCCTGCGCACCGGAGCACATGGCGCGCGGCATGGCACCTGTGCTGGACATCGAGGTTTTTGATCTGCCCTTCAAACTGCAGCCACTGCCTGTGGTGCTGGCCTGGCACCCGCGTCACGACGCAGATCCGGCGCATCGCTGGTTGAGGGAGTGTGCACAGGACGTGGTCAACAATGAGTCCTGGTCACCGCCTACTGCGGGACCCGCGGGGCGTGGAGCGTTCAGGGCAAGCCCTTGAGTGCAGGTTCGGGTGCAGGTGGGTGCGGCAATGCAAAAGGGCAGGCCCGTGATGGCGCCTGCCCCCTGAGTCGCCGTCGCGCGACTTGTTTGTCCTGCAGCCCGCCGTAGCGAGACCGCAAAACGCCGGCCCTGCGAACAGGACCGAAATGACTTTAAGAACGAACCAGATGCTTGGCCAGTTCGTCTTTGGCGATCGCATTGCGGTGCACTTCGTCCGGGCCGTCTGCAAAGCGCAGCGAACGCGAGCTGGCGTAAGCATGGGCCAGACCGAAGTCGTCGCTCATGGCGCCGCCGCCGTGCACTTGCATGGCCCAGTCGATCACCTGGCAGGCCATCGAAGGCGCAGCCACCTTGATCATGGCGATCTCTTGCTTGGCGTACTTGTTGCCGACCTTGTCCATCTTGTAGGCGGCGTTGAGCACCAGGAAGCGGGCTTGGTCGATCAGGATGCGGGAGTTGGCAATGCGCTCGCGCGTCACGCCCTGGTCAGACAGCTTGCGGCCGAATGCGGTGCGGCTCAGCGCGCGCTGGCACATCATTTCGAGCGCGCGTTCAGCGCGGCCGATGAGGCGCATGCAGTGGTGAATGCGGCCAGGGCCAAGGCGGCCTTGAGCGATTTCGAAACCGCGGCCTTCGCCGAGCAGCATGTTGGAAGCCGGAACGCGCACGTTTTCGAATGTGATTTCGGCATGGCCGTGAGGCGCGTCATCGAAACCGAACACGGGCAGGTGGCGCAGCACGGTCACGCCCTTGGCGTCCATCGGCACCAGGATCATCGACTGTTGCTGGTGGCGGTTCTGGTGGTTGGCGTCCGACTTGCCCATGAAGATCATGACCTTGCAGCGCGGATCGTTCGCGCCGGAGGTCCACCACTTGCGGCCGTTGAGCACGTAGTGGTCGCCGTCACGCACGATGCTGGACTCGATGTTGGTGGCGTCAGACGAGGCCACATCGGGTTCGGTCATGGCGAAGGCCGAGCGGATGGTGCCGTCGAGCAGGGGCTTGAGCCATTGCTCTTGCTGCTCTGGCGAGCCGTAGCGCACCAGGGTTTCCATGTTGCCGGTGTCAGGAGCCGAGCAGTTGAACGGCTCGGCGCCAATGCCCGAACGGCCCATGATTTCGCACAGCGGCGCATATTCGAGGTTGGTCAGGCCGGCGCCGAGTTTGGACTCAGGCAGGAACAGGTTCCACAGGCCGGCGGCCTTGGCCTTGTCTTTCAGCTTGTCGATGACGGGGGCGGGCTGCCAGGCATTGCCGGACTTGCGCGCTGCGTCCATCTCGTGTTCGAAGACTTCTTCGGCCGGATAGATGTGCTCTTCGGCAAATGCGGTGACGCGCTTCTGCAGGCCCTTGACCTTGTCGCTGTATTCAAAATCCATGGTGATTCCTTGTGGTGTCGCGTGTTGTCACTGAGCTTCTTGAAGCAGGGCCCGGCAAACCGGGCCCGCGGCTCAGCGGGTGCTGACGATGCTCTGCGCCAGTGTCCAGGCCGCTTCTGCGAGCGGGCGTGCTCTTTTGCCTGCGGCTTCTGCTTCGGGGCTCGATGCGTTGCCTTGCAGCGAACGCGCCGTGATGCCTTGCAGAATGCCGACGAGGCGGAACATGTTGAAGACCAAATAATAGGTCCACTCGTCCGGCGAGATAGTCGCCGACGTTCCACGTCCCGTGCGTTCGAGGTAGGTCTTGACGTAGTCGGCTTCGAGCGGGATGCCCAGCGAAGCGAGGTCGATGTCCTTCAGGCCGCGCGAGCCTTCCATGCGCCAGGTCATGCAGTGGTAGGCGAAGTCCACCAGCGGATGGCCGAGCGTGGAGAGCTCCCAGTCGAGCACGGCCAGCACACGCGGCTCGGTCGGATGGAAGATCATGTTGTCCAGGCGGTAGTCACCATGGACGATGCGCGTTTCATCGCCAGCAGGGATGTGCTTGGGCAGCCATTCGATGAGCTGGTCGGCAGCGTCGATCTTTTCGGTCTCGGCAGCGCGGTACTGCTTGGTCCAGCGGGCGACCTGGCGCTCGATGTAGTTGCCAGGGCGGCCGTAGTCGCCCAGGCCCACAGCCGAGGGGTCGACCGTGTGCAGCGCGGCCATGACGCGGTTCATCTCGTCATAGATGGCGGCGCGTTCTGAGTTCTCCATGCCGGGCAGCGTGGGGTCCCAGAGGATGCGGCCGTCCACGCAGTCCATGATGTAGAACATGGAGCCGATGACCCCGGTGTCTTCGCACAAGGCATAAGCCTTGGCGACTGGCACGTTGGTCTTGGCGAGACCGCTGATGACGCGGAACTCGCGGTCCACGGCATGGGCCGAGGGCAGCAGCACGCCAGGCGGCTTGCGGCGCATGACGTACTTCTTGCCGCCAGCCGACAGCATGAAGGTCGGGTTGGATTGCCCGCCCTTGAATTGCTCGACTTCGAGCTCACCGCTGAAGCCTTCCACATGCTCGCGCATGTAGGCGGCCAGCTTCTGCACATCGAATGAATGTGCGGCGGACACCGGACGGGTGCCGGTGAATTTGTCGGTGTCGCTCATGCCGTCCCCGGTGTGCTGAAATCGAATGCTGTCTTGCTCATGCCGTGCTGAAAATCAGACCACTTCGAACAGGCCGGCAGCACCTTGGCCGCCGCCGATGCACATCGTGACCACGACGTACTTGACGCCGCGGCGCTTGCCTTCGATCAGCGCGTGGCCGGTCAGGCGCGAGCCGGTGACACCGTAAGGGTGGCCGACGGCAATGGCGCCGCCGTTCACGTTCAGGCGGTCGTCAGGGATGCCCAGCTTGTCGCGGCAATACAGCACTTGCACGGCGAAGGCTTCGTTCAGTTCCCACAGGCCGATGTCGTCGACCTTGAGGCCGGCTTTCTTCAGCAGCTTGGGAATGGCGAACACGGGGCCGATGCCCATTTCGTCAGGCTCGCAACCGGCGACGGCGAAGCCGCGGAAGATGCCCATCGGCTTGATGCCGCGTTGTTCGGCGAGCTTGCTGTTCATCACCACGCAGGCCGACGCACCGTCCGAGAACTGGCTGGCGTTGCCGGCGGTGATCACGCCGCCAGGCATGGCCGAGCGGATGCGCGACACGCCTTCGATCGTCGTGTCGGCACGGATGCCTTCGTCGCTCGAGATGGTGACTTGCTTGGTGGTCAGGCGGCCCGTGACCTTGTCGACGACACCCATGGTGGTGGTCATCGGCACGATTTCGTCCGTGAACTTGCCGGCGGCTTGGGCAGCGGCGGCGCGCAGCTGGCTGCGCACGCCGTATTCGTCTTGCGATTCCTTGGAGACGTTGTAGCGCTTGGCCACTTGCTCGGCCGTTTGCAGCATGCTCCAGTAGACCTCGGGCTTGTGCTCGATGAGCCACGGGTCAGCGCGCATGTGGCGGTTGACTTCGTTCTGCACGCAGGAGATGGACTCGACACCGCCGCCGACGGCGACTTGCACGCCGTCGACCAGCACGCTGTGGGCGGCCATGGCGATGGCTTGCAGGCCCGACGAGCAGAAGCGGTTGATCGACACACCGGCCGTGGTGACGGGCAGGCCGGCACGCAGGGCGATGGCGCGGGCGACGTTGCCGCCGGTGGTGCCTTCGGCGAGCGAGCCGCCGATGAACACGTCTTCGACCTCAGCCGGGTCGATGCCGGCGCGGGCGACGGCGTGCTGGACCGCGTGGCCGCCGAGCGTGGCGCCGTAGGTCATGTTGAAAGCGCCCTTCCAGCTCTTGCCGAGCCCGGTGCGTGCGGTGGAAACGATAACTGCGTCAGTCATGAGAATGTCCTGTGATGGCTTGAAGGAAAACGGTCAATGAGGGGAACGGTGCGTTCGCGATCAGTTGAACGTGCGGCCTTCTTCGGCCAGTCGGGTGAGCAGGGGAGCAGGGGTCCAGAAGGCCTTGTCAGCGCCGGGTTCGGCGGCCATGCGCTTGAGCGCACGCACCACGTTCGGCAGACCCACTTGGTCGGCGTAGAGCATCGGGCCGCCGCGGTGTGCGGGGAAGCCGTAGCCGTTCAGGTAGACGATGTCGATGTCGGAGGCACGCTGGGCGATGCCTTCTTCAAGGATGCGTGCGCCTTCGTTGACCATCGCGTAGATCGTGCGCTCGATGATTTCTTCGTCGGTCACCTTGCGTGGGGTGATGCCGCGTTCCTTGCGGAACTCTGCGATCAGCGTTTCGACCAGGGGATCGGGGATCGGGTCGCGCTTGCCCGCTTCGTAGCGGTAGTAGCCCGCGCCGGTCTTCTGGCCGAAACGGCCGGCTTCAGCCAGACGATCGGCAACGATCGGGGTGTAGGCAGCCGGGTTGGCATCACGGCGGCGCTTGCGGCCGGCGTAGCCGATGTCCAGGCCAGCCAAGTCACCCATGCGGAAGATGCCCATGGCGAGACCGAACTTCTGCAGTGCGTTGTCCACTTGCTGTGGCAGCGCGCCAGCGTTCACCAGGTCGTTGGCAGCCTGGCCGTAGCGGGCCACGATGCGGTTGCCGATGAAGCCATCGCACACGCCCGACACCACGGCGATCTTCTTGATCTTCTTGGCCAGGGCCATCGAGGTGGCCATCACGTCCTTGGCGGTCTTCTCGCCACGCACCACTTCGAGCAGGCGCATCACGTTGGCCGGGCTGAAGAAGTGCAGGCCCACCACGTCTTGCGGGCGCTTGGTGAAGGCAGCAATCTTGTCGAGATTGAGCGCCGAGGTGTTGGAGGCCAGGATCGCGCCGGGCTTGCACACTTCGTCGAGCGTCTTGAAGACCTGCTCCTTCACTTCGATGCTCTCGAACACGGCTTCGATCACGAGGTCAACGTCTTTGAAGTCGTTGTAGCTCAGCGTCGGCGTGATCAGGGCCATGCGCTCGTCGGCTTCAGCTTGCGTGAGCTTGCCCTTGGCCATCGAGTTTTCGTAGTTCTTGCGGATGGTGGCCAAGCCCTTGTCGAGCGCTTCTTGCTTCATCTCGAGCAGCACCACGCCGATGCCGACGTTGATGAAGTTCATGGTGATGCCCACACCCATGGTGCCGGCGCCGATCATGCCCATCTTCTTGATGTCGCGAAGCTTGGTGTCTTCAGGGATGTCGGCGACCTTGGCGGCCGCGCGCTCGGCGTTGAAGATGTGGCGCAGGGCGCGCGATTCGGGCGTGGTCATCAGCTGCATGAACAGCTCGCGCTCGAACTTGATGCCTTCGTCGAAGGACTTGCTGGCCGAGGCGGCGACGGCTTCCACGCACTTCAGCGGCGCGGGGAAGTTCTTCGACAT
>JBEGTX010000055.1:0-20579 GCA_041179165.1 Pseudomonadota bacterium | reverse complement strand
AGGTTTTTTTATGGACAGCCGAGCATCTGATTCAAAGACTTGAGAGAGCGCGCCCGCGCGACCCATCAAGCCACTCGCCAAGGAACGGGTTTCCCGGCCCGATGCGAGGCTCCCCTTGGGGCCTAATGCCCCTCTTTGGCGTGGTTGATCGAGTACTTGGGGATCTCGATCGTCACGTCCTGCTGCGACAGGATGGCCTGGCAGGACAGGCGCGAGTCGGGCTCAAGACCCCAGGCGCGGTCGAGCAGGTCTTCTTCGGTTTCTTCCATCTCGCCCAGCGAGCGCTGGCCGGCCCGCACGATGACGTGACAGGTCGTGCAGGCGGCGACCATGTCGCAGGCGTGCTCGATGTTGATCTTGTTCTCGAGCATGGCTTCGCACAGCGAGGTGCCAGATGGCGCCTCGATCTCGACACCCTGCGGGCAGTACTCGGCGTGGGGGAGGATTTTGATGATCGGCATGTTCAGACTTCTTCCACACGTTTGCCGGTGAGCGCCTGGCGCAGGCTGCGGTTCATGCGTTCGGCGGCAAACCACTCGGTGGCCTTGGCGAGCGCATCGACGGCGTCGTCGATCACGCGGTGGTCGTCACCATCGCGCAGGGTTTCAAGCGCCGTGAGTTCGGACTCGATGGCCTCGCGCTGCACGGCTTCGAGCAGGTCCCCATCGGCCGCGAGCGCCGAACGGGTGGCGAGCAGCATGCGCTCAGCCTCCACACGCGATTCGCGCAGACTGCGGGCCTGCATGTCGACCTCGGCCGTGGTGAAGCTTTCGCGCAGCATGCGAGCGACTTCGTCGTCCGTGAGGCCGTAGCTCGGCTTCACGCTGATGGCCGCCTCCACACCCGACGACTCTTCGCGCGCGGTGACACTCAACAGTCCATCGGCATCGACCTGAAAGCTCACGCGAATTCGCGCAGCGCCAGCCACCATGGGCGGCATGCCGCGCAGCTCGAAGCGCGCGAGCGAACGGCAGTCGCTCACCAGCTCGCGTTCGCCCTGCAGCACGTGGATGGCCAAGGCGGTCTGGCCGTCCTTGAAGGTGGTGAAGTCCTGGGCGCGCGCGGTCGGGATGGTGCTGTTGCGAGGGATGATGCGCTCCACCAGACCGCCCATGGTCTCCAGACCGAGCGACAGCGGAATGACGTCGAGCAGCAGCAGATCTTGTGCCCCAGCGTTGCCCGCCAAGGCATTGGCCTGCAAGGCCGCGCCAAGTGCCACCACCTCGTCAGGGTTCAGGTTGGTCAATGGCGTGCTGCCGAAGAAGGCGCCCACGACGGCCTGGATGTGCGGCATGCGGGTCGAGCCGCCCACCATCACTACACCCTTGACGTCGCTGCTGGCGGCATCGGCATCGCGCAGCACCTTGCGCATGGCCGTGACGGTGCGCTGGGTCAGGGGCTGGGTCAGCGCTTCGAATTGCGCACGGTCCACACGCACCGACAGCTCACCCGCATCGAGCGGGCACGCAAGCATCACATGGTCGGTGCTGGACAACTTTTCCTTGGCGGCCCGGGCCGCGACGAGCACCGCACGCTTGTCCTGGGGCGACTCGGCCACGAGCCCGGCCTGGGCCAGCGCCCAGTCGGCGAGCAGGCCGTCGTAGTCGTCACCGCCGAGGGCAGAGTCTCCCCCGGTGGCCACGACCTCGAACACACCCTGGGACAGACGCAGCACCGAGATGTCGAAGGTGCCGCCTCCGAGGTCGTAGACCGCGTACAAGCCTTCGGAGCCATTCTCCAGCCCATAGGCAATGGCCGCGGCCGTGGGCTCGTTGATGAGGCGCAGCACGTTGAGGCCGGCCAGCTGGGCGGCGTCCTTCGTGGCCTGGCGCTGTGCGTCGTCGAAATAGGCGGGCACCGTGATCACGGCACCGAAGAGCTCGTCATCGAAGGTGTCTTCGGCACGGAAACGCAGCGTGGCGAGAATCTCGGCCGACACCTGCACCGGCGACTTCACGCCGTCCACCGTGTTGAGCTGCACCATGCCCGGGGCCTCTACGAAGTCGTAGGGGAGCTTGTCGCGGTGGGGGATGTCAGCGAGGCCGCGGCCCATGAAGCGCTTGGCCGACACGATGGTGTTGCGAGGGTCCACCGCCGCTTCAGCCAGCGCGTCGTGACCGATCTGGCGCCGGCCTTCAGGCAGGTAGCGCACGGCCGACGGCAGGATCACACGGCCTGCCGCGTCGGGCAGGCACTCGGCGACGCTGTTGCGAACCGCGGCCACCAGCGAGTGCGTGGTGCCCAGGTCGATGCCGACCGCGATGCGGCGTTGGTGGGGGTCAGGGGCGCCCCCGGGTTCTGAGATTTGAAGCAGTGCCATAAGGTTCTATTGTTCCAGCGCTTCGAGGCGCCGATCGATGTCTTTGACAAAGCGCTCAATGAACATGAGGGCTCTGACCTGTTGGGCGGCCATGTTGTAGTCGCGCTCTTCGTCGATGCTGCGCTCGAGGTCGGCCAGGCCCTGGCCGCGCTGGGCGCCCACCTCGTCGGCCAGCGCCTGCACCTCGTCAAGGTTCGTGGCGTCATCCAGCGCCTCGCGCCAGGCCATCTGCTGCATCAGGAACGCGCCCGGCATGGAGGTGTTGCTCTCGGCGTTCACCGGAACGCCAGCAAGCTCGCACAGGTAGGCTGCACGCTGCAGCGGGTTTTTCAGGCGCTGGTAGGCCTCGTTCACGCGCACGGCCCATTGCATGGCCACGCGCTGTGCGGCCGTGCCCTCGGACACGAAGCGGTCGGGATGCACCTCGCCTTGCAGCACGCGCCAGCGCTGATCGAGCGCCGCGCGCTCCTGTGCAAAACGACGCGGGATCGCGAACAGTTCGAAGTCGTCGCTGTCGAGCTTCATGTCAGCGCCTTGGTGGGGAGGTCGGCACCGCCATGCGGCCGCAAAGGCAAAGCCGAGCTCCCAAGAAAAAGGCGCGGCTTGCGGCCGCGCCTGATTGCCGAATCCACAGACTCACACCCGGAACGACTCGCCGCAACCGCAGCGGTCTTTTTCACGCGGGTTGTTGAACTTGAAGCCTTCGTTCAGGCCTTCACGCACGAAGTCGAGTTCGGTGCCATCGAGGTACGGCAGGCTCTTGGGGTCGATCAACACCTTCACGCCACGGTCGTCGAACACCATGTCTTCAGGCGCCACGTCGTCAGCGTACTCAAGCTTGTAGGCCAGCCCGGAACAACCGGTGGTCTTCACGCCCAGGCGCACGCCCACGCCCTTGCCACGCTTGGTGATGTAGCGCGACACGTGGCGCGCTGCGGCCTCGGTGAGGGTGACCGCCATGTCAGTGCGCCACGGTTCCTGCAGGCGCGCCGCCCGCGCTCTTGGCGCGGTAGTCGCTCACTGCGGCCTTGATGGCGTCTTCGGCCAGGATGGAGCAGTGGATCTTCACGGGTGGCAGCGCCAGTTCTTGCGCGATGTGCGTGTTCTTGATGGTCAGCGCTTCGTCCAGCGATTTGCCCTTGACCCACTCCGTCACGAGCGAGCTCGATGCGATGGCCGAACCGCAGCCATAGGTCTTGAACTTGGCGTCTTCGATCAGGCCCGTCACCGGGTTGACCTTGATCTGCAGCTTCATCACGTCGCCGCACGCTGGCGCACCGACCATGCCGGTGCCAACGGTGTCGTCACCTTTTTCGAACGAACCCACGTTCCGCGGGTTCTCGTAATGCTCAACCACTTTGTCGCTGTATGCCATTTTTCTACTCCAGTACTGCTTGGTGGGATCGACTCGATCGCGTCAGATCATCAGTGGGCTGACCACTGGATCGTGCTGATGTCGATCCCTTCCTTGAACATGTCCCACAGCGGGGACAGCTCGCGCAGCCGGGCCACGCGGTCTTTGAGGGTGGTGATCACGTAGTCGATTTCCTCGACCGTGGTGAAACGTCCGATCGTCATGCGCAGGCTGGAGTGCGCCAGCTCGTCGCTGCGGCCGAGGGCACGCAGCACATAGCTGGGCTCCAGGCTGGCCGACGTGCAGGCCGAACCCGACGACACGGCAATGCCCTTCACGCCCATGATCAGCGACTCGCCCTCGACAAAGTTGAACGACATGTTCACGTTGTGCGGCACGCGCTTTTCAGCGTGGCCGTTGAGGAAGGTCTGCTCGATACCCGACAGGCCGTTGATCAGGCGCTGCTGGAGCATGCGGATGCGCTCGCTCTCCACGCCCATTTCTTCGCGGGCCAGGCGGAAGGCCTCACCCATGCCGACGATCTGGTGGGTGGGCAGCGTGCCCGAACGCATGCCGCGCTCGTGGCCGCCACCGTGCATTTGCGCTTCAAGCCGCACCCGCGGCTTGCGGCGCACATACAGCGCGCCGATGCCCTTGGGGCCATAGGTCTTGTGCGAGGCCAGGCTCATCAGGTCGACGGGCAGATCGGCCAGGTTGATGCTGACCTTGCCCGTGGCCTGGGCCGCATCGACGTGGAAGATCACATTGCGCTCGCGGCACAGGGCCCCGATGGCAGGAATGTCTTGAATGACGCCGATCTCGTTGTTGACGAACATGACCGACGCGAGGATGGTGTCGGGCCGCAGCGCGGCCTTGAACTTCTCGAGGTCGAGCAGGCCGTCGGCTTCGACGTCGAGGTAGGTGACCTCGAAGCCCTGGCGCTCCAGTTCACGCATGGTGTCGAGCACGGCCTTGTGCTCGGTCTTCACGGTGATCAGGTGCTTGCCGCGAGACTTGTAGAACTGCGCCGCACCTTTGATGGCCAGGTTGTTGGACTCGGTGGCACCCGAGGTCCAGACGATTTCACGCGGGTCGGCACCGATGAGCGCCGCCACGTCTTCACGCGACTTTTCAACCACTGCCTCGGCCTCCCATCCCCACGCATGACTGCGCGAAGCGGGGTTGCCGAAGTGTTCACGCAGCCAGGGAATCATGGCGTCGACGACGCGCTGGTCTACCGGCGTGGTGGCGCCGTAGTCCATGTAAATCGGAAAGTGCGGGGTCATGTCCATGTCTGGCGACTGCTTGTGGTGGACGCGCGCGAGGCGCCTGCCTTATTTGGAGAAAGCCGTCCCGAGCGCGAAGACCGAATTGGGTGCGGTGATCTTGATCGGCTTGACGACGGGTTGGGTGGAAATAGCACGCTTGATCGGGTGCTCCTCAATGGAGACGCCCTTGGCCAGTTGTTCATCGACGAGTTTGCGCAGCGAGATGGAATCGAGGTACTCGATCATCTTGGAATTGAGGCTGGCCCACAGGTCGTGCGTCATGCACTTGCCGGTGTCTTCGCCCATGCAGTTCTCTTTGCCGCTGCAACCGGTGGCATCGATGGGTTCGTCGACCGCGACGATGATGTCGGCCACGGTGATTTCTTCGGATTTGCGGCCGAGCGCGTAACCGCCGCCCGGGCCCCGCGTGCTTTCCACCAGTTCATGGCGGCGCAGCTTGCCGAACAGCTGCTCGAGGTAAGACAGCGAGATCTGCTGGCGGGCACTGATGGCGGCCAAAGCGACGGGTCCGGTGTTCTCGCGCAAGGCAAGATCAATCATCGCGGTCACTGCAAAACGGCCCTTGGTGGTCAGACGCATATCATTCTCCTGATGCCCTTGTAGGCATAACAATCAACAAAAGCGGTCAATGGGTAGCTTCACGCTTGTCGAACCCGTCAGACATACCGGGGTTAACCCTGGGCTTTATCCCGAGGGCGTTACTCAAGTATAGCTGAAACCTACTGATTTGGTCAGCATTGGCCCGGGAAGTTCCCCTTCTCTCGACACGGGATGCGCGGCCCGGTCAAAAAGCAACCGGACTACGGCAGGTGGGGACGGCTCAGGGTTTTTTCGAGATGCCTCACCAGCCCGTCACAAGCATCTTCGACCATGTCGAGCACATGATCGAAGCCGTTCGGTGCCCCGTAATAGGGGTCCGGCACGTCCTGACCCTGATAGCAAGTGGCGTGCGCGGTCAGGCGATGCAGTCTGGGCTGCTGGGTGGGAGGGCATTTCTCGCGCAAGGCAACGAGGTTCTCGTCGTCCATCGCGAGGATGAGGTCGAACTCGGAGAAGTCTCGCGCCTTCACAGCGCGGGCTTTGAGGGGAGACAGGTCGTAGCCGCGAAGTTTGGCGCGGGCGACCGCTCGGGCATCGGGTGCCTCGCCTACATGCCAGGCATGGGTGCCCGCAGAGTCCACGGTGACCCGATTGCCCAGGCCGGCAACATGGAGTTTGTGCCGAAGCACAGCTTCCGCAGTCGGCGATCGGCAAATATTACCCATGCAGATCATCAGGATCTTGCAGGTCGTCGGGGTGTCCACGGCGTTCTTTCGAAAGAAACTATCAACCCGCCACGGTAGCAGCGCCCTGCCCGACTGCGTGCTCACGTGCTGCACACGGAGCGGCTCACTGTGCGATTGAACACGCAGTTGATGCAGTGCAGCAGCGGCCGGAAGGCATCCACCCGGCCGAAGTCGACCCTGCAGGCGGCGGCTCAGCGCGGTGTGGGCCCGCCCGGCACCGCCACCAGCGGCACGACGTTGTCAACGCCTGGCGCGCCAAAGGCCTGCTCGCGGAGCAAGGCCAGCTGGTCGCGCACCCGGGCCGCCTTTTCAAACTCGAGGTTGCGGGCGTGCTCGAGCATCTGCTTTTCCAGCTGCTTGATGCGCTTGCCGAGTTCTTTCTCCGACATGACCTCGACCTCGGCCGCCGCCTGGGCGGCCTTCAGGTCGTCCTTGCCAGTCTTGTCGGCATAGACCCCGTCGATCAGGTCCCGCACCTGCTTCTTAATGCTGCGCGGGGTGATGTTGTGCTCGGTGTTGTGGGCGATCTGCTTGTTGCGCCGGCGCTCGGTTTCGCCCAGGGCCCGGCTCATGGAGTCGGTCATGCGGTCCGCGTACAGGATGGCCCGGCCGTTCAGGTTGCGCGCGGCCCGGCCGATGGTCTGAATGAGGGAGCGCTCTGACCGCAAGAAACCTTCCTTGTCGGCATCCAGGATGGCGACAAGCGACACCTCGGGGATGTCCAGGCCTTCACGCAGCAGATTGATGCCCACCAGCACATCGAAGGTGCCCAAGCGCAGGTCGCGCAGGATCTCCACACGCTCCACGGTGTCGATGTCGCTGTGCAGGTAGCGCACCTTCACGCCGTTGTCGTTCAGGTAGTCGGTGAGCTGCTCGGCCATTCGCTTGGTGAGCGTGGTGATGAGCACCCGTTCGCTCTTCTCGACACGGATTCGGATTTCTTGCAGCACATCGTCGACCTGCTGAGTGGCTGGTCGCACCTCGACCATCGGGTCGATCAACCCGGTGGGTCGCACGAGCTGCTCCACCACCTGGCCGGTGTGCTGCTTTTCGTAGTCGGCCGGGGTGGCCGACACGAACACCACCTGGCGCATCTTGGTCTCGAACTCTTCGAGCTTGAGCGGCCGGTTGTCGAGCGCCGATGGCAAACGGAAGCCGTAGTCGACCAGCGTGGACTTGCGCGCCCTGTCCCCGTTGTACATGCCCCCGAGCTGGCCCATCATCACGTGACTCTCGTCAAGGAACATCACGGCGTCCTTGGGCAGGTAGTCGACCAACGTGGACGGCGGCTCACCGGGTGCCGAGCCGGACAGGTGCCGCGTGTAGTTCTCGATGCCCTTGCAGTGGCCGATCTCCTGCAGCATTTCCAGGTCGAACCGGGTGCGCTGCTCCACACGCTGCGCCTCGACCAGCTTGCCGGCGCCCACGAACTCGGCCACGCGCGTGCGCAGTTCTTCCTTGATGGTGTCGACGGCGGCCAGCACGCGGTCGCGCGGGGTGACGTAATGGCTCGACGGGTACACGGTGAAGCGCGGAATCTTCTGGCGGATGCGGCCGGTGAGCGGGTCGAACAACTGCAGCGATTCGATCTCGTCGTCGAACAACTCGATGCGGATGGCAAGCTCGGAGTGCTCGGCCGGGAATACATCGATGGTGTCGCCTCGCACGCGGAACACACCGCGCGAGAAATCCATCTCGTTGCGCTTGTACTGCATGCGAATGAGTTGCGCGATCACGTCGCGCTGGTCCATCTTGTCGCCCACGCGCAGCGTCATCACCATGCGGTGGTAGTCGGCCGGGTTGCCGATGCCGTAGATGGCCGACACGCTGGCCACGATCACCACGTCGCGGCGTTCGAGAAGGCTCTTGGTGGCGCTCAGGCGCATCTGCTCGATGTGCTCGTTGATGGCGCTGTCTTTTTCGATGAACAGGTCGCGCTGCGGCACATAGGCTTCGGGCTGGTAGTAGTCGTAGTAGCTGACGAAATACTCCACCGCGTTTTTGGGAAAGAACTCGCGGAACTCGGCATAGAGCTGCGCGGCCAAGGTCTTGTTGGGCGCAAACACGATGGCCGGGCGGCCCAGGCGCGCGATCACGTTGGCCATGGTGAAGGTCTTGCCCGAACCGGTCACGCCGAGCAGCGTCTGGTAGGTGAGGCCGTCGTTCACACCTTCAACGAGTTGCTCGATGGCCGTGGGCTGGTCACCCGCTGGCGGATAGGGCTGGAACAGCTGGAACGGCGAGCCCTCGTGACTGACGAATTGACCGGGCTTGGCAGCGTCCGATGCATCGTCTGAAAGGACGGCAACAGGGTTGATTTCGGACGGCTCGGCCATGACAGATAAAATCCTCGGGTTATCCCGCGCTGACTCACGCAGGCGACATGCGCAGCGTAGCCCAAAACCAAAACTCGCCTCACACACAAGGACTGTTCATGACTTCGTTGTTTGCCGCCGTTGAAATGGCCCCTCGCGATCCCATTCTCGGCCTGAACGAGCAATTCAACGCCGACCCGAACCCTGCCAAGGTCAACCTGGGCGTGGGCGTGTACTACGACGACAACGGCAAGCTGCCGCTGCTCAAATGCGTGGCCGAGGCCGAGCGCCAGATGCAGGAATCGCCCAAGCCACGCGGCTACCTGCCTATCGACGGCATCGCTGCCTATGACAAGGCCGTGCAAGCCCTGGTGTTCGGCGCCGACAGCGCGGCCGTGAAAGACGGCCGTGTGGCCACGGTGCAAGGCATCGGCGGCACGGGTGGCCTCAAGATCGGCGCCGACTTCCTGAAGCGCCTGAACCCGAACGCCCAGGTTCTGATCAGCGACCCGAGCTGGGAAAACCACCGCGCGCTGTTCACCAACGCCGGCTTCACCGTGGGCACCTACCCGTACTACGACGCCGACAAGCGCGGCGTGAACGTCGAAGGCATGCTGGCCGCGCTCAACGCCGCCCCGGCCGGCACCGTGATCGTGCTGCACGCCTGCTGCCACAACCCGACTGGCTACGACATCACTTCCGAGCAATGGGGCCAAGTGGTCCAGGCCGTGAAGTCGCGCAACCTCGTGGCCTTCCTCGACATGGCCTACCAGGGCTTTGGCGAAGGCATCGCCGAAGACGGCGCCGTCATCGAGCAATTCATCAGCGCCGGCCTCGACTTCTTCGTCTCGACCTCGTTCTCCAAGAGCTTCTCGCTCTACGGCGAACGCGTGGGTGCACTCAGCGTGGCCTGCCAGACCAAGGAAGACGCGGTTCGCGTGCTGAGCCAGCTCAAGATCGTCATCCGCACCAACTACTCCAACCCACCGACCCACGGTGCCCAGGTCGTCGCCACCGTGCTGACCACCCCGGCCCTGCGCAGTCTGTGGGAAGAAGAGCTGGCCGGCATGCGCGTTCGCATCAAGGAAATGCGCGTGGCCCTGCAAGCCAAGCTGCAAGCGGCTGGCGTGAAGCAGGACATGAGCTTCATCACCAAGCAAAAAGGCATGTTCAGCTACTCCGGCCTCAACCAGGCGCAAATGCAGCGCCTGCGCAGCGAGTTCGGCATCTACGGCGTGGACTCGGGCCGCATCTGCGTGGCGGCCTTGAACAGCAAGAACATCGATGCCGTGGTCAGCGCCATCGCCAAAGTCAGCTGAATACAGGTAGCGCCCCCAGGGGGGCGCTACCGGGTGGACCGGCCAAGCCGAATCCACTGGTGTTTGGCAATCCTCGTCGGTCTGAATCGCCTGTGAAGACAACCGCCGCCCGCGTCAGTCGGGCCACGCCCATGTCACTTTAGTGACATGGATTTCAAGCCGGACCGGCATTTCACCCTTTTTTCCGATGACCAAGGTGGGCGGTTTTGTGCCACGATGACCCGCATCTGCCTAGAATGGTGCAACGCACAAATTGCGTGATGGTGTGGTCCACTTGCCCTCTGGCTCGAAAGGAAAAAGACATGCTGTATCAGCTTTATGAGTCCCAACGTGCGCTGTTGAGCCCGTTCTCGGAGTTCGCGGCCGCCTCGTCCAAGTTGTACAGCCACCCGCTGTCGCCTTTCACGCACACGCCCATGGCGCAACGTGTGTCGGCCAGCCTCGACCTGATGAACCGGCTTTCCAAGGAATACGAGAAGCCCGAGTTCGGCATTACCTCGGTGAAGGTTGGCGGCATCGATGTCGCCGTGCAGGAGCAGGTGGCCCAGACCAAGCCGTTCTGCCGCTTGTTGCGCTTCAAGCGCTTCACCGATGACCTGCCCATGCTCACCGTCATGAAAGACCAGCCTACCGTGCTGGTGGTCGCCCCGCTGTCGGGCCACCACTCCACGCTGCTGCGCGAGACCGTGCGCCAGCTGCTGGTCGACCACAAGGTCTACATCACCGACTGGACTGACGCCCGCATGGTGCCGGCCGAACAAGGCGCCTTCCACCTCGACGATTACATCGCCTACGTTCAGGACTTCATTCGCCTGCTCGGCCCCGAAGTCAACGTGATCTCCGTCTGCCAGCCCACCGTGCCGGTGCTGGCCGCCATTTCGCTGCTGGCCAGCAACGGCGAGTTCACGCCGCGCACCATGACCATGATGGGCGGCCCGATCGACGCCCGCAAGTCGCCGACCGCGGTGAACAACCTGGCCATGAACAAGAGCTACGAGTGGTTCGAGAACAATGTGATCTACCGGGTGCCCAGCAACTACCCGGGCTCCGGCCGTCGCGTGTACCCGGGCTTCCTGCAGCACACCGGGTTCATCGCGATGAACCCAGACCGCCACATGACCTCGCACTACGACTACTTCAACGACCTGATGCGCGGTGAAGATGAGAGCGCCGAGTTCCACCGCTCGTTCTACGACGAGTACAACGCCGTGCTCGACATGCCGGCCGAGTACTACCTCGACACCATTCACACGGTGTTCCAGGACTACTCACTCGTGAACGGCACCTGGGTCGTCAACGGCCAGTTGGTGCGCCCGCAAGACATCACCACCACCGCCCTGCTCACCATCGAAGGCGAGCTCGACGACATCTCGGGCGCCGGCCAGACGCGTGCGGCCCACGACCTGTGCTCGGGCATTCCGAAGGGGCGCCAGTTCCATTACGACGTGGCCGGTGCGGGCCACTACGGCATTTTTTCGGGCCGCCGTTGGCGCGAAGACTGCTACCCGCAGGTCCGCGATTTCATCGCCAGCCATCAAGACGCCGACGCCAAGCCCAAGTCCAAGGCCCGCAAGACGGCAGTGGCTGCCGCGGCCAAACCGGGCGCCAAGGCCACGGCCAGCAGCAAGCTGCCGGCCCGCAAGCGCGCCGCCCGCTGACCGGAGAATGGAAGGCACGCAGAACGCCCGCACACCAGACTCACCCACGAGCCTGTCTGCGCCTTCGCGTGTTCCTTCCACCTCTGCGGCCGACCGCGCCGCACTGGCTGAGGCCCTGAACGACGCCCTGCCCCAGACGCAGTGCACACGCTGCGGATACCCCGACTGCCACAGTTATGCCGAGGCCATGGCGGCTGGCGATGCGCCCATCAACCAATGCCCGCCCGGCGGCGTCGAAGGCATAGCCCGCCTCGCGGCCCTCACCGGCCGGCCGGTGCTGCCGCTCAATCCGCTGAACGGCCACGAAGGCCCGCGCATGCTGGCCGTGATCGACGAGGCCTGGTGCATCGGCTGCACGCTGTGCCTGAAAGCCTGCCCGGTCGACAGCATCCTCGGCGGCGCCAAGGCCATGCACACCGTCATCGACGCGCTCTGCACAGGCTGCGAACTCTGCATCCCCGTGTGTCCGGTCGACTGCATCACGCTGGTCGACGTGACCAGCCCGCGCACCGGGTGGGACGCCTGGAGCACGGCCGACGCCGAGCAGGCGCGCACGCGCTTCGACTTCCACCGCTTTCGGCTGCAACGCGCCGACCGCGAGAACGACGAGCGCCTCGAAGCCAAGGCCGAGGCCACGTTGGCCGACCTGCCTGCGGCCTCCAAGCTCACCGACCCCGATGCCCTTGCGGGCAAACGTGCGGTCATCGAAGCCGCACTCGCACGGGCTCGCGCACGGCGCTGAAACAGGTGCGGGCCGCCCGCCCGGCCCCGCACCGACAGGCCACCTTCGTTCGCCATGCCCATGGCATCGCGCACCGGGCAGCACCCCGAATGCCGCGACAATGGCACTCGATGAAAACCTCCGCCATCCGCCCCTTCTTCGCCACGCTGCAAGCCGCCAACCCGCAGCCCAACACCGAGCTCGAATACACCAACGTGTTCGAGCTGCTGGCGGCCGTGCTGCTGTCGGCCCAGGCGACGGATGTGGGTGTGAACAAGGCCACGCGCAAGCTATTCCCTGTCGCGAACACGCCTGAAAAGATGCTCGCGCTCGGCGTCGACCGTGTCACCGAGTACGTCAAGACCATCGGCCTCTTTCGCAACAAGGCGCGCAACCTGGTGGAGACGAGCCGGCTGCTGATCGAGCGGCATGGCGGGCAGGTGCCGCGCACGCGTGAAGCACTCGAAGCCCTGCCAGGCGTGGGCCGCAAGACCGCCAACGTGGTGCTCAACGTGGCCTTCGGCGAAGCCACCATGGCGGTCGACACGCACATCTTCCGCGTGGGCAACCGCACCGGGCTCGCACCGGGCAAGAACCCGCTCGAAGTGGAGCTGGGGCTGCTGGAGCGCATTCCACCGGACTACCTGGTCGATGCCCACCATTGGCTCATCCTGCACGGCCGCTATGTGTGCCAGGCGCGCCGGCCGCTGTGCGAGTCGTGCGCCGTGAGCGTGTACTGCGATTCGGCCCCGGCCTTTCTGCGCCAGTTCGCGCAGGGCAAGCCCGTGGTTCAGCGCGCCAGGACCACCGCGGTCGAATAGCCCTCCGCGGCGGGCCACTCGTCGGCGCGATGCGGCAATGGCTTGGCGGCCATCACCCATTTGGCGGCGTTGATCCACCCGGCGTGGGTCACGACCTGCACGCCATCGGCCTCGTGGGCCTGCGCAAGGATGAAGGCCTGGCAGCGGGCCAGCAACGAGGCGACGGACTCGCCGCCTCCCGCGGGTGCGTCGTTGAAGCTTGCACACCAGGCATCGATCTCGTGCACGGGGATGTGGTGCCATGGGCGGCCGTCCCAGGTGCCGAAATCGAGTTCGTTCAAGCGCACGTCGATGTGGTGGCGCCAGCCCCAGCGGCGCAGCCAGCGCCCCACGGCTGCGCTGCGGGTCAATGCAGACGTCCACACCACGTGCGCTGTGCGATCCCTCCTCGCTCGGGCCCGGATGCGATGGGCCAGCCGCTTGGCCTTGCGCGCATCAACTGCCGCGTCAGTCTGCCCCAAACACAGCCCGACCACATCGCGCGGCCGGGGGTGACGCCACACCACCAGCTTCATGACCAGCGGAACACCAACGGCACCCAGGCCAGCCACGCCAGCAAGATGCCCAGCGCCACGAGCTGCTGCGTGGCGCCGAGCGTGTCGCCAGTGATGCCGCCGAGGCGCCGGTGAAACCACCACCCGCACGCCGCGGCGATCACTGCGCCCCCCAATGTGCTCGCCGCAAGAGCCGACCACCACAGCGGAGTCCAAACCAGCAGCGCCAGGGCCACCAGCCCCACCCAAGTCAGCGCCACGGCGCACCCACCCGCCGACACACGCTGCGCCAATGGCTTGGCTTTGGACAATGCCACATCGCCCGCATACGGCAACGCGCGAATGAGCAACACCGCCGCTGCTCGCGATGCCGTGTGGGCGAACACCAGCACCGCCACCACGAGCAGCGGCGGCAAGGATGCGAGCACGGCCCACTTGAGGCCCAACACCATCACGAGCGCCACGGCGCCATAGCTGCCGATGCGAGAGTCCTTCATGATCTCAAGCGCCCGCTCTCGGCTCACCGCACCACCGAGCGCATCGAAGGTGTCGGCGAGCCCGTCTTCGTGAAAAGCACCGGTGAGCACAAGGCCGGCCGCCATCGACAGCCCCACCGCCACGGCTTGCGGAAACACCAGCGCAGCCAGCCAGAACACCGTGGCCGTGACCGCGCCCACCAGCGTCCCCACCAGCGGGAAATGCCGCGCGCTCTCGTTCAGCCAGGCCGGCTCGAAGCCCACCCATCGCGGGATGGGCACCCGCGTGAAAAACTGCAGCGCAATGAAAAACAGCCGAAGCTCGTGGCGCATGGGATCAGCCCGGCGTCACGCTGGAGGCCTCGGACACCCCAGCCGCATCGAAGCTCGCCATCTCGTTGAGCAGCAGCACCGCACTCTGAAGCAGCGGCCATGCGAGTGCGGCACCAGAGGCCTCGCCCAAGCGCAGACCGAGGTCGAGCAGCGGCTGACCGTCGAGGTGCTGCAGCAACAGCGCATGGCCGGTTTCTGCCGACCGGTGCGAGAGCACGAAGTAGCCAAGCACAGCTGGCGCCAGGCGCGATGCCACCAGCGCCGCGGCGCCGGCAATGAAGCCGTCTACCAGCATCACCCGACGCTGCGCGGCGGCCTCCAGCATGGCACCGGTCAGCATGGCGATCTCCAATCCCCCAAGCGCCGCCAGCACTTGCAGCGGTGTGCTCGCGTCGCGATGGTGGTGCAGCACCTCAGCCAGCACCGCCACCTTGTGGGCCAGGCCGGCGTTGTCCAGGCCCGTACCACGCCCCACGCAGCGCGACAGCGGCTCACCGGTCAAGCGCGCCAACAGCAAGGCGGCACTGGCGCTGTTGCCGATGCCCATCTCACCCAGCAGCAGCGCATTGCCCGGCAGGCCCCGCACCACCTCACGGCCGGCTTCGAGCGCCTGCACACACTGCTCGGGCGACATGGCGGCCTGCCGGCTCGCATCGGCTGTGCCGCGCGCGACCTTGCGGTCGAGCAGGTTCGGCCGCGGTGTGAAATCGTGGTCCACACCGGCATCGACCACGGTGAGCGCCAGGCCGTGCTGGCGGGCGATGACACTCACCGCCGCGCCACCCGCCAGGAAGTTCTCGACCATCTGCCAGGTCACGTCCTTCGGGTAGGCCGACACACCGCGCGCCGTGAGCCCATGGTCGGCGGCAAACACCACCAGCTGCGGCGCGTTCAACTGCGGCCGCTCGGTCTGCTGCATGAGCCCGATGTTCAGAGCCAGCGTCTCCAGCTGTCCCAGCGAACCCAGCGGCTTGGTCTTGCGGTCGAGCAGGTGTTGCAGGCGCTGCGTGAGCGCGGTGTCGCGCACGTCGGCGATCAATGGCGGTTTGAAGTTCATGGCGATGTCAGCAGAGACAGCAGGGATCCCGGCTCAAAGTGTTCGTCGATGAAGTCGGCCAAGCCGTCGCACACGGCATCGAGCGCACGCACCTGCGCGCCGAACAAGGCCTGCAACACGGCAGCCGACTCCAGCACACCGTGTGCATAGATGCCGAGCACGGGGCCCTGCTGCCAGCCAATGGCCTCGCCCGCCACGTTGCGCAAGGCCACGTGAGGGGGCGGTAGGTCAGCGTGCGGCACGGTGCGTCCGTGGCGAATTTCATAGCCGTCGAAGGACACTCCCGACAAGGCGGACCAGGGAGCCTGCAAGGTGTCGAACGAAGCGTGGGTGCGGGTCAGCAGCTTGTCGGTCTCGAAACAGGTGACCAGCGGCAGCAGGCCCAGGCCGGGCGCATTGCCGTCCACGCCGTGCGGATCGACCAGTGCCTCGCCCAGCATCTGCAGGCCGCCACACAAACCAAGCACCGGGCGGCCGGCCTGCGCATGGGCAGCAATGCACGCATCGAGCCCCACGCTGCGCAGCCAGGCCAGGTCACCGCTCGTGTGCTTGGAGCCGGGCAGCACGATCCAGTGGGCCCCGGCGGCCTCGGCCGGCGTGCGCACCCAGTGCAATTGCACACCGGGCAGGTTGCGCAGCGGCTGGAACTCATCGAGGTTGCTGATGCGCGGATAAGCCACCACGGCGATGTGCAAGGCCTCGGCCTGCGCGACACGCGGGCCCTCGCCGAACACGCCGTCTTCTTCGGGCAGCCCATGGCCGCGCCACATCGGCAGCACGGCCAGCGTGGGCACGCCGGTCAACTGGCGCAGCTGTTCGGGGCCCGGTGCGAGCAGGCTGGCGTCACCCCGGAACCGGTTCAGCACGAAGCCGCGCAACAGCGCGCGTTCGTTGAGCGGCATCAGCTGATGGGTGCCATACAGGTGCGCGAACGCACCACCGCGGTCGATGTCGGTGACCAGCAAGCAGGCCGCGTTGGCATGCAGGGCCGTTCGCATGTTGACGTAGTCGCTGTCGTGCAGGTTGATCTCGGCCGGCGAGCCAGCGCCTTCGATCACCACCACGTCGTACTCGCGCAGCAGGGCGTCGAGCGCCTCGCGGGCGAAGGGCCACAGCGTCTCGCTGCGCTCGCGCCACGGCACGGCCGCCAGGTCGGCCCGCACCTCGCCCATCACGACCACCTGGCTGGCGGTGTCGCGCTCGGGCTTGAGCAGCACGGGGTTCATGCGCACCTCGGGCTCGGCCCGCGCGGCCACGGCCTGGAAGTACTGCGCGCTGCCGATCTCGCCCAGGCGCCCGCCCAGGCCCGGCACCACGCGCGCGTTGTTGCTCATGTTCTGTGCCTTGAAGGGCGCGACCTTCAGGCCCTGGCGGGCGTACCAGCGGCACAGGGCCGTGGCGAGCCAGCTCTTGCCGGCACCGCTGGTGGTGCCCAGCACCATCACCACGCGCGCGCTCATGCGGCCTCGCGCCAGGCGTGGGCCAAGGCCTGCTGGGCCTCGGGCGGCTGCACGCTCAGGCGCACCCAGCCGGGCAGCCCCAGCGACGCGGTATCCCGCAGCTTCACGCCTTGATGGCGAAGGCGCTGAAGCGCTGGCGCGTCCGGTCCGCGTGCCACGAAAAACGGGGTGACACTCGGCTGCACGGTCCAGCCAAGGCCCTCACACAATGCCACCTGCCTGGACTTCCAATCACGCAGGGTGGCCAGGCTCTCGGCCAGCCACGATTGCGTGTCGGCCAATGTCCATGCGGCCAGCAGCGCCACGCCATGGGCCCCGAGCGGCCACGACGGCGCGCGTGCAGCCAGCGCATCGAGCACACGCGTGTCTGCTTCGGGGGGCGCCACAGCGTAGGCCGCGCGCACGCCGGTCAGGCCCAGCGCCTTGTTGGGCGACCAAAGCTGCCACGCGGTGGACGGGGCCACCGCGGGTGAACCTTCCAACTGCAGCGGCGCATAGGCGCGGTCGATCACGAGCAGCGCACCGTCGCGCACCTGTGGCGCACGCACTGACAGGCCGCAGGGGCTGCCCGGGTCGGCATGCCACACCAGGTGAGCGTCGCCCGGCATCGGCACCCTTCGCAGCGTGAAGGCCTGCGCGGCCGCGCTGTAGTCGGCGTATCCGGGCTGCGGGGAAAACACCGTGGCCTGGCGCGAGCGCGATGACACCACGCCCGTCAACCTGAAGATGAACTCGCTGGCGCTTGCCGCGATGACGATGCGCGTGGCACCCACGCCATGGAACGCGGCGAGCCGCTCGCGAAGGGCCATGCTGTCCGGGTCAGGATAGCGCGTGGCATCGGCCTGCTGCACGGCCTGCCATGCACTCGGCGCCGGGCCCATGGGATGGGCATTGGTGGAGAAGTCCCACCGGGGCACGCCCAGGGCATCAGGGCCGCCATGCTGGCGTGTGCTTCCGATGTGCGCAGTCTCTGTCGCGGCATCCATTCTCGCGGCATCCATCTGAGCCGTCATGCCCACCGGCCCGCGCAGCAGGCCGCCGCCGCCATCACCCCCCACCAGGCGGCCTCGCTGGCCAGTTGCAAGGCCTGCCGAAGGTGGCGCGCGCGCGGCGGCCCGCCGTCTTCATTCAGCACGTAAACATCGGGCTTGGTCAGGTAGACATTGAGCCGCAGCGCCATGGCTCCCATGGGCCAGCCGCCGTTGGGCGATGGCGTGCGGCGCGCCTGCTCGGCCAGCGCGCGCCAAGCCGAAGGTCGAAAGGTGGGTCGCAGCAAGGCGGCGGTGATGCGCGCCGGCAACCACGACATCACGTCGTCGGCCACGGCCACCCACTTGCCGGCCCATTCCCAGCGGCCCCGGTAGCCCCACATCGCGTCCATCGTGTTGGTCAGGCGGTAGAGCGCTGCGCCGGGCAAGCCGAGCAGCACGAACCAGAACAGCGGTGCAATGAGCGAATCGTTCAGGTTCTCGGCCAGGGTTTCGATGGCCGTCTCGCGGATGTGGGCCGCATCGAAGCCGCTCACGTCACGGCTCACGAGCGACGCCAAGCGAACACGGGCCGGCTGCTCGCCCTGCTCGAGCGCGGTCTCGACCGCGCTCACTTCGTCGCGCAGCATGCGCCACGCAAACATCGGCTTCAAGAGCACCGCCAGCACGGGCGCCGCAATCCACCACGGCGTGGTGAACAACCAGGCCTGCAGAGTCCAGGCGCCCCAGCCGATCAGGCCCGCGGCCACACACCAGACGAACGCGCCACCGCACCACGCCGCGCGAGGGGGCCAGAGCACCAGGCGCCGGCCGATCCACTGCAAGCCGTTGCCCAGCCAGGCCACTGGGTGCAAGGCATTGCGCGGCTCACCGAACAACAGGTCGAGCGCCCAGGCCATCAGCAAGGCCAGCGCAAGCAACCCGCCTGGATGCAGGTTGGCATGAACGATCTCGTTCCAGACCTCCTGGCTCATGCGCGTGCGCCCTCCACCGCTTCAGCCGCCCCGCAGGCAGGCCGAAGCACGATGGCGGCAGACGCCAACGCGGAGCGCATCAGTCTTCGATGCCCCGTTGGGCCGGCACACCCGCCTTGAAGTGGTGCTTGACGAGTGTCATCTCGGTCACGGTGTCGGCGAGCTCCACCAGTTCTTCAGGCGCGTTGCGGCCGGTGAGCACCACGTGCACATGGGCGGGCCGCTCGCGCAGGCAAGCCAGGACCGGCTCCAGCGGCAGCCAGCCGTAGCGCAGCGGGTAGGTGATTTCATCGAGCACGACGAGAAAGAACTCACCGCTGCGGATGGCCACTTCGGCGCGCGCCCAGCCGTCACGGGCCAGCTGCGCTGAATGCTCCAGGTCCTTGCTCTTCCAGCTGAAACCATCGCCCAGGCCCTCGATGGGCACGCCCAGTTGTTCGAACACCCGGTGTTCGCCAAAGCGCGCGGAAGGCACCTTCATGAACTGGTAGATCTTGACTGCTTTGCCGCGGCCGTGGGCCCGCAAGGCCAGGCCGAAGGCGGCCGTGCTTTTGCCCTTGCCGTCTCCGGTGTGGATGAGCACAAGCCCGCGGCGTTCGCCGTCGGGGCGTTCATAGCGAACCTCGGTGGGGGGGGATTCGATCTGCATCAGGGGCTCCGGAAGATGCTGACTGTAAGTCAGCTTTGAAAAGTTCAGTCCGCGAGGCGGGGGACAGCGACCCAGGTGCTGCCCACTCGCTCGATGCGAAGCGCACCACCGAACACATCGACGAGGGCCGCATGCATCACGGGGTCGTCGCTTCGGCCCTGGTTCACGATGCGGCCCGCGGCCATGACCACGAGGTGATCGGCCTGCAACGCGAGCACCAGGTCGTGCAGCACGCTGATCACCGTGGTCCCGTCCCGGGCCTGCTGCTGCAGCAGGCGCACCAGCGCCACCTGATGCGGTGGATCGAGGTGGGTGGTGGGCTCGTCGAGCAGCAGCACAGGTGCCTGCACCGCCAGCGCCCGTGCCAGCAAGGCCCGCTGGCGCTCGCCCCCCGACAGCTCGTGCAACCGGCGGTGCTGCCACGCCGCACATTCGGTGAACTGCATCGCCGCCTGCACTGCGGCCTCGTCCACGGGGCCGGGTGCAGCGAACAAACCCAGGTGCGGCAGGCGCCCGAGGTGCACCACCTCGCGCACCGTGAGCTCACCGCTGGCTTCACTTTGCTGCGCCATCCAGGCGATGCGGCGAGCCCGTTCGGTGGCAGACCAGTCGCTCAACGGGCGGCCGTCGAGCATCACCCGCCCTCGTGCCGGCTCTTGCAGACCGGCCATCGTGCGCAGCAGCGTGGACTTGCCTGCGCCATTGGGGCCGACGATGGCCGTCCAGCCCGGCGCACAGCGCCAGGTCACCTCGTGCAGCACCGGCCTGCGACCGAGCACCACCTGCACCCCGTCGAGCGACAACAGCGTGCTCATGCGATGCCCCGGCGGTGCAGCAGCCACAGCAGGTAGCCGCCGCCCAGCAAGGCGGTCAATACACCGACCGGCAGCTCCTGGGGCGCCGCCAGACTGCGGGCCAGTACATCGGCTGCCAGCAGCAAGGTGCCGCCCATGGCCGCACTCGCCACCACCAGGAAGCTGTGGGTCGACGGCGCGAAGCGGCGCACCAGGTGCGGCGAGACCAGGCCCACGAAAGCAACAAGCCCCGTTTGCGACACGGCCAGG
>JBEGTX010000054.1:0-3100 GCA_041179165.1 Pseudomonadota bacterium | reverse complement strand
CTGTGCAGCTCGCTGCGGCGCTCCTCATCACCTTGCCGCTGGCGGCCATCGAGACCGAAGTGATCGTGCCGCATGTGCACTTCTGGGGCGCGCTGGGCTGGTCCGTGATCGGTCTCACGTTGGGTGGAAGTTCGCTGTTCTACATGCTGATCCAACGTGGTGCGGCCACGCAAGTGACCAGTCTTCTTTACCTGGTGCCGCCATGCACGGCTTTGATGGCCTGGGTACTTTTTGGCGAATCACTGACGGCAACGATGGTGCTCGGTATGGCCTTCACGGCCGCTGGTGTGGCCTTGGTGGTGCGTGTGCCCGCAGGCCGCTCCTGATCGGCCCTCACGGTGTTGTCAAGCGAGGAAGCACGAGCCACCCCGTGCCGGCGGATGCAGTTGATTACGCATAGAATCGCCTTCCACGCTTGACACTGGGTGGGCGGGCGGCTGTAATCGTTTGAGCCGTTTTCTGCACCGTTGTCGCGACCAGGCTTTCATTCCAGATTCTTTTTGAGACACCTTCAGAGGGGTACCTAAGTGAACAAATCCGAATTGATTGAGCACATTGCCAGACAGGCCGACATCTCCAAGGCTGCTGCAACGCGCGCCCTGGAAGCCCTGATCGGTGGTGTGAAATCAACATTGAAGAAGAACAAGAGCGTTTCGCTTGTCGGATTCGGTACATTCAGCGTGACCAAGCGCGAGGCTCGCGCCGGCCGCAACCCGCGCACCGGCGCAGCCATCAAGATCAAGGCCGCCAAGGTTCCGAAGTTCCGCCCAGGCAAGGCTCTGAAAGACGCGCTCAACTGAGCCGTCCATGACATCTCGGGTGCTTAGCTCAGTTGGTAGAGCGGCGCCCTTACAAGGCGTAGGTCGGGGGTTCGAGCCCCTCAGCACCCACCATTCGAGATCAGTCTGACGCTCCAGCAACTCGCCCGCGCGTTCAGCTAAAATCAGCAGTCACTCACCAAAGGCGAACCGAGGTTCGCCTTTGTCGCATTTGAATCGCGACACTCCGGCGTGGCATGCCGCTTTCCCCTTGAGGTTCCGATGTTTGAATTTATTCGTACGCACGCTCGCATGTTCATGGGCATCCTCGTGCCGCTGATCGTCGTTTCTTTCGTTTTCATCAACCAGGGCTATGACAATCTCAGCGAAGGTGCCAACTCGCCGGTGGCCAAGGTGGGTGGGCGTGAGATCAATCAGGCGGAGTGGGATGCATCGCACCGCCGCTCCATCGACCGTTTCCGTGAGCAGGTGCCCAATCTCGACGTGAGCATGTTCGACACGCCCGAGATGAAGCAACGCGCGCTCGACGACCTGGTTCGCGAACGCGTCGTGCAATTCGCCGCCCGGGAAGCGGGTTTTCGGGCCACCGATCAGCGCGTGCTGAATGCATACCGTAGCGACCCGCAGTTCGCGCAAGTGCGCAAGGCCGATGGCAGCATCGACCGCCCCAAACTCGAACAGATCCTGAACAGCCAGGGCATGTCGGTGGCAGGCTTCGAGCAGATCATGCGTGAGCAGATTGCGCTGAAGCAAGTGTTCGCCGGCGTCAACGGCACGGCCATCGCTCCAGCCACCAGCGCGAGCGCGGCGTTCGATGCCTTGTTCCAGCAGCGTGAAGTGCAGATCGAGCGTTTCGAGCCCAAGGCATTTGCCGCGCAGGTCAAGCCCACCGAGGCCGAGATCGACGCCTTCTACAAGGACCCCAAGAATGCGGGCCAGTTCAAGTCGACCGAGCGGGTCGATGTGGAATACCTGGTGCTCGATTTCGCATCGGTGAAGAAGGGCGTTTCATTCCCCGAAGAAGCACTGCGTTCCTACTACACGCAAAACATCAAGCGCTTCTCCAAGGCCGACGAACGCCGTGCCCGCCACATCCAGATTCTGGCCACGGCCAAGTCCACTCCTGCTGAGCGTGCCGCTGCCAAGGCCAAAGCCGACGCATTGCGTGCTGACCTGGCCAAGACCCCGGCCTCCTTTGCCGATGTCGCCAAGAAGAACTCGCAAGACTCGGCCTCTGCAGCGCGCGGCGGCGAGATCGATGCCTTCATTGCACGGGGCGACTCCGACCCTGCCTATGAAGCGGCGCTCTTCGCTTTGAAGCCGAAAGAGCTCAGCCCTGTGGTCGAAACGCCTGAAGGTTTCTTCATCATCGAATTGCTCGAAGCCCGTGGCGGTGCGACGCCGTTCGAAACCGCGCGCGCGGACATCGAAAACGAGTTGGCCGCCACCGAAGTGCAAAAGCGCTTTGCAGACGCGGCGACCGAATTCACCAACCTGGTCTACGAACAATCCGACAGCCTCAAACCCGCTGCCGACAAGCTCAAGCTCGAGATCCAGACGGCCAAGGGTGTGACCCGCCAGCCGGATCCCAAAGGCACTGGCCCCCTGGCCTCGCCCAAGTTCCTCGAGGCCCTCTTCGGCCGCGATGCGCTCGAGAACAAGCGCAACACGCAAGCCATCGAAGCCGGTCCCAACCTGCTGGTGGCCGGCCGCGTGAAAGTGCACACACCTGCGGCGCTGCTGCCACTGGCGGAAGTGCGCACCCGTGTGGTTGAGCAACTCGTGGCCTCGCAGTCTGCCGAGTTGGCCCGCAAGCAGGGCGAGGCCCGTCTCGCGGTCTTGCGTGCGGCGCCTGCCACGGTGTTGCCATCGGCCCCGTTGCTGGTGTCGCGCGCCCAATCGAACGACCTCGCACCTGACGTGCTCAACGCGGTGCTCAAGGCCCCGGCAACGGCGCTGCCGGCCTTCGCGGGCGTGAACGTCGGTGGTGACGGCTTCGTGGTCATCAAGGTCAACAAGGTGCTTGGCCGCGATCCAGTGCGCGCCGACGCCGTTCAGGTCAACACGCAGTATGCGCAGAGCTGGTCGACCGCAGAGTCACACGCGCTCTACGCCAGCATGAAGGACCGTGCCGGCGTCAAGTTGTTGGGCAAGGGCGCACCGTTGACCGACAAATCTGCACCGGTGCTGCCGGTCAACGCAACGAACTGATTCACACAGCCAAAAGCTGCGCTATAATTCGATGCTTCAGTGGTGGCTGTAGCTCAGTTGGTAGAGTCCAGGATTGTGATTCCTGTTGTCGTGGGTTCGAGCCCCATCAG
>JBEGTX010000053.1:0-5108 GCA_041179165.1 Pseudomonadota bacterium | reverse complement strand
TCGGCCACGAGGGGTTGGCCGAACCCGCCTTGCATGGCGGCACCTTCGCGTTCGGCATCGGCGCGTCGCAGTGCATCAAGGATGTAGGACATCGCATCAACTCCCGTTGGTGAGGCGTGGCTCGTCCACGCCGGTCGCGCGGTTGAGCAGCATGAGGGTGACGGCACCGGCCACGCCGTCGTCGCGCAGCCCCCGTGCCTTCTGGAAGGCCTGGACCCGTGCGGTGAGCGCCGCGTCGAAGGTTTGCGGCGCATTGGGCAGCGGTTGGCCCGACACGCTGGCCAGGCGCACCGCGAGCCAGTCCACGGCCAGGCCGCTGTCGCCGGTGGACAGCTTGCGGCTGTAGCCAGGCGGCGCGCGCCAGAACGTGGCGAACTCGCCGCGCCAGGTGCGTGCCAGCGTGGGCAGGCTGAGGTTCTGCACGACCCCGTTCAGGCGCACGGTGGCGGCGGTCTCGGTCAAGCCAGTGAGCAGCGCATAGGCCGGCCGGTCGTTCTGGTCGTACAGCGTGAGGATGCCTGGACGGCCCAGCTGGCGCAACACCGCCATGCTCACCGTGTTGCGGAAGCAAAGCACCTGCAGGCGCGCGACAGCATCACAGGCATCGCCCGCTGCCAGCGGCAGCTTCCACCACTCGGCCAGTGTTCGCCACGCTTGCTCTTCGCTGCGCAGCGGCGTGGCAGCAGGCGGCAAGACAGCGGCCACCGGCACGGGCGACGAAGCGGCGGCCGCGTTCGGCGGTGTTGCGGTCGGCGACGATGCAGAGCTTGCCGCGGAACCCGGGAGTCCTTGTGCAGACGCAGACGTCGCCGGGGCGGCCGCTTTGACGGTCGCCACAGGCCGATGCCAGGCCTGCACCGCCCAGGCGATGCCACCCACCAGCAGCGCCCCGGCCAGCAGCCCGCCCCCACCCCACACCAGTGGCGCAAAGCCACGGCGCTGTTGCAGCGGCAACTCTTCCTTGAAAAACACCTCCACGGCCGCTTTGTCGACGATCTCGATCGTGACCTTGTTGCGTCCCTGCGCATACGCGCCCAGGAGCGCGCGGTCGCACAGCAGGTTGATGCGGCGCGGAACGCCATGCGTGAGCTGGTGGATGCGGCGGCGAACCTTGCGGTCGAACGGCCGCACATCGCTCTGGCCGGCCACTTGCAGGCGATGGCGAATGTAGTTGGAGGTTTCGCGCTCGGACAAGGCCTCCAGGTGAAAGCGTGCAATGACCCGCTGCGCGAGTTGTTCCAGCTCCGGCTGGGCCAGCATGCCGCGCAGTTCGGGCTGGCCGATCAGGATGATCTGCAGCAGCTTGCGCTCGTTGGTCTCGAGGTTGGTCAGCAGCCGCAGCTGCTCCAGCACATCGGGCGACAGGCTCTGCGCCTCATCGATGATGAGGATGTTGTTGAGCCCCACCGCATGCGTGCGCAACAGAAACTCGTTGAGCGCGTCGATGTAGTCCTTGTTGGTCAGCGGGGCCTGCGCGGGCCGCGTGACGGGGTCCGGCAAGGGGATGTGGAACTCTTCGCACACGGACGTCAGCAACTCGGTGACCGACAGCTTCGGGTTGAAGATGTAGGCCACGTTGCAGCGCTTGGACACCTGGTCGAGGAAACACCGGCACACGGTGGTCTTGCCCGCACCGATGGCGCCCGTGAGCAGCACGAAGCCGCCGCCCCCATTGGCGCCGTATCGCAAGTGGGCCAGCGCCTCGCGGTGGCGCTCGCTCATGAAGAGGTAGCGCGGGTCGGGCGCGATGGAAAACGGCTGGTGCTTCAGGCCGAAGAATTTCGCGTACATCGTGCGGTGCGGAGTGTCAGTGCAAGGGGTTCAACACCGGCCGATCAGACCCGGCCCTGCCGGCGGCTGACGATGAAGATGTCCCACACGGCCATGAACATGGCCGCGATCACCGGCCCGATGACAAAGCCGTTCAGCCCGAAGATGGCCATGCCGCCGAGCGTGGAGATGAGCACGATGTAATCGGGCATCTTGGTGTCCTTGCCCACCAGGATGGGCCGCAGCACATTGTCGACCAGGCCGATCACGAGCACGCCGTAGGCGACCAGCACGCTGCCTTCCCAGATGTGCCCGGTCACCAGGAAGTAGATGGCCACGGGCACCCAGATCAGCCCCGCGCCGATGGCCGGCAGCAGCGACAGGAAGGCCATCAGCACCGCCCACAGCACCGGCGCGTGGATGCCCAGGAACCAGAACGCCAGCCCGCCGAGCGCGCCTTGCGCTGCAGCCACCAGCACGTTGCCCTTGACCGTCGCCCGCACGACAGTGGTGAACTTGGCGAAGAGGTCGCGCTTGTGATCGGCGTTGAGCGGAATGGCATCACGCACCTTGCGAGACAACTCCCCGCCATCGCGCAGCAGGAAGAACATCAGGTACAGCATGATGAAAAAACCGACCACGAAGTCGAAGGTGTTCTGCCCTATGTTGAGCGCGTGGCCGGCAATGAGCTGACTGCCCTGCGTCAGCGTGGCGGCGATCTTCTGCTGCAGCTCACCGAGGTTGCCGATGCCGAAGCGGTCGAGCAGCGAGCCAACCCAGGCGGGCAAGGCGGCCACCACCTGGTTGAAGTAGGTGGCGAAATTGAACTCACCCGTCTTGATCTTGAGGAACAGCGCCGAACCCTCTTGAACCAACATCCCTGAGATGAGCGACAGCGGCAACACCACGATCAGCAAGATGATGCCCAGCGTGGCCAATGCCGCCCACGTGCGGCGCGGCTTGAACGGCTTGAGCAGCCGGCGGTACAGCGGAGCGAACAGAATGGACATCACCACGCCCCAGAAGATCGCGCCGTAGAACGGCAGCAGAATCCATCCGAAGGCGAGCGTCACCACCACCAGCAGCAACAGGAAGGTGCGCGATTCGAGTGTCGACGGCGAAGCGGGAGGCTGAGGTTTCATGTCTTTCCGGCAAGGAAGGCGCCGAGTGCGCCGTGGCGCATGGTACCCACTCTGGCAATGGTGCCGCCCGGGCCGGTGATTCCCCGCAGGTGATCAGCGTGCGGGCGCTCCCCCACTGGTGCACAACACGTACAGCGCCAGCGCCTGGATCTGCGTCTCGCTCAGGCTGCCCGCAAACGACGGAACCGGGGACTGGCGCTTCACGCCGCCGAGGCCGACTGCCGCCCGCGTGGGCACGCAGTTTCGCCGCACTGTTGACAGTGCGACACAGGGGAGCGACTCGCGCCAGCCGTCAGAGGGCAGAGGGCAGAGGGCAGGCATGATGGCGGCCTCCGTCCGGCCCTTCGCCCCATGTCCGAGCCCTCCTTTCTGCTGTCTCAGCCGCTACCCCTGCCTCTGCTCAACATCGCCGTGCGAGGCGGGTTGGTCACCCTGCTGCTGCTCGCCGCCGCGCTGTTGCTGCGGCGCCATGGACAGGCCCCAGCCGCACGCTGGGGCGCGTTCTTCGCCATCGGCGTGGCGGCCTATGCCGTGTGCTCCGCGCCGGGCTTCTCGAATCCGCCTGTGGCATGGCAAGCGCCCCTGCTGGTGCTGTCGGCCGGCAACTCGGTGGTGTTCTGGATCTTTGCCAACGCGCTCTTCAATGACGAGTTCCGGTGGCGCGTCTGGCACGCCGCCGCCTGGCTCATGCTGGCGATCGGAGCCCTGGCCAATTGCTTCGTGCTGGCCCCCGCGCACTCCCCGTGGACCGGCACGGTGGCGACGGCCCTCACGCTCGCCCCGGTGCTGTTCGCGGCCCTGAGCCTGGCGGTCGCCGTGTCCACCTGGCACACCGATCTGGTCGAGGGGCGTCGCCGCCTGCGTGGCTTCATCGTCGGGTCGGCCGCGCTGTATTCCGCCGCCGCGGCCGTGGCCAAGATGCTTGACTGGCAGGGCCCGGGCCTGGCTGCCGCGAGCCTGGCCGATGCGCTGGGCATGTTCGTCATCACCTTGGCCATCGTGTGGCCCCTGCTCGGTGATGGCGGCCGCACGCTGTTCGATGAGTCGCGCGAGGCCCTGCCCCTGGCACGGCTGCCCCCAGTGGATTCGCCTGGCCTGGACCTGGACATCGTCCCGCCAAGCGCCAGCGGGCAGGCTCACGCGATCCCCGATGCGAACGCCCGCGCCGCGCCAGCTGCGATCCCGCAGTCCCATGCACCCTCGCAGCCGCCCGCGCCTGCGCCGGATGCCCCCGATGCGGCACTGATCGCTGCACTCGCGTCGCTGATGGCCAGCCAGCACGTGCACCGTGAGGAGCAGCTCACCATCGGCAGCCTCGCCGCGCGGCTGGACGTGCCCGAGTACAAGCTGCGCCGCGCCATCAACCAAGGCTTGGGCTACCGCAATTTCAACGTGTTCTTGAACCGCTACCGCATCGACGAAGCGCGGCGAGCGCTGAGCGACGCCGCACAAGCCGAGGTGCCCGTGCTCACCATCGCCATGGACTGCGGCTTCCAGTCGCTCGGGCCGTTCAACCGGGCATTCAAGTCGGAGACCGGGCTCACGCCGACCGAGTACCGCAAACAAGCCGCACAGGCCCATTGAGCCTGTTGCCTGCCCCTCCATGCCCCAGGCTTTGTCTCAACCCCGCCTCGATGCCGTCAGCGGCACGCTGTGGGTGGCCGAATGGTCGATCCACTGGCACTCACAGGTTGCCGACCTGCCGCCGTCGTTCGTCGTGCAGGCCACACCCACGGGCTGCACGGCCGCGGCCGAAGGCAAGACGGGCGCCACGGACTTCGACCTCGCGCTTCGGTTCGAAGGCCAGTCCCTGGCCGCCATGACACTCCAGCTCACACCGCCCCAGCACCAGGACATGGACGACCAGCGCTTCCATGCCAGCACCGAAGAACGGGTGCGCTTCCACGCCGCTTGGCTGCGTCGGCAACTGAATTGGCGCGCGCCCTGGCCCGCCGTGCTGCCTTGGGGCGAAGCTGGTGTTGGCCTGGACAAGAGCGGACAGGCTTTTGTGGTCCTGCAATGCGCGGGCCGTGCCACCAGATGAACCCGGCCCTGTGACGTCTGGGCTCCTCGGAGCCTGTCGGACTTGGAAAGCGTCGGCTGCAAATCGACCGCAGCGGTCCATTTTTCACCGTCTTTTTGTCCCATAGCGGGGCTATGGGCCTGCAAATCCGGCAAAAACTGTCCTCGCTGGGG
>JBEGTX010000052.1:0-2769 GCA_041179165.1 Pseudomonadota bacterium | reverse complement strand
CGGCAGAGACAGGCCTCGATTTCTCCCCGGCCGCAAACGAGCCAGGGAAGACCTCAGCGCTTCTTGCCGCGACGGCCGCGCTCGTCCATACCGAGTGAGGCCAGGTTCTGCGCCCGGCGGTCGGCCACGCGTTTGTCCATCTTGTCCATTTCGCGGCGTTTGGTGTAGCCCGAGGCGTCGGCCCACACCCACCAGATGATGGCCCCAGCGAATGGAGACAGCACAGCCCACCACGACCACCCACCCACGGCACCGAATTCCTGGCTCTTCATCAGCAACAGCAGCAGTCCCAGACCCACGAGATACATGGTCAAACCCCTTCGATTGAAAACACTGGTGAAACTTCCCTCATTCTGACGCGTCAACCATGCGCCCTAGAATGCGTTGAGTTCATACGTGTTGGAATGTAGTTCACTTGAATCGCACCAGCACTGGAAGGAAATCATGAAGTTGTCGTTTTCACTGCTCCTCCTGATCGCCAGCCTGGGCAGTTCTTCGGCCTTTGCCAATGCCAAGCTGGCCGAAGACAAGAACTGCATGAGCTGCCACTCGGTGTCGCAAAAGCGCGTGGGGCCCACATTTCGTGACGTGGCGGCAAAATATGCCGGGCAAAAAGATGCCGTCGACAAACTCACTCAAAAGGTGCTGAACGGCAGCTCAGGCGCCTGGGGCCCCGTGTTCATGCCCGCCATGAAACGAGCCAACCCGGCTGTGTCGGACGCCGACGCCCGCACACTGGTCGAATGGGTGCTGTCGCAAAAATAACCAGCCAGCCCAGCGCGGGCAGCGTTTGCCTGTCACTGTGCTCTCAAAAACCCCGCGCTGCGGGGTTTTCTTATGGGGCAACGAGATTCAGTACGCCTGCCCCAGCTGCTCCAGGATGGCCGGATTCTCCAGCGTGCTGGTGTCCTGGGTGACCGCCTCGCCCTTGGCCACCGAACGCAGCAGGCGGCGCATGATCTTGCCTGAGCGTGTCTTGGGCAGGTTGTCGCCGAAGCGAATGTCTTTCGGCTTGGCGATGGGGCCGATTTCCTTGCCCACCCAGTCGCGCAGGATCTTGGCAATGGCCTTGGCTTCGTCGCCCGTGGGGCGGGCCCGCTTGAGCACCACGAAGGCACAGATGGCCTCGCCCGTCGTGTCATCCGGGCGGCCCACCACCGCGGCCTCGGCCACCAGCTCGGTGTGCGACACCAGCGCCGATTCGATTTCCATCGTGCCCATGCGGTGGCCCGACACATTGAGCACGTCGTCGATGCGGCCGGTGATCGTGAAGTAGCCGGTCTCGGCGTCACGGATGGCACCGTCACCGGCCAGGTAGTACTCGCCCTTGAAGTCGTCGGGGTAGTAGCTCTTCTTGAAGCGCTCGGGGTCGCCGTAGATGTTGCGGATCATCGAGGGCCACGGCTTCTTGACCACCAGAATGCCGCCCTGCCCCCACGGCACTTCCTTGCCGGTTTCATCGACCACGGCCGCCTGGATGCCCGGGAACGGCAGCGTGCACGAGCCTGGCACGAGCGGCGTGGCGCCAGGCAGCGGCGTGATCATGTGGCCGCCGGTCTCGGTCTGCCAGAAGGTGTCGACGATGGGGCAGCGGCCGCCGCCGATGTGCCGGTGGTACCACTCCCAGGCGGCAGGGTTGATGGGCTCGCCCACCGAACCGAGGATGCGCAGGCTGCTCAGGTCGTAGCGGGCCGGGTGCACGGCCTCGTTGCCCTCGGCCGCCTTGATCAGCGAGCGGATGGCGGTAGGCGCCGTGTAGAACACCGTCACCTGGTGGTCCTGGATCATTTTCCAGAAGCGGCCTGCATCGGGGAAGGTGGGCACGCCCTCGAACACCACCTGGGTCGCGCCGAGCGACAAGGGCCCGTAAGCGATGTAGGTGTGGCCTGTGACCCAGCCGATGTCGGCCGTGCACCAGAAGATGTCCTGGTCGTGCAGGTCGAAGGTCCACTTGGTGGTGAGCGAAGCATGCAGCAGATAGCCGCCGGTGGCGTGCTGCACGCCCTTGGGCTTGCCGGTGGAGCCCGAGGTGTAGAGCAGAAACAGCGGATGCTCGGCGCCCACCCATTCGGGTTCGCAGGTGTCGGCCTGGGCGGCGCTCAGTTCGTGAAGCCAGAGGTCGCGCCCGGCCTGCCAGTTGACCTTGCCGCCGGTGCGCCGGTACACCACCACCTGGCGAATGCTCTCGCAGCCGCCCATCGACAGCGCTTCGTCGACGATGGACTTCAAAGGCAAGGCCTTGCCGCCACGCTGCTGTTCGTCGGCGGTGATGACCATCACGGCCCCGGCATCCTGGATGCGGTCGCGCAGGCTTTGCGCCGAGAAGCCGCCGAAGACCACCGAGAGGGTGGCGCCGATGCGGGCGCAGGCCTGCATCGCAGCCACACCCTCGACGCCCATCGACATGTAGATGACGACCCGGTCGCCCTTTTTCACGCCTCGTGCGCGCATCGCGTTGGCCAGGCGGCAGGTGCGCTCCAGCAGTTCGCTGTAGGTGACCTTGCTGACCTTGGCGTCGTCGGCCTCGAAGATGATCGCCACCTTGTCGCCCAGGCCGGCTTCGACCTGGCGATCGAGGCAGTTGTACGAAGCGTTCAGCGTGCCGTCGTCGAACCACTTGAAGAAAGGCGCGTTGCTGTCGTCGAGCACCTTGGTGAAGGGCTTCTTCCAGCTCAGCAGCTCACGCGCCTGGCGCGCCCAGAACGCCTCGTGGTCGGCCTCGGCTTCGGCGCACAGCGTGTTGTAGGCGTCCATGCCCGACACGTGCGC
>JBEGTX010000051.1:0-7095 GCA_041179165.1 Pseudomonadota bacterium | reverse complement strand
CACGCATGCGCTGAGGGGTGACCGGCCGGAGTCGAACCGGCACCAGCGGAATCACAATCCGCGGCTCTGCCATTGAGCTACGGCCACGCCTCAGCACACGCATGCGAACTAGAACTGGCGCCTCGTACGGGAGTCGAACCCGTGACTTCCGGCTAGACAGGCCGGCACTCTGGCCACTGAGTTAACGAAGCATCATGGTTGCCGGTCACGGGTTCCGGCGCCGCCCATTCGTTGCGGCCGATTTCCGCACCGGGCGCCAAAATGGCGTCCGGTGCTCGGGTCTGGTGTCGCGTGCGGGATTCGAACCCGCATTGCCGGAATGAAAGTCCGGCGTCCTTGCCGCTTGGACGAACGCGACGGAGGTGTCGTCAAACCATCAATTCACTTTGGCTGTGTCCAAGGGCGAGCATCCCGTCGGATGTGGTGTCTCGCTGCACGAAGCCCTGATCAAGGCCGCGCACATCCCGCATCGCCAACACCATGGTGCGATGCGGAGTCTCTGGGCACACCCGAAGTGAATCGGGTGGTGGTGAAGAAGGAGAAAAACAAAAAGGCCCGGGATCCTGTCGGATGCCGGGCCTCTGCGAGCAGAGCGTGGAGGGTGCGCGTCAGGCGCTTCCCTCTCCCGGGAGGATGGAATCCTCGTGGCGATCGGACGACTCCAGCGAATAGGCATGAACCGACGGCAAACCCCATGCACACGCGCAAACACCCGATCCCATCAGGGGGTGTTGGCTGGCAGTGAGGAGGCGGGAGTTCACGATAAGTCCTAGGTGTGGGTGGAGCGCTGGTCTATCTGGAGCAACGCTTCTTGAATCGATGGATTGGACTGTAAATAGTCTTTACTCTTTCGTCAACTGTCTTTTTGTGCGTGATGCGCATTCGATGTGGGGAACGACCCGCAGCCGCCCACAACAAGCCAGTCATGCCGGCGAAGGTCGGTACCCACCGCTTGCAGACGCTCTTGCTGCGTTCAGCACTCAGACATTCCCAGAGTGGGTGGCCCGATGCCTACTGCCCCGTGAAGCGGGGGGGGCGCTTCTCGGCAAAGGCCGTGCGGCCCTCGCGCAAGTCCGTCGACTGTGCGGCCCGCTGGAAGCCGGCCTGGAAGTCGTTGGAATCGAGCGCGTCGCGTGCGATGAGGTTGAGCTGGCGTTTCATGCCTTGCACGGCAATGGGGGCCAGCGCAGCGATCTTGCGCGACAGGCTGTCGGCAGTCTTCGTGAGACTGTCTTGTTCCACCAGGTGGGTGAGGAAGCCGACGGCCTTGAGCTCTGCCGCATCGAGTTGCTCGGCCGTGAGGAAGAGCCGCTTGGCGGTGTTGAGGCCGAGGCGGCTCACATACCGCTGCATCCCGCGCTCGTAGTAGTGCAGGCCGAGCTTGGCTGCGGGCATGAACATGCTCACGGCCGGTGTGCCGATACGGAAGTCGCAGGCCAGTGCCAAGTCGGTGGCGCCACCGTACACACCGCCTTGCAACACCGCCACTGTGACCGGACGTGCGTCTTCGAGTGCGTTGGCCACGTCTTCGAACTCCACCGTTCGTGAGGCACCCAGTTGGTCGATGTTGTAGCCGGTGCAGAAGTGCTTGCCGGTGGAAGCGAACTGCAAAACCCGCACATCGACCTGCCGGTTGACGGTGTCGATGTGCTCGACCAGGCTCACCAGATCGGCCGGGTGCAGGCGGTTGGATTCTTCAGGGCGGCGCAGTGTGATGGTGGCGAGTGCGCCAGCGATCTCGAGGGTAGGCGTGCTCATCTCAACCGCCCCACTGTTCACGGAAGGCCTTGCGCGGGTCGTTCACGGTGGCCGTCTTGCTGCTGTCGCCCTCGAACACGAGCGTGGCGCGCTGAGGCACGGTGAAGGCGTCCCAGCGCGGGGTCTTGGCGTTGTTGGGGTTGCCGGTGGCCGCAAAGGCCACCCAGGCCGACGCCATCTGTTCGGCCAGGCGCACCTGTTCGGTCGTGGGGCCGTTCAGGCCGTTGCGGATGTCGTACAGGCTCGGGCCGATGTCCACGCCGTGTGGCGCGCCGAAGCGCCCGCCATAGGCCGGGCTCGGGATCTTCCACAGGTAGCTGTAGACCGAGGCTGCGCCTTGCGCGGCCTTGCGATCGATCTGGATGTGGGCACCGCGGCGGAAGTTGGTGTCGGTGTCGAGGCGCGACTGCAGGATGTAAGCCGAGGCCGTCGGGTCTTCGGCGCGGTACATCTCGACGAGCTTCTTGCCGTTGTTGTAGCCCACCTCATTGGCGAAGGCCAGCAGGCCGGCTTCGTCGAGGTCGAAGTTGGTGCGGCGGTAGGCCCGCTCATCGAGCACGGTGCCGACGATCATCGGCACATCGGCCGACACCGCCGGCGCATCAGGGTCGAACGGATGGCGCGGAATCTCCACGCCATCGAGCACCGGCGAGAACGCGCGCGGCGCTTCGCCCTTCTGGCGGTCGGCCGCCTCCATCGTGACCTGCGCGGCAAGAAGCCGGCTGAAGGGCAGGGTGTGCAACTGGCCGACAGAGGCCTTGCCGAGCCCGAGCAGCTTCAGGTATGAGTCGGCGATGGTGGCCGACTGGTCGGCGGTGATGATGCGGATGCCCGAGCCGCTCATCACACCGGCGCGATGGAACAACCCCTTGGCCGATGGCATTGCCATCAGCGCGCTGGTCTTGAGGCCGCCACCCGATTGACCGAACACGAGCACGCGCGAGGGGTCGCCTCCGAAGGCAGCGATGTTTTCCTTGATCCAGGCGAGGGCGGCGACGATGTCGAGCATGCCGACGGTGCCCGACTTGGCGTAGCGCTCGCCGCCGGCGTCGGCCAGGTTCAGGAAGCCGAAGGAGCCGAGGCGGTGGTTGAGCGTGACCACGACCGCGTCACCGAAGCGCGAGAGCATGTGCCCATCGAACTGGGGCGAGTTGCCTGAGCCGGCATAGAAGCCGCCACCGTGCAAATGCACGAGCACGGGTTTCTTGGCCGTGGCCGACAGCGACGGCGTCCAGATGTTGGCGACCAGGCAGTCTTCGCCCATGCCACCCGGCTGGATGTCGTAGAGGATGAGGTCGGCGTAGGCATTGCCGCGGCCCGTGGGCAGCTGCGGCGCGTACGAGCCGTAGTTGAGCGCGTCTTTCACGCCGGCCCATTTGGCCACCGGCTGTGGCGGCATGAAGCGGTTGGCCCCGCCGGTGTCGGCGCCGTAGTGCACGCCCTTGAAGATGTGCGTGCCGTACGAACTGATGCCCCGCAGCTTGCCATTGCTGGTTTCGACGATGGGGAACAGCTGCTCTTCGGTGACGGCCCGGGCGGGGCTGGTCATACCGATGGCGGCGGCGGCGCCGGCCCACCCCAGCAAACCACGCCGGGACAGATGGAGTTCGGAGGAGGGGGTGGTGTTGTCGGTCATGGCGTGGGTTTCAAAAGATGCTGCAACCATAGGAAAAAGAACACGTTCAGTCGATTATGGTATACGCTAAATCACCATAAATATACAAAGACGGATACTCTCTATCCAGAGCGACCCACGCCATGTGTTTTCAAGGAGCCTCTCATTTGTCCCGTTCCTGACCTCCAGCCCGAGCCCTCGTCCGCCAGCCTTGCTGCGCAGCCGCTTGCGGGCATCACCGTTGTCGACCTCAGCCGGGTGTTGGCCGGGCCGTACTGCACGCAGCTGCTGTCCGACCTCGGCGCGCGTGTGATCAAGGTCGAGCATCCCGAGGGGGGTGACGACGCGCGCCAGCTGGGCCCGTTCATCGAGGGCCGCTCGGCGTATTTCATGTCGGCCAATCGCGGCAAGGAGTCCATCGGGCTCGACCTCAAGAACCCGCAAGACAAGGCGGTGTTCGACACCATGCTGTCGCGGGCCGACGTGCTGGTCGAGAACTTCCGCCCCGGCGTGATGGAAAAGCTCGGCTACGACTGGGCCACGCTCCATGCGCGCCATCCGCGGCTGGTGTTCGCCTCGATCTCGGGCTTCGGGCAGACGGGCCCGTACCGAAGCTTGCCGGCCTACGACATGGTGGTGCAGGCCATGGGCGGCATCATGAGCATCACCGGGCACCCGGGCTCGCCGCCCACACGCGTGGGCACGTCCATCGGCGACTTGGCCGCCGGCATGTATGCGGTGATCGGCATCCAGGCGGCGCTCTTCAAGCGCCATGCCACCGGCATGGGCGAGCGCGTGGACATCAGCATGCTCGACTCGCAGGTGGCACTGCTCGAGAACGCCGTCGCCCGCTTTGAAGCCACGGGCGATGTGCCCGGCCCCATCGGTGCCCGCCATCCGGCCATCACCCCCTTCGATCTGTTCCATGCGGCCGATGGCTACATCGTCATCGCCGCGGGGCGTGACACGCTGTTCAAACGCCTTTGCGACGCCATCGGTCTGGAGGATCTGCCGAGCGACCCCCGCTTTGTCGACGCGCGTTCGCGCACGGCGCACCACGACGAGCTCAAGCAATTGATCGAACAGCGTCTGGCCAGCAACACCTGTGTGCACTGGCGTGGTGTGCTGGCGCGCGCCGGTGTGCCCACCGGGCCGTACAACACGGTGAAGGAGGTCGTGGCCGACCCGCAGGTGCAGGCGCGCCACATGCTGCTCAACATCGGTTTGCCGAGCGGCAACACGCTGCGCGTGTCAGGCAACCCGGTGAAGTTCGGCGACGCGGCTGCACCGGAAACCAACCTGCACCGCGTGCCGGAACTCGATGCCGACCGCGAAGCGCTGTTGCGCGAGTTCGGCGGAGCGGTGTGATCACCGCTTGACCACCGCGTGACGGGGCGGGTGGCAAGGCCGCCCGCCTCGGCCAACCCGCCTCAGCTGACGACCGCCACCCCGCGCGGGTCCACGCTCAGCGCATGCTGGTGGCCGATCTCCAGCACCTGCGAGGGCGGCGCATGCACCTTCAGCAGCTCGCCGCCGCTGACCGGTTGCACACCATAGTCCCAGTACTCACCGAGGTAGCTGCGCGACACCACGGCCACCTGGCCGATGGGCAGCGTGCCCTCCACCGACGTGCCGAAGTGCAGCGCTTGTGGGCGAATAGACACCTTGGCGTCGGCCCGGTCGGCGCGTGCGTCGGCCTGCAGAGGCACGGCACCTTGCAGGCCGTTGACCACCAAGCTGCCATCGACCACGCGCCCGCTGACGAGGTTGGTGCGGCCGATGAAACTCGCGACAAACGGCGTGCGCGGGCGGTTGTAGAGGTTCCAGGGCGTGTCGATCTGCTCGAGCTTGCCGTGGTTCAGCACGGCGATGCGGTCGGAGATGGTCATGGCCTCCGACTGGTCGTGTGTCACGTAGACGGTCGTGAACTTGAACTCGTCGTGCAGCCGGCGGATCTCGCCCGCCATCTCTTCGCGCAGGTTGGCGTCGAGGTTGGACAGCGGCTCGTCGAGCAGCAGCACCTCGGGCCGCACGACCATGGCGCGCGCCAGCGCCACGCGCTGCTGCTGGCCGCCCGAGAGCTCGGCCGGGTAGCGCTGAGCGAGTGCCCCCAGCTTCACGATGTCGAGCATCTCGCCCACGCGGCGCTTCAGCTCGTCGGCAGGGGTGCGACGCACCTTGAGACCGAAAGCCACGTTCTCGAACACGGTCATGTTGGGCCAGATGGCGTAGCTCTGGAAGATCATCGACATGCCGCGGTGTTCGGGCGGCACCGTGTGGCGCGCCCCCGAGATCTGCCGGCCGTCCACCGAAATGGACCCCGTGCTGAGTTCGATGAAGCCGGCAATCATGCGCAGCGTGGTCGTCTTGCCGCAGCCCGAGGGGCCGAGCAGCGTGACGAGTTCACCCTGTTGCAGCGACAGGTCGAGCTGGTCGACGACCATCAGGTCGCCGTAGGACTTGCCCACTTGCGAGAGTTGGAGTTTGGACATGGAGAGGGGCCTCGGTTCAGGATCTGCGCAGCATGAAGTCACGTCCGGCGATCCGCATGCCTGCGGCCACCACGGCAGTCACGATCACCACCAGCACCACACCCATGGCGGCCAGCGTTTCGTAGTTGCCCTGTTCGCTCAGGTCGAGCGTGAGCACCGAGACCACTCGTGACGACGGCCCGGTCAGGAACACCGCCGTCGACAGTTCTTTGGTGCAGATGACGAACACCAGCACGAAGACCCCCGCCAGCGTTTTCTTGAGCAGCGGGAACACCACACGCAGCAGCACAGTGAGGCGCCCGCCGCCGAGCACCCGCACCGCCTCTTCGAGCTCCGGATTGAGTGAGCGCACAGCCGCCGCACAGGCGGTCACGGCAATGGGCAAGAAGCGGGTGGTGAAGGCAATCACGATGAGTGCGCCGGTGCCGTAGAGCGAGAACGGCGGGCCCGCATAGGCCGCGTACAAGCCGATGGCCAGGATGAGCCCCGGCACCGCCACGGGGGCGAGCGCCAGGCCTTGCACGAGGGATGGCCACGGTGTGATGCGGCGCTGCGTGGCATAGGCCACGCACAGACCGGTCAGCACGCAGATGAAGGCGGTGGCGCCCGAGTACAGCACCGTGTTGACCACGGCCGAGCGCACCGTCACCTGCTCGAACAGGATGTTGTGGTAGTTGGCCAGCGTCATGTTGCCGGTCGAGACACCCCGGCCCCACGCCTTGGACAGCGAGGCCAGCACGAGGATCAGCAGCGGCAGCACCACGGTCATCAGCGACACGAGGCCGGCATAACCGAGGAGCGGCCATTTCCACCAGCCGATGTCGACGCTGCGGCGTTCGCCGCCTTTGCCCGACACCGACACGAAACCCTTGCGCGACAGCAGGCGGCGCTGCACGTACAGCAGCACGATGGTCAGCAGCAGAATGGGCATGGAGTACGCCGCGGCCTGCTCGACCCGCGTGGGGTACTCGAAGAAGGCGCTGATCTGCGTGGTGGCCAGGTTGATGCCGGCCGGAATGGCAATGAGCGCCGGTGTGCCGAACAACGCCACCGTCTCCAGGAACGTGAGAATGGCCGCGCCCAGGATGGACGGCAGCACCAGCGGCAGCGTCACGCGGGTGAGCGTGCGGAAGGTGCCCGCACCGTGGATGGCGGCGGCGTCTTCGAGTTCGGTCGAGATGAGGTCGAGTGCCGACTTGGTGAACACGTAGACCAGCGGAAAGGTGTACA
>JBEGTX010000050.1:0-5762 GCA_041179165.1 Pseudomonadota bacterium | reverse complement strand
CCAGCAGCCGGTTGGCCAGCCGCGCATCGTCGAAAAACAGCTCATAGAAATCGCCCATCCGGTAGAACACCAGCGTGTCGGCGTGATCGGCCTTGATGCGCAGGTACTGCTGCATCATCGGCGTGTGCGTGGCCAGCACGGCTTCACTCAAGGCGGGACGGGTGGGGGCTTCGGGGATCATCGTGCAATCAGGACCAGGGTGTCAGCACCCGGCGCACCAACTTCACCCGGGTGGGCATGGTGGACGGGGCGACCTGGGATTGTCTCGCAGGTTTCGGGCCTGGGGCCTGAGGATGCCCGATCGACTGTCAGCCCTGGATGTGCCCGCACGAGGTGAGCTGTCTTTGGGGCTGTACGCAAGACGCGGCACCATTTGCCCGGGCCGACTTGGTAAGCGGCACACCAGGCGCCGCTAGGAGTCGAAAACGTCCTGCAGCGTGGCGACGAGTTCGGCTGCCGTGGCCTCGTCGGCCAGCGCGGAAAACTCCTTCGCCAGCTTGTGCGACACCTTGCCCCCGTTGTCGCGCACCGAGCGGATGATGCGGTCGATGTCGGTGTCCGGTCCTTCGATCACCTGCTTCACGCGCTCGCGCGCAAGCCGATGGCTGCGCAGGTGGCTGGCTTCCTTGCGCATTTCCTGCTCGATGGTCACGCGCACGATGTCAGCGATGTACTCGACATGGTCGGTGAGGTCAGGGTAACGCCATGCGTTCAAGGCATCGGCGTAGCCGTCGAACTGCAGGTTGTAGCGCACACCGTCCTCTGCCAATTGTTCTGGACCAAAGCGCCATGCGTCGGTGTATCGGCGCATGAGTGGCTGCGAGAACAGCTCAAGCACCTGATCGTAGCCACGCCGCTTGACCACCGAGCTGGTGATGGTCGCCGACACGGGCAGGATGAACGGCTCGGGTACCGCACCATCCCGGCGCAGCACATCATTGACCAGAAAGCGCGAGATGCGGCCGTTGCCATCGGACATCGGGTGGATGTAGACGAAGCCGAAGGACAGCACTGCAGCGCGGACCAGGGCGGAGCCGCCCGCCGTGCGGGTGGCGCAGTCGCGCAACCCGGACAAGAGCTGCGGCGCATCGTCCCAGTGCGGCGCGATGTAGTGGACGACCTCGCGGTACCCATCGACTTCACCGACAAACACCGGTGACCGCCTCACGCCATAGCGGGTGGCACGCGGCCCCAGGATCTCGGCTTGGAGTTCTCGCAAAGACTCCTCGGACAGGGGGTTCTCGTAGCGGCCACACCAACGCTCCATCGCGGCGGCGAAGCGCCGCACTCGGTCGACATGCTGCTCCTCACGTTCGATCGCGAAGCTGGCGCGGCTTTCCTTGATGGTCAGCCATACGGCACTGCGCTGCAGGATGTCTGCACCGAACTCCCCTTCGAGGTCTGCCAAGTGAGCCGTGCAGTCGTACTGCTCAGCCTGTTGGACCGCCGCAGTGCGCAATACCATCGGGCAGAAATCGTGCGAGCCCGGCAGGTTGTCGCGCACCCGCCACCGCTGGTTGTTGGTTGATCGGGAAGATGTGAGATAGAGCTCTTCGTCGAGCGCGGTCACGTAGTTCCCAGCCGCGACGCCCGGAAAGTCGAGGGCTCGTCCTGTGAGGTACTCGCAGAAGAAGCCGGCGCGACGAGCGTACTGCCCTGTGGGTTCCGCGGCAATCCAGGCCTCCAGTTCGTTGGTCGGCACGGTATTGAGCAACCGTGCGAGAAATTCCAGGTGAATGCCTTCATGCTTGAAGGCAAAGGTCAGGTGCCCGGCGAGGGACTCCGGAGGGCGAGCTGCCGGGGGGTACTGCTCATGGACGTGTCCATTTTCGCGAACGGTTGCACGCGATTTGCCGATGGCACTGTCCGTGCGAAACGCCTGGACGGCATTGACACCGTACCGTTCGGCGAGCCACTGATAGCCGATCCAGTCAGGCATTTGGAGGCTGGGCAGGAGCCCAGAAACGATTAAATTCCTGCGATATTGATTAGATTTCGGTGAATCGTCAAGATTCCGATTAAACGGGAGGCGCCACCTTGTCTTGCCCTGCCGATCAACCCTCAGCGTTCGCTTCTACTTGAGGCTGGTCGTCGAGCCTGAGAGGTGTTCGTCGATGACACCCAGGCTTAGACGCTTGCATAGATTGCTCAGAACGGTGACTCATCCTTCGGCGGCATGTCTTCTTTCTTGATGCGCACGGCGCGCTTCTTGAATGCGGCTGCGGTGTCTTCGGCTTCGGCGATGGTGCGGGCGAGCACGGCTTCGGGCTTGGCTTCTTCGGCAGCGACTTCGGCGGCGACGACGGCTGCAGCTTCAGCGGCTTCTTCCTGGTCCTTGATGACGCGGCTGTAAGGGCCGAGGATGCCGACCAGCTGGCCGTAGATCTTCGGGTTGCCGGCCAGCACTTCGCGCTGGTACATGTAGTCGGACTCGCCGGTGAAGTTGCCGATGAGGCCACCGGCTTCGGTGATCATGAGGGACGCCGCAGCGATGTCCCAGGGGTTGAGCCCGGTCTCGAAGAAGGCGTCGTAGTAGCCGGCGGCCACGTAGCAGAGGTCGAGTGCAGCCGCACCCGGGCGGCGCAGGCCGGCGCACTTCTGCGAGACCTCTTCGAACATCTTCATGTAGCGCTGGAAGTTGTCGCCGCGGCGGAACGGGAAGCCCGTGCCGATGAGCGAGTCGCCCAGGCGGGTGCGCTTGGACACGCGCAGGCGCTTGTCGTTCAGGTAAGCGCCGCGGCCTTTGGATGCGTAGAACAGGTCGTTGCGGGTGGGGTCGTACACGACCGCTTGCTGGACCTGGTCCCGGAAGGCCAGTGCAATGGACACGGCGTAGAAGGGCAGGCCGTGGATGAAGTTGGTGGTGCCGTCGAGTGGATCGATGATCCACACGTATTCGCTGTTGGGCGCACCGTGGGTGCGGCCCGATTCCTCGGCCAGGATGCCGTGGCCGGGGTAGGCGGCCAGCAGCGTTTCGATGATGATCTCTTCGGCCTTCTGGTCGACTTCGGTCACGAAGTCGTTGGGCGACTTGGTGCTGACCCGCAGCAGGTCCAGGTCCATGGAAGCGCGGTTGATCACGGTTCCTGCCGCGCGTGCCGCCTTGATGGCGACGTTGAGCATGGGATGGAGCGCTTGCGACATGGGAGGTCCTGCAAAAAATGGGTCGGCCACCCGATGGGCAGCAAGGGAAGAGACTGGCGAAAGGAAAGAGCGTGAGCAAGCCGGAGCCTGGTCGGATAATGCGAGTTTACCCGGACACGTCTGCTTTCGGGCAAGGCTGGCGTGCACTGCGTCAGGTAATGCCCGAACTCTGTGGTGTGCCCGCCCCGTCTGAACCCCGTCTGGGGCGACCTCGTTGAGTCACCACCCTCCGTCCATGTCTGACCCCACCCGTTTCATCCTCGTCAACACCAGCCACTACGGCAACGTGGGCGCCACGGCGCGCGCCATGAAGGTGATGGGCTTCAGCGACCTCGTGCTGGTGGCGCCGCGTTTCCCCGATGTGCTGGTGAACGAAGAGACCGTGGCCCTGGCCAGCGGGGCGGCCGACATCCTCGTGCGGGCCCGGGTGGTCGAGACCCTCACCGAGGCCATGGACGGTGTGACCCACGCCTGCGCCACCGCCATGACCCCGCGCGACTTCGGCCCGCCCACCCGGGCCCCGCGCGAGTTGTTCGATGAACTTGCGCCCAGCGGCCACCGCGTGGCCTTCGTTTTCGGTTCCGAGCGCTACGGCATGCGCAACGAGGACGTCTACCGCTGCCACAGCTGCATCAGCATCCCGACCGACCCCAGCTACGGTTCGCTCAACCTGGCTCAGGCCGTGCAGCTGCTGGCCTACGATTGGCGGCAGGCTCAGGGTTCGTTCCCGGCTGTGCCGCGCGTTGCCGACGCCGAGTTGGCGGACGTGCCCGCCATCACCGGTGTGCTGACGCATTGGGAGCAGGCGCTGACGCAGATCGGCTTTCTCGACCCGGCCGTGCCGCGCAAGCTGATGCCCCGGTTGAACCAGCTGTTCAACCGCGCTGGGCTCACGCAGGAAGAGGTGCACATCTTGCGCGGGATCGCGCGGGCGATTGAGAAGCAGGGCGTGGAGAAAGGGCGGTGACCGCCGGGCTGGTCGCCTTCACCCAGTCATTCCGGCGAAGGGCGGAACCCACTCGTCCGACTTGAGTGCTGCGAGGCTGGCCGCTCGTTTCATGGAGTCTTTTGGGCTGAACGCAAACCGGTTGCTTCATGCCAAAGCCGCGCCGGGATTTCGCCCCGGCAGGCGACCCACTTGGAAACCGCCAAGTGGGCAAGCGGTGCGTCCTGTGAGCGTCGCCCCTTCGGGGAAGCTGCGAAGCTTGCGTTGTGGGATGCCGGGCGAAACTCACTCCGCGACTTCGCCGCTACGTTCAAACAGTCGCCCTAAAGTCAGAAGTTGACGCGCGCTGCGCGCGCCATCCCAAAACGCAAGCTTCACAGCCGACGCTCAATGGCCGCCACACCAGCCAGAGCAACACCAGCAACATCAGCCGGGCCTCGCTACGCATCGTGCTCGATGACCTCGCTGCGCTTCGGCATTGGCTGGATCAAGCAAGCACGCGAGAGCCTGCCTAGGAGCCTGTCGGACTTGGAAAGCGTCGGCTGCAAATCGACCGCAGCGGTCCATTTTTCACCGTCTTTTTGTCCCATAGCGGGGCTATGGGCCTGCAAATCCGGCAAAACCTGTCCTCGCTGGGGCCGATTTTCGCTTTCGACGTTCCAAGTCCGACAGGCTCCTAGCGGTTTGCAAGCTTGTCTCCTGCCGAGGCGAACCCCAGCGCGGCTCCAGCGCGAAAAAACCCGTGGCGTTCAGCCCATAGGACTGCCGGAACGTGGCGGAAAGTAGCGCCGCTTTCCATCGGGCGAGTGGTATGTGCACGCCATGCATGTGGCGACGCACAAGGCACGTCCTGTGAAATCCAGAGCGCTCCGATACACTGAACATTCCGAATTTGTACAGAAGAAAAATGTTCCAGCGCCTCAGAGAAGACATTGCCTGCATCTTGGAGCGCGACCCTGCCGCGCATTCTGGGTGGGTGGTGCTGACCTGTTATCCGGGCCTGCACGCGCTGGTGATGCACCGCTGGGCGAACCGTTTCTGGCGCCATGGCTTTCGCTGGCTGGGCCGTTTCGTATCGCACCTTGGCCGGTTTTTCACGGGCATTGAGATCCATCCGGGAGCGGTGATCGGCAGGCGTGTGTTCATCGACCACGGCATGGGTGTGGTGGTGGGCGAGACGGCCGAGATCGGCGACGGCTGCACGATATACCAAGGTGTCACGCTGGGTGGCACCTCCCTGGCCAAGGGCACGAAGCGCCATCCCACGCTGGGCAAGAACGTGATCGTTGGTGCCAACTCTCAGGTGCTGGGTGGGTTCACCGTGGGCGATGGCGCGCGGGTGGGGTCGAACGCGGTGGTGCTCAAGCCGGTGCCGCCCGGGGCCACGGCCGTGGGCAACCCCGCACGGGTCATCCTCAAGGAAGACGAAGCCGAACGCGAAGCGGCTGCTGCGCGCATGGGCTTCTCTGCCTACGGCGTGACGCAGAACGATGACCCTCTGGCACAAGCCATGAAGGGCTTGATCGACAACGCTTCAGGCAATGCGCACCAGATCGCCATGCTGTGGGCGGCCATCGAGAAGCTCTCGCCCATCAAGCAAGACTGCCTGCCCACCGATGCGCAGACGACCGAAGACTTCGACGCCGAGCGGCTCAACAAGCTGATGAAGTGA
>JBEGTX010000049.1:0-3714 GCA_041179165.1 Pseudomonadota bacterium | reverse complement strand
GCTGTAGTGGGTTGATAAACCTTCCGCGACACGGCTGCACCGGCTGGCGGATTGCGACCCGCCTTGCTGAAACCAGCAAGGGGACGGGAAGGACCAATTAGTCTGTCCGGGACTGTAGCACCAATGCTGGCGTTCCAACATGCGAATCGGCTGCAACGCAGCAGCGCACAATGCCGCTCAACCCATGGCCTCGCAGCAAGTCATCCACATCCATCCCGCCGCACCGGACAAGCCTGAGGTGGGCGCGCCCTGCAATGGCTGCGGGGTGTGCTGCCTTGCGGAACCGTGTCCGGTGGGGGTGCTGGTGAGCCGGCGACGGCATGGTGCCTGCGCTGCGTTGATGTGGGACGAACAACAGGCGCGCTACCTGTGCGGCGTGGTGAGTTCGCCACACCGCTTCGTGGCGCCGCGCTGGCTGGCCGCGCTGGCGGGCCGGTTTGCACCGCGCTGGATTGCAGCGGGTGCGGGCTGTGACTGCGACGTGGTGGTGGAACCCCGCCACTGAAGCTGGAGGACGCCTGCGGCACGATGCCGCAAGCGCCGACCGAACGGCACGCTTTTACTTCAACGCGAGACGCTCACGCGCTGCGGTGTACTCGGTGCGCAGGCGCTGCACCAGTTCACGCGTCGGCAGGATCTTGTCGATCGCACCGATGCCTTGCCCGCAACCCCAGATGTCCTTCCAGGCCTTCTTGGCATCGCCACCGAAGTTCATCTTGCTGGCGTCGCTCACCGCGAGGTTGTCGGGGTCGAGACCAGCCGCCGTGATGGAGCCTTTCAGGTAGTTCCCGTGCACGCCGGTGAAGAGGTTGCTGTAGACGATGTCGTCGCTGTTGCTCGCAACGATCATTTCCTTGTAGCCTGGCACGGCCCGCGCCTCTTCGGTGGCGATGAAGGCCGAACCGATGTAGGCGAAATCGGCACCGAGTGCCTGCGCTGCGAGCACCGCATCACCGCTCGCGATCGAGCCGCTGAGCGCCAGCGGGCCGGTGAACCACTGGCGGATTTCCTGGATCAAGGCAAACGGGCTCTTGACCCCGGCGTGACCGCCAGCGCCCGCCGCCACAGCGATGAGACCGTCGGCGCCCTTCTCGATGGCCTTCTTGGCATAGGTGTTGTTGATGATGTCATGCAACACGACACCACCCCAGGCATGCACGGCGTCGTTGACGTCGGTGCGTGCGCCCAGCGAGGTGATGATGATGGGCACCTTGTACTTGGCGCACAAGGCCATGTCGTGATCGAGCCGGTCGTTGCTCTTGTGCACGATCTGGTTGATGGCGAACGGTGCTGCAGGCTTGTCAGGATTGGCCTTGTTGTAGGCGGCCAGCGTTTCGGTGATTTCCTTCAGCCACTCTTCGAGCAGCTCGGCCGGACGCGCATTGAGCGCGGGCATGGAGCCCACGACACCTGCCTTGCATTGCTCGATGACGAGCTTGGGGTTGCTGATGATGAACAGCGGTGACCCGATGATGGGCAGAGGCAGGTTTTGCAGAATGGGAGGCAGGGCCACGAGCATCTCCGAAAGGACAACAACAGCGAGGGGAAAGCGGCGCACAGGCCGCCCGGAGCAAACGCCCTTCTGCACGGCACAACGCGGTACAGCGGGACGCACAGGTACAGCGGAGCGGCAGCACGCCGCCCCGTTCGCCTGCGATTTTAGAACGCGTCGAGGGCCAGCGCGGTCACGCTGCCGGCGCCTTCGACGATGCTGTCACGGACACCCGGAATTCGGCTCAGCAGGTGATCGGCGTAAAAGCGCGCCGTGACGACCTTGGCGGTCAGGAAGGCGGCATCGCCCTCGCCTGCGGCCAACTGGCGTTCGGCCACCACCAACGATTGCGCCAGCTGCCAGCCGGCAGCCAGGTTGCCAGCCAGCATCAGGTAAGGCACCGAGCCTGCGAACGCCGCATTGGGGTTGGTGCGTGTGTTGGCCACGATGAAGCTCACCACGCCTTCGAAGGCTTCGCGTGCGGCAGTCAGACGCTTGAGCACGGCGCGAGCGTTGTCGGTGGTGCTCAAGCCCAGCAGTGCTTCCGTCATCGCGACATGCGAGGCGAACTGAAGCGCCGTTTCGCCGTTGTCACGCGAAGTCTTGCGGCCGACCAGATCGTTCGCCTGGATGGCGGTGGTGCCTTCGTAGATGCTCAGGATCTTGGCGTCGCGGTAGTGCTGCGCTGCGCCGGTCTCTTCGATGAAGCCCATGCCGCCGTGCACTTGCACGCCCAGGCTGGCCACGTCGATGCTCATCTCGGTGCTGTAGCCCTTGATGAGCGGCACCATGAACTCGTAGAAGGCCTGGTTCTGCTTGCGAACGTCGGCGTCGGGGTGGGCATGGGCCGTGTCATAGGCGGCCGCGGCGGTGAGTGCCATGGCGCGGCAGCCTTCGGTCAGCGCGCGCATGGTCATGAGCATGCGCTTGACGTCGGGGTGGTGAATGATGGGGGCGCTGCCAGGCAACGAGCCGTCGACCGGGCGCGACTGCACGCGATCACGGGCGTACTGAACCGCCTTTTGATAAGCGCGTTCGGCCAGGCCGATGCCCTGCATGCCCACGGCGTAGCGCGCCGCGTTCATCATGATGAACATGTACTCGAGGCCGCGGTTCTCCTGACCCACCAGCGTGCCGATGGCACCACCGTGGTCGCCGAACTGCAGCACGGCGGTGGGGCTCGCCTTGATGCCCAGCTTGTGTTCGATGCTCACGCAGTGCGCGTCATTGCGGGCGCCCAGCGAGCCGTCGGCATTCACGAGGAACTTCGGCACGAGGAAGAGGCTGATGCCCTTCACGCCTTCCGGCGCGCCGGCCACGCGGGCGAGCACCAGGTGCACGATGTTCCCCGCCATGTCGTGTTCGCCGTAGGTGATGAAGATCTTGGTGCCGAAGATCTTGTAGGTGCCGTCGCCAAGCGGCTCGGCGCGGGTGCGCACGAGGGCCAGGTCGGAGCCGGCTTGCGGCTCGGTGAGGTTCATCGTGCCGGTCCACTCGCCCGAGATCATCTTGGGCAGGTACACCGACTGCTGCTCGGGCGTGCCGGCCGTGAGCAGGGCCTCGATGGCGCCGTCGGTCAGCAGCGGGCACAGTGCAAAGCTCATGTTGGCGCTGTTGAGCATCTCGATGCAGGCCGCGCCGACCGTCTTGGGCAGGCCCTGGCCGCCGAAGTCCACCGGGTGCTGCAGGCCTTGCCAGCCGCCCTCACCGAACTGCTTGAATGCCTGCTTGAAGCCTGGCGTCGTGGTGACGTTGCCGTCCTTCCAGAACGAGGGATTCTTGTCGCCCTCGAAGTTCAGCGGGGCGAGCACGCCTTCGTTGAACTTGGCGCATTCTTCAAGCACGGCGGTCGCCGTCTCCATGCCCGCTTCCTCGAAGCCGGGCAACTGGGCCACGGCGTTCAGGTTGGCAAGCTCCTGCATGCAGAACAACATGTCTTTGACGGGGGCGACGTAACTCATGGCATTCCTCGGTTGGCTCGGGGGCACAGATGGGGCAACGGCGCCCGCACGTGAAAACTGAATCAAGAAAAACCCGCCAAGCCACGCTGGACAGCGCGGCTTGGCGGGTGGGGGCTCAAGCCCGTATCACAGTGCTGCAGTCAGCTCAGGCACGGCCACGAACAGATCGGCTTCGAGGCCGTAGTCGGCCACGCTGAAGATCGGTGCTTCGGCATCCTTGTTGATCGCGACGATCACCTTGGAGTCCTTCATGCCGGCCAG
>JBEGTX010000048.1:0-4199 GCA_041179165.1 Pseudomonadota bacterium | reverse complement strand
CCGGCATCGTCGTCAAGCCGCAGGCGATGGAAGCCGCTGCGCGACGTGGTTATGCCACCGCCACCGATCTGGCCGACTACCTGGTCAAGAAGGGCCTGCCCTTCCGTGATGCCCACGAGGTCGTGGCCCATGCAGTGAAGCAGGCCATCGACCTGGGGGTCGACCTGAGCGAGCTGCCACTGGCCACGCTGCAAGGCTTCCACGCCACCATCACCGACGACGTGTTCGAGGTGCTCACGCTGCGCGGCTCGCTCAATGCCCGCAATGTGCTGGGCGGCACGGCACCGGTTCAGGTGCGTGCACAGATTGCGCGCCACCGTGCGCGCCTCGGTGGCTCGGCCGCTTGAGCAAGCCGCAGCCACTGATCCACTGATTCGCTGACCGGCGCTGCGGCGGGAAGGATCGATCCTCCCGCTCCGCAACCGCCCCGCTTTCACCCCGCCCGGCTCAGGGCCTGCGGGCGTGCAGTTCTTGCACAAATGGTGGCACCATCCGCCTTCCACACCGACCGAGACGCGCCGATCATGCTGAGCTGGATCTTCAAACCCAAGAAGAAAGACACGCCCGCCGCCAAGTCCCGCCCCAAGGCGGCCGACATCGCCGCGGCGCAGGCTGCCGAACAAGCCAAGGCACAGGCGAAGGCCCAGGCCGCCGCAGCAGCCGCCCAGGCCCAGCAGCTCGCCAGCGCGGTGTGGACCGACCGCCTGCAGCAAGCGCAAGGCAACGACGACGCGCTGTTGAGCGTGGCCAAGGAAAGCCCGGTGGTCGATGTGAAGCTCGCCGCCGTGCGGGCTCTCACGACCGAAGCCGCGATGCAAGCCGCCGAGCTGGAGTTCCGCACGCACGATCGGCGTGTGTTCCAAGCGGCCAAGCAAGGCCGCGCCCAGCTGAAAGCACGCCGTGAAACGGATGAGCGCGCCACGCAGCTCATCCAGACCGCCGCCGTGCTGCTGGGCGAGCCGCTCATTCCCACCAACCGATTGGTCGAACTCGACCGCGCTTGGCGTGCGCTCGATGCAGCGCTGGTGTCCCCTGAGCAGCAGGCGGCCTTTGCCGACGCATCGGCCCGGCTCACCGCCCTCACCCACGAACGCGGCGAGCGCGAGGCCCACCTCGTGCGCTGGAACGCGCAGGCGGCGCACACGCTGAAGGGCTTTCAATCGCTGCTGGCGCAGCTCGCCACTGGCGAGGCCGACCGCGCCACGCTGACCGCCTCGCAACAGCACCTGAAAGACGTGCTCGCCACGCAGCCGGCCGAAGCCGGCGCCTTGGCGGCAGGGCTGCAAGCGGCCGTGCATCAGGGCGAGACCATCGAGGCTCGGCTCGAATTTCTGGCGTCCTTGCAGCTGCCGGACGCTGCACCCGCCACGACGGCTGCCAGCGACACCACGCCAACGCCGATCACGGCAGAGATCGATGCATCACCCTCTGCACTGGCCAGCGAAGCCGCCGAACCCACATCCGCAGTCGCCAGCGACTTGCCGGCCGAGCCCGCTGTGGTGACCGAGGCCACTGATGCCCCTGCGCCTGAGGCGACACCCGAGCCGCTCGATGCGGTGGCGCAGCAGGTGGCCGACGTGTCCGCCACGCCGCCCGACACACCGTCTCCGGCCACGCCAGCAGCGCCTGTGGAAGTGGCGCCCTCTGATCGCCCTGCTGACGCTGCATCGCCAGCGGCTGATGGCGCATTGGCGACCAACCCTGTGAATGCAGAGGCCGTGGCAGTGACAGCGCTCCGGGCCCCGTCGGCGAACAGCCGCTGGCAAGCCTTGCCCGCCGTCGCCGATGCCGCGCTCGCCGCCGCCCTCGACGAGCGCTTCAACGCCTGGCAAAAGGCACGCCAGCCCCGCAAAGCCCCGGCCGCCGAGGCCCGGCCCGCCCGCGTGAAGGCCGAGAGCAAGCCGCAGAAGGCCGCACGCCATGTGGACCTGGAGCCGTTGCTCCAGCAGGCCGAGCAGGCGCTGGCGGAAGGCCATCTGGCCGACACGCACCAGCACCTCACCGCACTCGATGCCATCGCCGCCACCGACAGCATCCCGGACGTTGCGCTGCGCATGCGCCTGCAAACCGTGCAGGCCGAGTACGCACGCCTCAAGGGCTGGCAGCAGTGGGGCGGGGGCCGCGCACGCGACGACCTCGTCACCGAGGCCGAGGCCCTCGCCAACCGCACCACCGCGGCCCAGTCGCTCGAAGGCGCGAAGTTCAACACCAAGGCCTTGGCCGACGAAATCGACACGCTGCGCAAGCGCTGGAAAGAACTCGACCGCCTGGGTGGCGCCACCAGCCAGACGCTTTGGAAGCGTTTCGACGAGGCCGTGAAGCTGGCCTACGTGCCCGTGGCCGCCCACCTGGTGCAGCTCGAAGCCGCACGCCAGACCAACCTGCTGGCCCGCCAGGCCTTGCTCGACACGCTCGACGCCTCGCCCGCACCCGATGGCGCCAGCGACGATGGTGGTCGGCCATTCAAGGAAGCCGCGCGCCTGCTGGACCATTTCCAACTCGAATGGCGCAAGCTCGGACCGGTTGAACACACGGTCCCGCGCAAGGCAAGCAAGGCATTGCTCGAGCGCCACGCGGCCACCATCGCACGCCTTGAGCAGCCCCTGCAACAAGCCCGCCGCACCGCACAGGCCGAGCGGGAGCGCTTGGTCGCCCGTGCGAAAGAGCTCGCCCAGAACGGCCCGTCCGACCGCGGTGCGCCCTTGACTGCGCAGGTGCGTGACCTGCAAGCCGAATGGCAGCACCACGCACGCCAACTGCCGCTGTCGCGTCAGGTCGAAAACGCCTTGTGGGCCGAGTTCAAGGCCGCAACAGACGCCGTCTTCGCCCAACGCGAAGCCGCCTTCAGCGCACGCGATGCCGAGTTCAAGGTGCAAGAGACCGCCCGCGTGGCCTTGATCGAGCGCCTGGAAGCCCTGCACGCCGACAGCCCACTCGCCGACATCAAGCGCACCCTCGCCGAAGTCGACTCCGCCTGGCGCCAGGCTGGCGAAACCTCGCGTGCGCAAGCTGGCTCACTGGAGTCACGCTTCAAGAACGCCCGAGCCAACGCGCAGCAGCACGTGAACGACAGCGCACAGCGCCGCTGGCAGCAAGGCATCGACGGCCTGCTCGGTCAACTCAAGTTGTGCGAAGCGCGTGAAGCCGATGGCGGTGAGAACGTGGACACCGCCGCTTGGGAGGCACTGCCGAACGTCGCCGCCTTGCCAGCAGCCTGGACACGCGCGCTCGACAAGCGCAAGCAAGCTACACCAGCGGCCGGCACGCCCGACAGTGCCGCGACAGACGCAGCCCTGCTCAAACTCGAAGCCGCGCTCGACCTGCCCACACCCGAAGAACACCAGGCCGCACGCCGAGACCTCAAGCTGCGCGCCATGAAGGCCGCACTCGAAAGCCGACCAGCACCTGCCGAGACGCCAGCCTCCATCGACCAGCAGATCGCTTCACTGCTGGAACAGAGCCAATTGAGCCCAATCCAGCACACCCGCTTGCACACGCTGCTGGCCGGCCTGCGCGCCAGCGCACCGCGCACCAAGGGCTGAGGTCACGAATGAACAGTCCGACGGACTGTTCATGCGCAGGCCCTATCGTGCAAGGCGAGCGGGCCCCAGTGCTCATCTCACATGCGCACCTGAACCAGACACCACGGGAGTGGATGTCGGTGCAAGCGCGTAGGCGCACACCAATGGTCAACAACAGCGCCTTCGACCGGAGCGAAGGGAGGGCCGGCTGGCGCGTTTCAGGTGTTGACCAAGCAACCACGCGAGAGCCGGCTCTGCCGGTCGACCCGTGGGCGCCCCCTCGGGGGGCTGAGCCCGGACATGAACAGTCCAGTGGACTGTTCATGCCTGGCGAAGAGCTGAGCCTGCGGCTCAGCGCGGCTGGCAGAGCAGGACCGAAGGGACGTGGGGGCCAAAAGTTCTCGCGGCCATTGAGCGTCGGCTGAGGCGCCCGGTCTTGGAAGGGGCGCGAAGCGCTTCCAATCTGACTTCGTGTGGTTGTCTGAGCGCAGCGACCGAAGGGAGCGTAGCGAGTTCCACACGCCCCTTCCAAGATCGGGCGACTCAGCTTCCCCGCAGGGGCGACGCCTCACAGGCCGCAGTCCTTTGGGTTACCTTGGGGACGCCAAAGGTGACTCGCCTGCCGGGGCGAAATCCCGGCGCGGCAGGGCCATGACCAAACCGGTTCGCGTTCAGCCC
>JBEGTX010000047.1:0-16104 GCA_041179165.1 Pseudomonadota bacterium | reverse complement strand
GCGCTGCGGCATGAGGTTCCGGTGTGGGTGATTGCCAGCGTGTTCGGCCTGCTCGGCCTGGTGGCCTTCGTGTCGATGCAGTGGTCGCTGCGCAGCAGCACCGAGGCCGACCTGGCCGGCTACACCGGCATCGTGACATTGCCGCCCAAAGTCGCGCACGTCACCATCACCCTGCCTTGACGGACAGGCCGCATGTCGCAGCGCTACCTGCCCTCCCTGCTCGACCGCATGCTCGACCTGTCTTCGGGCCCGGCCGAGGCGGCGTCGGTGCGCACCTTCAACCTCGAGCAGATCAAGGAGAGCGTGGCACGCGACCTGGAGGCCCTGCTGAACACCCGGCGCGGGCTCAGTGAGCAGGTGCTCGACGAGTTCGAGCAGACGCGGCATTCGATCCTCTCCTACGGCATGGACGACTTCGTGTCGCTCACGCTGCTGAACCCGAACGACCGCAATTTCATCTGCCAGTCGATCGAGCGCGCCATCTCGCATCATGAGCCGCGGCTGCGCCAGGTGCGTGTGTTCCTCGAGGTCGACGGGAGCAGCACCCAGCGTCTCAAGTTCGCGATCCACGCGCTGCTGGTGCTGAACCCGAGCGAGGAGCCGGTGAGCTTCGACGCCATGCTGCAGACCATGACCCAACAGTACAGCGTGCACCGCGAGGCACGGCACCGAGCCACCTGATCATGGAAGACCTGCTTCCCCATTTCGAACGCGAGCTGGCTTTCCTGCGCTCGCACGCCGCCAGTTTCTCGCAGGCTTACCCGAAAGTGGCCGGCCGGCTGATGGGGTCGCCCGAGGGCGGCGACGACCCCCACGTGGCGCGCATGATTGAGTCCTTTGCGCTGATCGCGGCACGGGTGCACAAGCGCCTGGACGACGACTTCCCGCGCATCACCGAGTCGTTCTTCGAGGTGCTGTACCCGCATTACCTTCGGCCCTTTCCGGCCTGCGCCATTGCGCAGTTCGAACTCGGCTCGCTGGCGCAGCAGATGAACCAACCGACGCGGGTGCCACGTGGCGCTGCCATGTCCTCCAGAGCGATCAAGGAGGTGGCCTGCGGTTTTCGCAGCGCCTATGAGGTCAAGCTGGTGCCGCTCGAGATCGCAGCCGCCGGGTTCCGCGCGGCCGCGCCGCTGACCGAAGGCGCAACACTGCCTGCCGGCGTGAGCAGTGTGTTCACGGTGGAGCTTCACCTGCTGTCGCCCGACCTGACCTGGGCATCGCTCGGGCCGCGCCTGCGCGTGCACCTCACGGGCGATGCGTCGCAGGTGAGCGCGTTGCGCGAGGTGCTGAGCACGCAGGTGCTGGCGACAGGCGTCCAGGAGTCGGCCGGCGGCCGCTGGCAGCTGCTGAAAGACGCCACGCCGCTGCCCGTCGGTTTTGCGGACGACGAATCGCTCATCGACTTCGACGCGCGCTCCAACCCGGCCTATCGGCTGCTCACCGAGTACTTCGCATTCCCCGAGAAGTTCAACTTCCTCGACTTGCCCCTCGACCTGCCTGAAGGCTTCAGCGGCACCACCTGCCTGCTGCACTTCCTTCTCGGGGGCATGCGTTCCGACTCCGACGAGACGCGCCTGCTCGAGACGGTCGACCAGAGCAACCTGCAGCTCGGTTGCACACCGGTCGTGAACCTCTTCAAGCAGAACGCCGACCCGATCCAGCTGACCCACGCGTCGGCCAGCTATCCGCTGCTGCCCGACGGCCGGCGGCCCTTCGGCTACGAGGTGTACTCGGTCGACAGTGTGCGCCGCGTCAGCCAGTCGGCGCAGGACGAAGAGGTCGATTCCTTCCGGCCGTTCTATTCGCTCCGCCACGATGACCTCGGTGACGGCGACGACCAGGGCGGGCGCTACTGGCACAGCCACCGCAACGAGAACGTGGCCGCCATCAGCCCGGGCTTCGAGCACGAGCTGTCGATCGTCGATGCGGCGTTCAACCCGGCCGCGCCCGTCACGCAAACGCTGTCGGTGATGGTGACGGCCAGCAACCGCGATGTGCCGCGCAGCCTGAGCATCGGCAACCCGGGCGGCGACCTCTTCATGGAGGGCAGCGCCCCGGCCAAGGAAATTCGCCTGCTGCGCAAGCCCACGGCCACCATGCGGTTCGAGCAGGGGCAGGGCGCCTTGTGGCGGTTGGTGTCGCACTTGTCCGTGAACCACTTGTCGCTCTCGGGCGGCGGCATCGATGCGTTGCGGGAGATGCTGCGCCTGTACGACCTGCCGCGCAGCGCTGTCACGCGGCGGCAGATCGACAGCCTGTCGGCCATCGATTTCAAGCCTGCCACGGCCTGGCTTGCCGGCCAGCCTTTCGCCAGCTTCGTGCGCGGCACCGAGATCCGCCTGAGCTTGAACGACACCCACTTCGTCGGCTCCGGCCTGCGCCTCTTTGCCATGGTGCTGGACCACTTCTTCGCACTCAGCGCACACGCCAACAGCTTCACCCAGCTGAAGGTCGTTTCATCGCGCACCCAACAAGAGCTCTTTGCATGTCCACGGCGCAGCGGCGACAGCCCCTTGCTGTGATCGAGCGGCTGCTCGCGCAGCCGTATCGGTTCGACTTCGTTCAGGCCGTGCGCCTGCTCGAGCAATGGTTCATGCAGAACGAAGACGAGCCCGGCGGCGACGTCGTTGCCACGCGCCTGCTGTTTCGAAACTCGCTGTCTCTTGCGTTTCCGTCGAGCGAGATCGAGTCGCTGCTGCTCATCGATGAAACGCCTCTGGAGGCCGGCTCGCAGCTCAGGGTGCCGCCGCGGCGCGTGGACATCACGCCAGCCTTCATGGGGCTGCTGGGCGTGGCGGGCACGCTGCCCAGCCATTACACCGAGCAGATCGCGCGGCGCGAGCTCTTCGACAAGGACCGCGCGGCTCGGGCCTTCCTCGACATCTTCCAGCACCGCGCCGTGCTGCTGTTCTTCAAGGCTTGGCGCAAGAGCCGCCTCGCCCTGCAATACGAGTTCGATCGCAACCGGCACTTCACACCGCAGGTGCTCGCGTTCGGCGGCCTGGGCTTCAAGGGCCTCAGAAACCGGCTCGCCGATACCCCCGGCCCGGTGCACGATGAATCGCTCGCGTACTTCAGCGGCCTGCTGCAGCAGCGCCAGATGTCGGCGCCGCACCTGGCGCGCGTGCTGGCCGACTACTTCTCCGTGCCCGTGAAGGCGGAGCAGTTCGTCGGCCGGTGGTTCGATCTGCCGAACGACGGGGTGAGCCGGCTCGGTCTGTCGCAGGCCCGGCTCGGCACCGATGCCGTGCTGGGCGAACGCGTCTGGCAGCGGGACTTGCGTGTGCGCCTGACCTTCGGCCCGCTCGACAAAACGCGCCACAAGAGCTTTCTGCCGGGCGGCAGCGCGGCGGCGGCGCTCAAGAAACTGTTGACGCTGCTCACCGGCGTGTCGCTTGAGTACGAGGTCTCGCTGCGCCTGAAGGCCGAAGCCATCGCCCCGTTGCAGCTGGCAACACGCAGCGGCGCCAGCGCAGCGCTCGGCTTCAACACGTTCCTGGTGTCCAAGCCCGGCCAGGACGACCGGCAGGACGTGCACTACGACATCCACGCGGCAGCTTGACAGGCCAGCTTGCCCGCCTTCCCAGAACAGACCGCACAGCATTCCCGCAAGCCATGTCCAGCTCACTGAAAACACTGATCTCCAAACTCAACGACACCTGCCGCAAGGCCGCTGAAAAAGCCGCCTCGCTGTGCATGGCGCGCGGTCATTACGAGGTCGACCTGGAGCACCTCTTTCTCGTGCTGCTCGACGAACCGCGCAGCGATTTCAGCGTGCTCGTGCGCCACTTCGAGGTGTCGCCGACCCAGCTTCGCAGCGACCTGGAGAAGGAACTCGCCCGCTTCAAGGAGGGCAACACCCGCACGCCCGTGTTCAGCGCCCACCTGCCCGACCTGCTGGAACAGGCCTGGCTGATCGCCTCTTTGACGGCCCACACGGCGCGCATCCGAAGCGGCCACTTGCTGCTGTCGCTGCTCACGGCGCCCAACCTGAGCCAGCTCGCGGCGCGGGGCTCGCCCCTGTTCGCGCGCTTCAACCGGGAGGAGCTCAAGCACCGGCTCGATGAGATCACGCGCGGCTCAGTGGAGTCGCAAGACGTGCTGCGCACCGCCGATGCCGATGCTGCCGATGGCGAACCCGGGGGGGACGATGAGCCCTTTCGCCCTGGCTCGTCGAACACGCCCGCGCTCGATCAGTTCACCACCTGCCTGACACAGCGGGCACGCCAGGGCCTGGTCGACCCGGTCATCGGGCGGGACGCCGAGATCCGGCAGATGATCGACATCCTCATGCGCCGGCGCCAGAACAACCCCATCCTCACGGGCGAAGCCGGCGTGGGCAAGACGGCGGTGGTGGAGGGCCTGGCCCTGCGCATGGCGCAGGGCGATGTGCCGCCTGCGCTGCAGGGTGTCGAGCTGCACACGCTCGACATGGGCTTGCTGCAGGCCGGCGCCAGCGTGAAGGGCGAGTTCGAGAACCGGCTCAAAAATGTCATCGCCGAGGTCAAGAAGAGCCCGCACCCGATCATTCTGTTCATCGACGAAGCCCACACGCTCATCGGCGCGGGCGGCCCCGCCGGCCAGGGCGACGCCGCCAACTTGCTCAAGCCCGCACTCGCGCGGGGTGAGCTGCGCACCGTCGCGGCCACCACCTGGGGCGAGTACAAGAAGTACTTCGAGAAAGACGCTGCGCTCGCGCGCCGCTTCCAGGTGGTCAAGGTCGAAGAACCCAGCGAGCAGCTGGCCGCCGCCATGCTGCGCGGCATGGCCCCTTTGATGGAGTCGCACTTCCAGGTGCGCATCGTCGACCACGCGATCACCGAGGCCGTGCGCTTGTCGGCCCGCTACGTGAGCGGGCGCCAGCTGCCGGACAAGGCGATTTCCGTGCTCGATACCGCCTGCGCGAAAGTGGCACTCGGTCTGACGGCCACCCCCGCTGCGATCGAAGACCTCACGCGCACGCTTGAGCGTACCGACGCCGAGCTTCGTGCGCTCGAACGCGAACATGCCACCGATGGCGGGCCCACCGCCCGAATCGAGGAGCTTCGCGCCGAGCGTGCCGTCACCGAAAGCGAGTCGCTCGCGCTCAACGCCCGCTGGCAGGAAGAGCTCACGCTGGTAAGGGGCATCGTTGCACTGCGGGCCCGGATCGACGCCTGCAAAGGCGCGGCCCCCGACGCCGCTGCGAATGAGGATGCCGCCCAACTGGCGGTTGAGCTGCAGCGGCAGTTGTCCGCGCTGGCCGTGCTGCAAGGCGAGGCCCCGATGGTGTCGATGCAGGTCGATGGCCACGTGGTGGCCGGCATCGTGGCCGCGTGGACTGGCATCCCTCTGGGCAAGATGATCAAGGACGAGATCAAGGCCGTGCTGCAGCTCAAGCCCTCGCTGGAGGCCCGTGTGGTCGGCCAGTCCCATGCGCTCGAGGCCGTGGCGCAGCGCGTGCGCACGGCGCGCGCCGGCCTGGAAGACCCTGACAAACCGCGCGGCGTGTTCTTGTTCGTCGGCCCCTCGGGCGTTGGGAAGACGGAGACCGCGCTGGCCTTGGCCGATGTGCTGTATGGCGGCGAGCGCAACCTCATCAGCATCAACATGAGCGAGTACCAGGAGGCGCACAGCGTCAGCGGTCTCAAGGGCTCGCCCCCTGGCTACGTGGGCTATGGCGAAGGGGGCGTGCTGACCGAAGCCGTGCGCCGCAAGCCTTACAGCGTGCTGCTGCTCGATGAAGTCGAGAAGGCTCACCCGGATGTGCTCGAGCTGTTCTTCCAGGTGTTCGACAAGGGCGTGCTGGACGACTCCGAAGGGCGCCAGGTCGACTTCCGCAACACCTTGATCATCCTCACCAGCAATGCGGGTTCGGCCACGCTGATGCAAGCCTGCCTCAACAAGAGCGTGGACGAGCGGCCAGATGCAGCGGCCCTCACCGAGCTGCTGCGCCCCACGCTCTACAAGACCTTCAAGCCCGCCTTCATCGGCCGCATGCAGGTGGTGCCGTTCTACCCGCTGGACGACGAAGTGCTCGAGTCCATCATCCGCCTGAAACTCGACCGCATCGCAGAGCGTGTGGGCGCGCAGCACAAGGCCAAGCTGGTCTACGACGACAGCCTGGTGGACGCTGTGCTGGCCCGCTGCACCGAGGTCGACACCGGTGCCCGCAACGTCGACCACATCCTGAGCGGCACGCTGCTGCCCGAGATGGCCGAACAGCTGCTGGCACGCATGGCCAAGGGCAAACCGCTGCAGCGCATCAAGGTGGCCGCCTCTGCCCAGGGCCAATTCAGCTACCAGGTGCGCTGAGCCTGGCACCGACACCGACACCGATTTCAGAGACCCGCATGAACCCAACCCTGCTGCCGCCCGTTCGTCCTGAGGCACCCTGTGGCGAAGACCTCTCGTTCTCCCGCGAGTTCGATGCCATCGAGGATATGCGCCGCTTCGACGACCCGAGCCTCGACCAGGGCGAGTGGGTCACACGCCTCAAGGTGGCCGACTGGCCGGGTGTGGAAACCGCCTGCGCCGCGCTGCTTCGCGACCGCACCAAGGACCTGCGGGTGGCCAACTGGTATGCCGAGGCGCTCACCTCGCAGCGCGGCTACGCCGGGCTGGCCGAAGGCCTTCAGCTCTGCGCGGCGCTGTGCGAGCAGTACTGGCCCGACCTCCATCCCAGGCCGGAACACGGCGACCACGAGCAGCGCGTCGGCACGCTGAACTGGCTGCTGACCCGCACCGAGGCCCTGGCCCCACGCCTGCCCGTGCTGCGCAGTGCCGGCACCACCTACAGCCTGGCCGATCTGGCCGAGGCGCGCCACCTGCAGGCCGCCATCGAGCGCGACCCGGACGACGCGGTGCAGATGTCCGAAGGCCGGGTTACGCTGGCCGAGCTGGCACGCGCCCAGAAGGAAACCCCCGCCGCCTGGCTGCGCGAACAGTGGGTTGAAGTGAAGGCCTGCAACGAGGCCCTGGCGCGATTGCAGGCGGTGGTTGACACCCACCTCGGTGCCGAGGGGCCGAGCTTCGTGTCGGCACGCGATGCCTTGCAGGAGTGCCAGTACGGCGTCGAGCGCCTGGTGCGTGAACTCGGTGGTGCTGGGCTGGCGGGCCAGTCGGAGCCGGCGCGGGCCGAGCCCGGTGCGGTGGTCAGCGGAGCGGGCTCAGACGCGCCAGGTGCAGAGCCCGGCGACGCCCCGATCGCTGCAACGGGGCCTCTGCGCAGCCGCGACCAGGCGCTGGCGCAGTTGCGCGAGGTGGCTGCGTTCTTCCGCCGGACCGAACCCCACAGCCCCGTGGCCTACCTCGCCGACAAGGCGGCCCAGTGGGGCGAGATGCCGTTGCACCTGTGGCTCAAGCACGTGGTGAAAGACCCCGCTGCACTCAGCCAGCTCGAAGACCTGCTGGGCACCCAGGACGCGCCTACTGCGTAACGCGGAACTCGATGCGGCGGTTACGCGCCCGGCCGTCGGCCGACGTGTTGCTCGCCACGGGGCGGTCGGGCCCGGCGCCCGCGGAGCGCAGGCGGGTCGCGGGCAGCCCTTTCTTGGCCACCAGGTAGCTCAGCACCGCATCCGCACGGGCCAGCGACAGGGCCACGTTGGCATCACGCGAGCCGGCGCTGTCGGTGTGGCCGATGATCTCCACCGGCTTCGTGCCCATCTGCGACAGCAGCTTGGCCAGCTCGTCCAGCAAGGCTGCGCCCTGAGGGCGCAGCACGGCGCTGCCGGCCTCGAACTCGACGATCCGGTTGGCGAGCAGCCGGTCGATCAGTGCCTGCTCGGAGGCCGCGACGCGCAGCTCCTGCTTGACAGTGTAGGTGGGGTTCAGCGCCGCCGCCAGGCTGCTGTTCACCCGCTGGCGTTCGGTGTCGCTGATGACCTCGCCCTGGATGTCGACGTCCTGACCGCGCACCTGAATGCGGCCGTGGTTGACGCTCTGGAGGGCCGGGGTGATGAGGTCCTGGACGTGCTGGCTCCAGTTGGCAGGCGCCACCACGTTGTCGACCACGAGCTGGTCGACCACCCGCTCGGCACCGTACAGCCCACGCAGCTTGGCGACAATGGCCGTGCGTGTGGCTTCGTCGGGCACCGCACCGCTCACCACCACGCGGCCGGGCGCGGCGGGTTCGGCCGCGTGGGCGGGAGGGAGCGCACTGGTGATGAGCAGCGCGAGGGCCGCAGCGGCTGGCAGGAGAGGCCTCAGCAGAGAGAAGGGGAAGGCAGAGCGGCTCGGCATGTTCAGCGTCCGAAAAAAACTTCGCGGAAGGTTGCCGCGGCCAGCCCGAGGGACAGGTCGGGCTCGTGCAGGTAGGTCGACAGCTTGCGCAGGCCGGCTTCGTTCTCGACATGGGCTTCCACCCATTGCGAGGCCACCAGCGAGACCGCATTGCCCACGCCCGCGACGGGGCTCAATGCCGCTTGAAGGGCGTGAGGCGACGCGCCGTTGAAGCCGAGGAAGAGCATGGGCTGGCGGTCCACATCGGGCCACATCAGCAGCACTTCGAAATCGACCCGCGCCAGGAACGGGGCCAGCAGCGTGAGCCACAGCGAGCCTGTCACCAGGGCGCCGTCGCCGTGGGGCAGGGGCAGCTGCAGGCTCTTCTCGAGGCGGCCGGCACCCGCGTTGAGCAACGGCCTCAGCAGCAGACCGAGCGCGAGGATGCTCTGCCGCAGGTTGATGTCGTGGCCGCTGTGGCGCAGCTGCTGTTCGACGTCGCCCAGCGAGTGCTGCTCGGCCTCTGCCCAGCGGGCGTCCGCCATGCTGAGCTCGTCGAGTGTCACGCGCTGCTGGGCGAGCGTGGGTTGAACGTCGCCGAAGTCGGCCGTGTGGCGGGCGGTGTGGGAGGCTTCCTGCAACTGAGCCCAGGGCCGCCACAGCCAGAGCATGCTCTTGGCGAGCTGCTCCAGCGGTTGGCGCGTGTCGAACACCGCGGCCGTGATGAAGGGGAAGCGGCGCCCGGAGCCATCACCGCTGACCGCCAGGTGCCCGGCCATGCCGACCTTGGCCTGAGACCCCAGCAGCGCCAGCCGCACGGCAGGTGCCGCGTCGTAGACGACCTTCCAGTGGGTGTCGAGGCTGAGGTTTTCCATGGTGGCGGCGAGCCACTCGTCGAGCAACTGGACCAGGGCCCCCCCGGTCGTGCTGCGCACGAAATCGCCGCGCGACGGCACCTTGCCGAAGTACACCAGGGGCACCTCTTGATGCGGCGCGGTCATGGTCGTGCTGGCGCAGCCGGTGCGCTATTGGCTGGTGGGGTGCTGGTGGACGTGTTGCCGGCCGGCGCGTTGTTGGGTGGGCCCACCACCAGCGTGGGCAGGACGAGGCCCCGCAGCGAGGCCGTGCCTCTCGGTCCCGACCCGGTGCCCGATCCTGTGCTCGCCGTGCCGCCGGGGGCGCTGATGATACGCAGGTGCACGGGCACCGTCAGCGATCCGGATGTCCAGCGGAACTCGAATACGCCGCCATCGAGCTTGCGGCGCTGGGCCGAGTTGATCATCTTCTCGAGGCCGAAGCGGCCGGGGAAGTTGGCGAACTCCACGGCACGGCCGTCGAAAGTGATGCCGCTGATGCGCACGCCTGGCTTGCCTTGCGACGACGGCCACACGAAGTCGACCCACGAGGCCGAGGTGTTCCGGTAGCGCAGCACCTGGCCGTCGATCTCGATGGTGTACTCGGTCAGGCCGCTGGTCGGCTGAGGCAGAACCTGGAATGCCGTCTTGCCTTCAGCCGAGCCGCCTGCTGCGCCGTCTGCACCGCCGGCGCCTTGCGCCTCGAGCGGCTGCACCCAGCTGCGGAAGCCTTCTGTGAAGTCGGGCCGCAAGCGGATGCCGACATCGCCCCAGGTGCGGGCGGTGAGCACGTCACCCCGGCGCGTGACGAGGGTGCCCAGGCCCTCGGTGGCGAACTTGGCGATGGCACCTTCGGCGCCGAAGATGCGGCCGATCTCGGCGGCGCCCGCCTCCACACGCGCATCCCGAGAAAAGGGGTACTTGCTGCTCAGGTCGCGCTGATAGGGCTCGAGCACCTTGGCCGTCCAGACCCGGTTGATCTCGGCTTCCGCCGGCGGCACGAGCACCTGGAAGGCCTGCTGCAGCGGCCGAACCAGGAAAGGCCGGAAGGTCGCGCGGATGTTGTCGTTCATGCCGTTGAGCATCTGCTCGTCGACCAGCTTCAGCGTGTCGGCGAGTTCGGAGCCTGCGCCATCGAGCGTCTGCTGGGCGAACTGCTGGCTTGCCGGCCCGGGGTCGCCTTGGGCCTTGATCTGATTGAAGCGGGAGCGCACCTTCGAGAGCGACTCGAGGTAGGTCTTCATGAGCGTGGGCGCGTTGTCACGCGACATGGTCAGCCGGGACAGGGGGGCGAACTCGCGCGCTACCGGCCCCATGGAGACACCGCCGGACACGGCCGTCAGGTCGACGTTGACCTCGGCCGACGAGCCGCCGCGCACCGTGCGTTTGAACCAGTCGACCACGCCCGTCTTGGTGCGAGTCCAGAGGCCGCTGACCAGCGCATTGCTGTCCCAAGAGGTTTCTTCGTAGAGTGTCTGCACGATCTTGCCGAGCGGGGACTGGCTCGAGTCGCCCAGCCGGTTCATGTGCTCCACGGCCTGCGAGAAGCCCGCGAACTCCTGCACCGAGATGCCTTGCATGAAGCGCTGCCATTCCCGGATGTAGTCGGTCTTGTACATCGCGACCAGGCCCTTCTGGATCTGCTCGGGGCTGCCTTCCAGGCTGAGGTCGTCGCGTGCCGAGGTCTTGAGCACCCAGTCTTCGGTCTGGAGTTCCTTGTAGGCCGCTTCCTTGATGGCGTCGGCCACATAGCCCTGCCAGGCGGCGCGCGTGTACGCGCCCGAGATCGCATAGCTGCCGACCACGATGGCCTTGTCTTGCTCGCCCACGATGCGGGCGACCGTCAGCGGCGGAAAGCGGGTGCTGGCACGCGCGCGGATCTCGGCGTACACGCGCTCGCGCGCAGCCATGCCCTTGACCACCCGGCGGAGGTTCTCGCGCGTCTGCTCCACCAGCGAGACGTTGGCTTCCAGTTGAGGGAAGTCGGACCACTCGCTCTGCAGCACGGTGAAGGAGATCAGGCGCTCTGCATGGCGGAGCATCTGCTCGCGTGGCATGGCACCACGGTTCGCTTCGAGCCAGCCGCGCCAGAACCGCGTGACCTGGTCGCTCATGTGCGACGCCTCCACGCGGTGGCGGTCGGACAGCATGATGTAGGTCTTCAAGGCGTTGTACGCGTCGGTGACGTTGTTGGCCGACGCGTTGCTGTACGGCGCGGGATCGGTCGGCGAGCGCGGCGCTGTGCTGGCGACGGCAAGCGGTGCCGAGGCGGATGAAGCCGATGACGCCACGCTCGGTGGCGCGCCCGGCGTCATCGGGGCCGCCATCGGAAGCAGCGAGGCCGCGCCCGCATTCACCTCCTTCAGGTAGGCCTCAATGGCGGCCGCGGTGGGCGCGAACATGATGTCGCGCACGCCGGCGCTGTACTCGCGGCGCAGCACGGACTCGATCTGCGCGCCTTGGTACAGGCCGAGTGACACCGCCCAAGGCCGGCTCTGCCGGTATTCCTCGAGCTGGGCGAGGCGGTCACGGATCAGCTCGAGCGCTTCGAGCCGCGACTGGAGGTCGGTCTTGCCGGCCTGCAGCTTCACGGCCTTGTCGAGGTCGGCTTGAACGCTATGGACCCACTGGCGGTTGCCCACGTAAGACCAGCTCCAGCCGGCCAGGCAGAGCGCCAACACCAGGGCGCCGGCCGCGAAACTCAGCATGCGCAGGCGCGTCTTCGTGCGGCTTGCGTACTGCTTGACGAGGTCGCGGTCGGCGAAGATCACCTTGGAGAACAGGTTCTTGAGGAAGAAGCCTTCACCGGAGTACACCTGCGCCGTGGTGACGTCGCGCAACTGCAGGCCGAAGCGCTGTGCAATGCGCTCGCCCGATCGGCTGGTGGAGCTGCCTTCCTGCACTGCACTCGTGAAGTAGAAGCCGCGGAACACCGGCCGGAACTGGTACGGGTTCTCTTCGAACAAGGTGCTGAGGAAGGTGCGCAGCGGGTTGCGCAGCGCGGCGAACTCCAGCGGGAAGGTGAGGACGCCCGGAGGCAGCTCCTGGCCGCGCTGCATCGACATGCGGGCCACCGAGGCCCCCTTGAGCCCATTGAACAGGTCGTTGAAGTGGGTGTCGAACTGCGCCACGGCGTCAGCCGTTTCGTGGTTCGCGTAGGCAAAGGTGGCGCCCCAGACCTGGTCGCGCTCGCTGCGGTCGCGGTCTTCGAAGAACTCGGCAAAACCCGAGATGAGGTCGGCCTTGGTGAAGACGAGGTACACCGGTGCGATGACTTCCAGGCGTTCGGTCAGCTCCTGGACACGTTGGCGAAGGTGCTTGGCCAGCTGGATCGTGGCTTCGGGCTTCTTGCCCATCAGCTCGGTCAGGCTGACGGCAATGATGATGCCGTTGATCGGCGCCTTGGGCCTGAACTTGCGCAATTGCGACAGAAAACCGAACCATTCCTGGCGGTCTTCTTCGTGAACGGAATAGCGGCCCGCCGTGTCCAGCAGAATGCCTTCGGTGGTGAAGAACCAGTCGCAATTGCGTGTGCCACCGATGCCGCTGACCACTGCGCCCGATTTGTCGGCAAAGGGAAAGCGCAGGCCCGACTTGGCAATGGCGGTGCTTTTCCCTGCGGCCGGGTTGCCGATTACCATGTACCAGGGAAGCTCGTACAGCGCGCCCGCCCCCGACACCTCGCCCAGGCGCGAGTTCTTGAGCGTTTTGATGGCGTCGAGCATGCGGTTGCGCAGAGCGAGGATCTCCGCGCGTTTGTCGTCGCTTTCAGCGCGCTGGGCTGCATTGCCCGATTGCGTCTTGACCGCTTGCTCGAGGCCACTGGCCGCTCCCACGCCGCGGCGCCACTTGACGAACCTGACGAGCGCCCATGTCAGCAGGCCGAGCACCCAGACCGCAACCACCCACGCTGAATCGAAACCGAATTCTTCAGCGCCGATCAGCAGGACCAGGGACAAGGCCAGCATGCCGATTACCGCCATCGTTCGCGGCTTCAACACAAACGTCAGGATTTTTTGCATGGCAGGAAAGTGGACCGGGCGGGAAGGAATTCCCCTTGAACCTGCGCGCCGCTTTGCGGGCACAAGCCGCTCGACGGCGGCAGGTTCGGACGGACAGCGGGCACGTCGCGGATTGGGGGCGACGCAGTTTATCGTGATCGGGCCTTGCAAAGCGCTTGCAACTTGCACATCGCGTTACAGGGCGTGACGCGAATGTCCGACCGAATTTCAGGGCAAGACAGGACGAGTCGAATTGAGGCTTCCGAATTCGACGTGACCGAAGTCCCGCATCTTCCATCGCCCGCCCCAGCGCAGGCCTACCGATTCGGCCGTTTCACCGTAGAGCTCATAGCCACGCATGGCCCAGGCGTCTTTTTCGGTGATGACGATACGGCCATCGCGTAAAAAGGCCGAGTCGGCTGCCCGCCCGAATTGGTGGTAGCTTTGGAACGGTCCGGAATTCGTGACGTGCGGGCCAAGCGACTGCAGCATGGCCTGGCGCTGAGGGCTTCGATACCCTTCCAGCAACACCATGTCGTAGCCGTGCTTCTCGCGCATGATCTTGAACACCAGCAGCAGGCGCTGGCGGAAGTCCGGAGACAGCAATTCCCATTTCCGATCGGCGGTGCTCAGCTGCGGGCGGTCTTGAGCGATTTCTGCCAACACGAAGACATCAGGTGGCAGGGCCGGCGGCGGCACCAGTTGTTCGCCCGCCAGCAGCAAGGCCACCATCGATTCAGGCTCGGCGTCAGTGCGGTCGCTCAGGTCGAGGCGCGGCGCCAAGGCGAAGTTAAGAATCAACAAGGCGGGAAGAGCGACAGCACACAGGGCGACGCACCCCCACGCCGCACGGCGAGCCAGGGTTCGGCTGATGCCTGCCCACCAGCGATGCAGGCGCTGGTGGTTGAGTTGTCGACGGGATGCGCCGTGTTTGAATGTGTTGCCGAACTGAACGCGCTGTCGCGCCAGGCTGGCGCGTGCACGCAGCCACATCGTGTTGCGCTCTGTTGGAAATGCCACCATCGCAACGGCTACGCAGGCCATCAGGAAGTACAGCAAGCTGAGGAGGGTCAGGGTTAACACAAACGGTAAGCTTCTGTAAATCCAACGGGGGGCAGGGACATCGTCCCTAAAATTCGCGTTTTTGAGCGCTGCCCGCTTTGATGGCGCAAATTCTGAATAGAAGCACGATGCAACACGACCCGTTGGACAACATGCGCTGCGTTGGGTGGCTCGGCAATTGAAGAAGGCAGAGCGTCCTCCTTTTGCGCAAGACAGCAGCCCAAGCCTCTTCGGAGAGGTGCCGGCCCATGGCTCGCCATCGGACTCTCATCGCAACACCCACCGGATTTTATCCGTGCTTTCTCCGGGGGGGGATTCAAAAGACGAATCGCGGCTAAGGTTCTGGCCCATGCGTCCGCGAACGTGGTTCGCTGGTGTCGCTCTGGTCGTGTTGCTCTCGGCGGTGGTGACCTTCAATTGGTGGCCGACGGTACGGTTACCCGCATTGGTAGCCAGACCACTGAATCCGCCAGCATTGAACCCGCCGGTGGCCGCGTCTGCGCCCGTCCCTGCGGCATCCCCCAAACCGCCTCCAGGCCTGGGCGAAGCTCATCCGCATGTGCCTGACGAACTCCAGACCACGGCCCAGGCGGTGATCGATGTGCCCATGGACGCAGCGCTGCAACCTGCCCCCCTGTCGCAGCGTTCGGCGGCTGAGGGCTCTTTTCCGGTGATTCAGCCCGGCCCCGTGCCTCAAGCGGTGGCTGCACAGCCTGAACCCAAGGTGAACGCGCCAACTGCTAAGGCGCCTGTTGCAAAGCAGACGGCGCAGCCAGCAAAGCCCTCTCAGCGCAAAGATGCTGACGCCGCTCTGCTCGAAGCCTTGATAGTCCGGTTGAGCAAGGCTGATCAGTCGCCAGCCCCGCCTCGTAGCCCGGCCGTGGCGACTTCGGCTGCGCGGCGAAAGCCGAAGGTCGCACCAGGGAAGCTCATGCCTGTGACTTGCAACGCCACGCCTGGTAGCAAGGTGAGGGGCTGTACGACTCCGCGCTGCGCCGTACGAATCGAGCCAGTCAGTGAGTGCGACGTGATGGGATTGTCGGCTTCTCATTGACCTTGCATTCACCGGCATCGCCCACGAGGATGGCGGCGACGGAATGGCTGGGTGGCACGTGCTGTCTAAGTAAGCCGATTGAACAAGGGGCGCGTTTCATCAGCCGGCATCGCAGGCCGGCTGAGATGTCAGACGTTGAACAGGAAGTTCAGCACGTCGCCATCCTTGACGATGTACTCCTTGCCTTCTGCGCGCATCTTGCCGGCGTCTTTCGCGCCTTGCTCGCCCTTGAAGGCCACGAAGTCGTCGAAGGCGATGGTCTGGGCGCGGATGAAGCCGCGCTCGAAGTCGGTGTGAATGACGCCTGCCGCCTGAGGGGCGGTGTCGCCCACATGGATGGTCCAGGCGCGCACTTCCTTCACACCGGCGGTGAAGTAGGTCTGCAGGCCCAGCAGCTTGAAGGCGGCGCGGATCAAGCGGTTGAGGCCGGGTTCGGTCTGGCCCATTTCCTGAAGGAACATCAGGCGGTCGGCGTCTTCCATCTCTGACAGCTCGGCTTCGGTCTTGGCGCAGATGGCCACGACGGGCGCATTCTGCTTTTGAGCATAGTCGCGCAGCTTGTCGAGGTAGGCGTTGTTCTCGAAGCCGCCTTCGTCCACGTTGCCCACGAACATGGCGGGCTTGGCCGTGATGAGGCAGAGCGGCTTCAGGATGACGAGTTCTTCCTTGCTGAACGGGATGGCCCGAACCGGGCGGGCCTCGTTGAGCGCGGCCTCGCACTTCAACAGCACGTCGACCAGGGCCTTGGCTTCCTTGTCACCGGAGCGTGCCACCTTGTTGTAGCGGTGCAAGCTCTTTTCCACCGTGCCGAGGTCGGCCAGGCAGAGTTCGGTCTGGATGACTTCGATGTCGGAGATGGGGTCGACCTTGCCCGCCACGTGGATGACGTTTTCGTCATCGAAGCAGCGCACCACGTTCACGATGGCGT